>JADFIH010000055.1 GCA_022566715.1 Pseudomonadota bacterium | reverse complement strand
GACATTTGCCCGCCGGTCATCGACCTGCGTCGGCCCTTCCGCCACGGTGAGGTCGATGTTGATCCGCACCAACGGGCTGCGCCGGCGCTCGTGCCGGTGGACGCCGATCTCGACGTTGAGCTCGAGATCGCGCACGAAAACGTGGCGCGCGCCGCGCTCGGCATCGGCGAGCCGCAGGGGCTGGACGTTTGTTTTGGTATCCCGGGAGGCCGTCATCGAGGCCGCACTTTGCGCCCGGCGGCCCACCGGATCAAGCCGATTTTGGGGCCTATTCGAAGGGCGCCGGGGGCCCGGGCGTGCCCCAGGACAGGTGTTGGCCGCCGTCCAGGGCGATCATCTGGCCGGTCATCGATTTGGCCTCGAGGATGAAGCGGACGGTGGCGCAGATCTCCTCGACCCCCGGCCCGTGCCCCAGCGGCAAGGCCGCGACCTGTCTTTCGAAATCCGACTCGTTCTGACGGCTGCTGGGGAGCACCGGCCCCGGTCCGATCCCGTTCACTCTGATATGCGGCGCCAGGGCGAGCGCCGCCGTCTGGGTCAGCGTCCACAGTCCTGCCTTGCTCACCGTGTAGGACATGAAATGCGGCGTCAGGTTCCAAACCCGCTGGTCGAGAATGTTGATGATGTTGCCTTCGGCGCCGTCGGGCAGCCCGGCGGCGAACGACTGCATGAGCAACATTGGCGCGCGCAGATTTGTGTCCAAATGCGCATCCCACGTTTCCGCCGTCGCGCTGCCGAGGGCGTCGTTCTCGAAAACGGACGCGTTGTTGATCAGGCAAGCGACGGGCCCAAGCGCGCCGGCGACGCGGGGGATCAGCTGTTCCGCATCCGCCGCGCGCGCGAGGTCGGCGTGGATGGCCCGCGCCCGGCCACCGGAGGCCTCTATTTCGGCGGCTGTCGTGCCGGCCGCCTCTTCCGACTCCTTGTAATGGACCGCCACGGCCCAACCGGCCTTGGCGAGGTCGAGCGCGATCGCCCGTCCGATGCGGTGGGCGGCCCCGGTGACGAGCGCGACGCTTGGCCCCCGGCCGGCCATCGGTATCCGTTAGCCGATGGCCGCGGCGCCCGGCAGATCGACGCCGAATTGCGCCCCGACGTAGGCGATGTATGCCACGAACAGGAGGATGCCGATGGGACGGCTCATGGAAATCCAACGCAGCGTGAAGGGAATGAGGAGGACCGCCGCACCCAACATGATCCAGATATCGAAGCTAAGCACCTGATTAGGCACGGGCACGTCGATCACGATGGCGGTGATCCCCAAGACACCGAGAATATTGAACAGGTTACTGCCCAGAATATTGCCGATCGCAACGTCGCCGTGTTTGCGGGCGATGGCGACGAGGGACGTGACGAGTTCGGGAAGCGATGTTCCGAAGGCGACCATGGTCAGGCCGATGACCGCCTCCGACACGCCGAGAGACCGGGCAATTTCGACCGCGCCCTCGACGAGGAGTGAGGCGCCGATGACCAGGCCGGCCAACCCGCCAACGATGAATGCGGCCAGCACCATCGGGGAGTGCGAATCCGCGCCGAACTGCTCGACCTCTTCCTGATAGGTCACCTGCGCGGACTCGTCGCGCCGCGCCTGGCGATAGGAGGCGAACAGGAACGTCAAGAGCAAGAGGAAGAGGACGATCCCCTCCCACCGCACGACCTCCCCGCCCCAGGCAACGCCGACGAAAATAAGGCTGGCCAGGACCATGTAGAGGGTGTTGCGCTGGGCCGGTACGCCCTCGATGACAATGGGAGCCAGAATCGCCGAAAGGCCCAGCACGAGCAAAATGTTGGCGATGTTGCTCCCGACCACGTTGCCGATGGCGATCGCCGGCGCCCCCTCCAACGCGGCGTCGAGGCTGACGATCAACTCCGGCACCGAGGTTCCGAACGCAACGACCGTTATGGCGATGACAAGCGGCGCGATTTCGAGGCGCTTGGCCAAGGAGACGGCGCCCCGAACCAGGAAATCGCCGCCGAGAAAGAGCAGCGCCAGTCCGGCGAGCACGAATACCGGATCTCTCATGCGCCGTCCGCGCCCTGTTGGCCGTGAAGAGGACGGCGCGGCGGCACGATTATTGCGGCCCCGCGTCGGCTTTGGCGTAGCGCAGAACCATGTCGCGCAGGGTGACGATCCCCACGAGATTGCGCTCGTGGTCCGTCACCAGGCCGCGCGACAGCCCGAACCGGTGCAGGAGCCGGATACCGTATTTGATGTGCATATCCTCATCGAGCGTGAGAACGGGTTTGGACATGATTTCGTAAACGCTTACCCGGTCGGGCGATCTATTTGCGGCGATCACCTCGCCGGCAATATCGCTCACGACGATCAGCGCGAACTCGTCGGTTTTATCGTGGCGCTCGATCACCATTGAACTCACTTTGTACTTGGCCATGGCTTGAAGCGCCTCGCGCACCGTCGTCATGGGGTCGACGGTATGCACCTCGCGCTGCATGACCTCGCCGACTCGTATATGGGGTTCGTTGGTCATATTTGGTCTTCGATTTCGTGGCTCAAGGTCTCCATCTGGGAGGAGAGCCCGATGGCATCCTCGATTCCCAGCTGGAAGGCAATGCCCGCGCCGGATTTCCCTTCGAAATCCCCCGTCTTCGCAATGGTTTCCAGGATATCGCGGCTCAGCTGATCGGCCACGAGAAATATCAACAGGTCGCGCTGGCCCGACAGGTCCAGACCGAAGAAGGTCTTTCCCGGCTCCAATCCCTCGCCGCGGGCGCTGGTGACGACAGTGGCACCGGTACAGCCGGCCTCCCTCGCGGCCTTGAGAATCGCCTCGGTGTCCTGCTCGTCGACCAAGGCCATGATGAGTTTGAATTTCATGCTCTTTTTCTCCTCTTGGCGCCGTGGGCCGTCACCCAGGCGCCGATCTGGGCATAGCCCAGGACAGTGATGATGGGGAAGACGCTAGCGAAGGCGATGAGGCCGAATCCGTCGATCAGGACGCTTCGGTCGGGAATCGTCGTTGCGAGGCCCAGACCCAGCGCCGCCACCAGGGGAACCGTGACGGTCGAGGTGGTCACGCCGCCCGTGTCGTAGGCGAGTGGGATGATCGTTCGCGCCGAGAACGCGGTCTGGATGATGACGATGGTGTAGGCCGCCAGAATGTAAGGCACCAGCGGCGTCCCGGTGACGATCCGGAAGGAGCCCAGGGCGACGCCGAAGGCCACGCCGATCGCCACGACGACGCGCAGCCCCCAGACGCTGATGGCGCCGCCCGAGACCTGGCGTGCCTTGATCGCCACGGCGATCAGAGACGGCTCGGCGATCGTGGTGGCGAACCCGATGGCGGCGGCAAAGGCGTAAACCCAGCCGTAGTCCCACCACTGCGCGGCGAAGGTCCCGGCCTGCGCGGCGACGGGGTCGATAAACGCCGGCGCGGTCAGTTGCCGGGCCATGAGTTCGCCGAGCGGAAAGAGCGCTTCGCGCAGGCCGACCAGGAACAGCGTCAGGCCGATCAATACGTAGAGGAAACCGAAGAGGGTGCGCCGCAGGTGGGGCACGGGCCGGCGCAGCGCCACCGCCTGAAAGAAGAACAAGACCAGAATGATGGGGGCGACGTCGCGCATGGTCTCGAGGCTGGTGTCCAACAGGTTGGTGAAAAGCATGTCAGACGAACCGCGTCCAAAAGATGCCGTAGGCCATGACAAAGAGTATGGGCGTCAGGCTGGCCAGCGCGATCAGCCCGAAGCCCTCGATCATCGGGTTGCGGCCCTTGATCATCTGCGCCAGACCGACGCCCAGCGCGGTGATCAGCGGCACGGTAATTGTCCCCGTGGTGACCCCGCCCGAATCGTAGGCGACGCCGACGATTTCCTCTGGCGCCAACGGCGTTACCGCGATCACCAGCACATAGCCGCCGATAATCAGCCAGTGGATGGGCCAGCCGCGGACAATGCGCATGATGCCGATGAGCAGCGCGACGCCGACGGCGACGGCGACGGTCATGCGCAGCCCGAAGGCGAAGCTCTCCACCGTTTCCGGGGCCGGGGCGATCAGCCCGCCCTCGGCCGCCGCCCGCGCCGCTTCGCCGGCGACGGCGATCAGGGCGGGTTCGGCCACGGTTGCCGCGAACCCGAGGCAGAAAGCGAACGCCAGCAGCCAGATCGCGCTGCCCTTGCGGGCGAAGCCGTGGGCCATGCTTTCGCCCAGGGGGAAGAGGCCCATCTCCAGGCCCTGCACGAAGAGCGTGAGGCCGAGCGTGACCAGCACCAGCCCCACCGCGATCGAGGCAAGGTCCGGCAGGGGCTGGCGCAGGATCACCAGTTGAAAAAACGCAATGACAAGAACGATCGGCGCCAGATCGCGGGCCGAGCCCAACGACAGGCGGAAGAGGGAAAGAACGCTCGCCACCATGAATGAAGGTCTGGGCCCTTCCGTCCGCGCCAGTGGGTGTGCGGGTGCGCCGCCGGTGGGCCGCGCGCGGGCATGTTGTACCCGCTTGGGCGCGGGCCAGCAATCACCACTCGCGCCCGCACCAAAACCCCTCTCGCGGCATTCCCCTTGATGGCGACACCGCCGAAGTCCCGCGCCTTGGACGTAAAGCGAAAACCCGCCCCTTATTTCGAGGGGCCCCCGTAAAAGGCGTCCTTTGGAACCCCATCCCTTGTGAGGGAGGGGCGTAATAAAAAGACACCCCTTCGCTTGGCTTACGCGGCGCCCCGAAGGCCGACGCTTTACGTTCGGACAATCGGGACTTCCACCGGAGGTCCCTTGGTGTCCTCTACGCCACGGTCCAATCTCAGCCCCCTCGAACAAGGGGGAGGCGGCCTTGGCCGAATCGAGGTTATGCGTGGATCAACCAGAGCGGAGAAGGCCCTAGAAAACGTCGAAGCCCTTCGCGTAGTCGAGGTAAAGGTCGTAGGCCTTGCGCGACACGGGTCCCGGCTGCAGGTCGCGATCCTCGACGCGAGTCGCAGGGGCCACCTTCTGGTAATTACCCGTGCTGAAGACTTCGTCGGCGGCCAGAATGTCCTCGAAGCTGATCGTCCGCTCGACGACTTCCAGCCCCGAATCGCGCAGCAGCTTGGCCACACGTTGCCGCGTGACGCCCGACAGGAAGGTCCCGTTCTCGACCGGCGTGTAAGCCACGCCGTCCTTGGCGATCCAGATATTGGCGGTGGCGAACTCGGCCACGTTGCCGTTGGGGTCGAGCAGAATCGCGTTGCCGTACCCGCGCGCCTCGGCGTCGCGCAGCGCCCGCGCCCCGTTGGGATAAAGGCAGGCGGCCTTGGCGTTGGTCGGCGCCATGTCGCGCGCGGGCCGGCGCTGGCTCGACAGGCAGGCGCTGAATCCCTTGAACCGGGGCATCGGCGCGTCGTAGATGGCCAGCACGAAACGCGTGCTTTCGGGCACCGGGTTGATGAAGCCCTCTTCGGCGTAAAAGGCGGGGCGGATGTAGAAGTCCTTATCGCGGGGCAGGCGGCGCACGCCCTCGCGGCACAACGCGGCGATCTCCTTGGCCTCGAGCGTTGGCGCCAGGTACATCGCGTCCGCCGAGCGCATCAAGCGTTCGCAGTGGAGATCGAGATCGGGAACCAGACCGCCGATGGCGCGGGCGCCGTCGAACACCACCGAGGACATCCAAAAGGCATGGCTCATCGGCCCCACGATCCGCGGAGGCTCGTCAAACCATTCGCCGTCGAAGTAATAGACGCCGAGCGTCATCGATCGTTCCAATCTAGGGCGGGGGTAGGGGCGGCGAAAGCCCCCAGCATCCTACTGGCTCGCCCAGATAATGCGAGCCATCCAAACGATCTGATTGGCGGGAATGGTCAGGTTGGAGAAATCGGCGTTGAAGGAGTGCAGCTCGACGGCGTCGGGCGTGCGCCGCGCCAATTGCTTTGCCATCACCTCGCCGCTTTGCGTCTTGACGACAACGCGGTCGCCCGTTTTTACACCGGCGGCGGGAGAGACGATGACGGTGTCGCCGTTCCGGTACAGGGGCAACATGCTGTCCCCGCTGACCTTCAAGGCATAGGCGTCGGGATCGGCGAGCGCCGGCAGGTCGGCCTTTTCCCAGCCTTCCCCGGCCGGGAAGCCCGCATCGTCGAAGAACCCGCGCTGGCCCGCCTGGGCAAAGCCGATGACCGGGACGCCCTGGGCCGCGCCATTCCCGCGGGCCGGGCGGTTGGTCACCAGAACGACGAAATCCTCCATGCTCGCGCCCGTGGCGTCGAGAATCTTGGCAATGCTTTCGGTGCTGGGCCAGCGCATGCGCCCGCCGCGCGAACGCCGCTTGCTGACGTTGAAGGTCGTGGCGTCAAGTCCGGCCCGCTTCGCAAGGCCCGACGGCGACAGGCCGTTCTTGGAGGCCAGCGCGTCGATGCCGTTCCAGATTTCTTGGTGGGTCAGCATGGGACTATATTCCACATCCCCATGGATTGGTCACTCAAAAAAAGCCGTCCGTGGGCGCCGGTGCGGGCGAGCATATCATGATTAGCGCGACAGTCCGGCTCCGTGGCGTCCTGATCCCTAACTCGTGAATGGACGTGGGCGGCTAAAATTCGGCTCCCGGCCCCTGAAAACGGTTCGAGGCGGCCGCGAGGCGGTCCGCCGCTAATCCGGCGCGCCCGTCCAGGCGCGGACCCGCGGCCGTGAGCGGCAAAAAGCTAGAGCGGTTCTGATCAGGCCGGAACCGTTTTAGACTGGGGCCATGTGCGGGCGCTATTCCCTGACCACGCCGCTCGAGGCCCTGCGGCATCTCTTCGATTTCGCCGAATCGCCGAACCTCCGGCCGCGCTACAATATCGCGCCGACCCAGAGCGTTCCCGTGGTGCGGGCGGGCGAAGGCCAAGGCCAACACCGGCGCGCGCTTGGGACGATGCGCTGGGGTCTCGTGCCAAGCTGGGCGAAGGACATTTCGATTGCCTCGCGCATGATCAACGCGCGCGGCGAAACCGTGGCGGAGAAGCCGGCCTTCCGCGAAGCCTTCCGGTCGCGGCGCTGCCTCGTTCCGGCGGACGGTTATTACGAATGGCGGACAGAGGACGGCCAGCGCCAGCCCTACCGCGTTACCCGCAAGGACGGCGCGCCGATGGCGTTGGCCGGAGTGTGGGAGCGTTGGACGGCCGGCGGTGACTCGGGCGGTGCGAATCCGGTAAGCGCGGGCGATCTCGTGGAAACCTTCGCCATCGTAACGGCGGCGGCGAGCGAAAGCGTCCGCGGCCTGCACCACCGCATGCCCGTGGTCGTCGAGCCGGATGATTTCGAAGTCTGGCTGACGAATTCAGGGGAGGAGATCGAACCGCTGCTGGACCTGCTCCGGCCCTCGGCGATCTCCTTTGCCATCACCCGCGTCGGCCGGCACGTTAACGCGGTCCGCAACGACGATCCCCAATGCATCGCGCCCGAGGACGTGCGGGCTGCTGATGCCGCGCCGGGCGAGTTACCGTTCTAGAGTCGTTCCGACTTGGACGGAACGACTCTAGCTTTTATCGCTCACGGCCGCGGACCGGCCAATCTCGGATGAATTAAGGATGGCCGCGCCTGCGCGGGCGCGCCGGATAACCGGCGGGCCGCCTAGCGGCCTTGAGCGATTCCTAGTGAACTGGAAACGCTCTAACCCTCCCCCACAAAGAGGGAGGGAACCCAGCGGCGCCACGGTCAAACCTCAGCCCATCAAGGGGGAGGGAGGTATTTCCCATAGCCAGGTTGCGGGACTGCGGAAGTTCCCTACGGGCTGGTGACGTATTCGGTGATGAAGAGCGGGACCGGGGATTGCGATTCGTTCGGCGTGTCGATGTCGGTCGCGGCCAGGGTCCATTGCCAGACCTGCGGCGCCCGGGCGTTGCAATTGACCGCCACCGGCGTCGTCACCAGTTCCGCGATCACATTCGGATTCTTGGGCGTGCGTAACGCCAGGGGCGCATCGAACAGGCCCGCGGGTTCGACCCCGACGATCTTCGGCGCGGTCACATCGGTGGCGCCGTTCTCGTCCGAAGCGAGGTACTTGAGGGTGATGAACTTGAGCCGGCCGGGGCAGGCGCCGATGCTGTGCGAGGCGGGCTCGAAGGAGGCGAACTGGAAGCTCCCCGGAACGTCGTTGATGGTCAGCGGGCCGACGGCGCCAATGTTGACGCCGGGACTATTGCGCACGGTCACCTTGAACTTCAGCGGATAGACGCCGTCCTTCGCGGGCTTATTAATCAGAATGACCGTTTCGGCGATCTCGCCCGCCGCCGCCGGGACGTTGATCGTGGTGACCGTGTTGGCCGCCAGGGTGTTCGCGGGTAATCCGGTCAACTCGATGGATCGAATGTCGTTCCACGGCCCGCCGTACTCCAATTTGAAACGAAAGGTGACCGCCTCGCCCGGATTGACGCTCTTCGGGCTCACGATCAGCTCGGTCACTTTTGGATTGTCGAAGGTGTTGGCGGTGCAGGCGGCGGTTACGAGAACCACGGCCGTTGCCGCGAGAGTGCGGGCGCGCATGGCAGGGCCTCCATGGGTTGGACGGCGAACCGCCCATTTCCGGTCCGCGGCAAACTAGCGGCGCGGAGTCGCCCTGTCCATGATCTCTTGGCGGCGCCGGCGAACCGGTGCGTCAGGCCACGGCATCCGCGCCGATCAGCAGGTCGGCCTGGATGCCGCTCACCGGAACGGTGAGGAGCCGCAGGTCCTTGACGCCGCGCCGAATCAGGGCGCGCGTCGCCGCCATGGCGACGCCGCTCTCGTTCGCGGGGATGGCGAGCAGCGCCCCGTCGGCGATGCGCGCCACGAGGTCTTCGACGCTGAGATAGTTGGCCCTTTCGGTCATGGCGGTCTAACCGCCGAAGTTCTCCGCGTCGTAACGCGCTCCGGCGTCGAGCACCGCGGCCGTGCCCAGGACGTCCTGGAGCTGATCGAAGTCGAGCATGCGGTGGCGGTAGGAATCGGTGCTGCCGCTCTCCTTCAGGCTCTTCAGGTATTCGCCCGCCATATAGGTATAAGCGCGGATCAGGCCGCCCGGAAATATGACCAGCGCGTAGCCGAGCTCCTGCAACTCGGCCGCGCTCAGGATGGGCGTCTGGCCGCCCTCCACCATGTTCGCCAGCAGCGGCACGCGGCCCTTGAACCGCGAGGTCAGGGTTTGCATCTGCTCGCGCGACTGCGGCGCTTCGATGAACAGCACGTCGACGCCGGCCTCGACATAACGCTCGGCGCGCTCCAACGCCTTGTCGAAACCTTCGACGGCGATCGAATCGGTGCGGCCGATGATGAGAAAGTCCTCGCCTCGGCGCGCATCGGTGGCCGCCTTGATCTTGCCCACCATCTCGCCCGCGGTGACCAGCGACTTGCCTTTTAGGTGGCCGCAGCGTTTCGGCATGGTCTGGTCTTCAAGCTGTATGGCCGCGGCCCCGGCCCGCTCGAACAGACGCACCGTGCGGATGACGTTGAGCGCGTTGCCGAAGCCGGTATCGCCGTCGACCACCAACGGTATATCGTTGTACTCCTTGATCGAACTTACGACCTGTGCGACCTCGTGCATGCTGACCAGGCCGATGTCGGGCCGGCCGATCTGCGTGAAAGACACGGACGCGCCCGAAAGGTAGGCGAGCGAGAACCCCGCCTTGGCGATAAGCAGCGCGGAAAAGGCGTCGTAGCAGCCCGGCGCCACGACGATGTCCGGGCCCTGAAGCAGCTGACGCAGCGGCACGTAATCGGTCAACTTGTCCTCCCGAATCTCTTTTTCAGGTGCGGCACGAGGCCGCCGTCATTCACGATCTCCATGAGGTGCGGCGGCACCGTCTCGCAGGAATAGGTTTCGCCCTTGCTTTTGTTCTCCACCGTGCCGGCGGCGGCATCGATGTTTAGGTCGTCGCCCTTGGCGATGCGGTTCGTATCCTTGCAGACCAGGGCCACGAGGCCGACGTTGAAGGCGTTGCGGTAGAAAATGCGGGCGAAGGACTTCGCGAGCACCACGGGAACGCCATGCATCAAGAGAACTTCGGCGGCCCCCTCGCGCGACGATCCGATGCCGAAGTTCTCGCCGCCCACCACGATGTCGCCCTTCCTGACGTTGGGCACGAAGGTGGGATCGATCGCCTCGAGGCAATGCTTCGCCGCCTCTTCGATGGGTCCCTTCAGATAGGCGCCGGGATAGAGTACGTCGGTGTTGATGTCGTCGCCGTAGACCCAGGCGCGTCCCCCGCTCATGGCGAGAGCGCCCCGGCCGAAACGAACTCGCGCGGATCGGCGATGCGGCCGGCGACCGCGGCAGCGGCCACGGTGTAGGGCGAGGCGAGATATACCTTGGCGCTCGACGCGCCCATGCGGCCCTGGAAGTTCCGGTTGGTGCTGGAGATGCAGACCTCGTCCTCGGCCAGGACGCCGGCCCCAAGCCCGGCGCAGGCGCCGCAGCCCGACGGCAGCAGGATGGCGCCGGCCTCGGTCAGGGTTTCCAGGGTTCCGTCCTTCGCCGCGGCCTGGGTGATGCGCGTCGAGGCGGGCGCGACCATGAACCGCGTGGTCTTGGCGACCTTTTTGCCGCGCACCACCTCGGCGGCCATGTGCAGATCGGCGAGCTTCGCCCCGGTACAGGCGCCGATATAGGCCTGATCGACGCGCACGCCGTTATAGGTCTCGACGCCCTTCGAATTGGCCGGGCTGTGCGGCGCGGCGACCTGGGGCGACAACGCGTCCGCATCGAACTCCAGCACCTGCTCGTAGACGCAGTCGTCGTCGCTGAACCAGTCGAGCGCGCCCTCGGTCGCGGCGCCCGCCCCGGCGAGGTAATCGAGCGTCACCTGGTCGGGCGCGATGATGCCGGTCTTGGCGCCGACTTCGGCGGTCATGTTGGGCAGCACCATGCGCTCATCCATGGGCAGCGCGGTCACGGCCTCGCCCATGAACTCGACCACCTTGTAGCCCGCGCCGTTGAGGCCGATGCGGGCGCACAGGGCGAGCATCATGTCCTTCGCCGTGACCGTGGGCGCGAGCGCGCCGCTCCAGCGCACCACGATGGTGTGCGGCACCTGGACCCAGATTTCACCGGTCGCCAGAACGCCGGTCATATCGGTGGCGCCGATGCCGATCATGAAGGCCCCGAACGCGCCGCCCGTCGGCGAATGGGAATCGCCCCCCACCGCGAACAGGCCGGGATGGAGATGCCCGCGCTCGGGCAACACGACGTGGCAAATACCCTGCTGGTCGTAGAAGTTCGTGATGCCCTGTTCGGCGCACCAGTCGCGAGTGATTTTCAGGATCTCCGCGCTGAGCGCGTCGACCGCGGGCACATAGTGATCGGTGATGCAGACGACCTTGTCCGGGTCCCAGACGTCGCGCCCCAGCTCCTTGAGGGCCGGCGCCTGGCGGCGCGGGCCGCTCGAATCGTGGAACATGGCGAGGCCGACTTGGCAGGTGACGATCTCGCCGGGCGTGACGGTTTCGCGGCCACAGGCCTTGGCGATGATCTTCTCGGAGATGGTCATGCCCACAAGGCAAATTCTCCCTATAAGACATAGGCTTATTGTGAACTGGCGGGCAAAAGGCCTCCTCTAGTGATAGCCCCGCCGCCCCCAAAGGGCAATGCTCGGCCCCTGCGGGGCAATGCTCGGGAGGGGAGCGCCTAAATAATTCGCGTCGGTAGCCGTCGACCGGATAAAATATCTATCCGGTAATCAGCGGCGAAGATTGTTATGCAAATTATTCACCAATATTTACTGTAAATTGGCGGAAACCGAAACTAATGACTGAACCTGTTCGCCCGATAGAGTGGCATCAAAATAACATCAAAATCACTGGGCAAATCTCGCCAAGCGAATTGCGAAAATTTGCAAGCGCTCTGTATGTGCTGACGGAACGGCAGGGGTATCAGGACATGCGGCTCGATTTTAGTGGCTGCACCTCCGTATTCGAGAGCTTCATGCTTCCGATAGTCGCACTCTGTGAGAAATGTCAGGCCGAAGGCGTAGACATCGAACTCGTACTGCCGGACGATCCCATCCTTGCGGCGTTATTTCGGAATGCTAACTGGGCATATTACATTGATCCACGGCGGTACGAGCAATCGACATTCGAAGGAATGCAGCACGTTCCGGCAATAAGATATCGCAATCCGGATGAACAGCACGCGGCTGTAGACCGCGTTATTAACGTAATACTTTCTTCCTTGTCGAAGATCGACCGTTCGGGTCTGAAAGCCTTGGAGTGGTCGCTAAACGAAATTACCGACAACGTTCTTAATCATGCGCAAACGGAGCACGGCGGCTTTGTACAGGCGACTACATTCGCCGAAACCCAGAATGTCGAGTTTGTCGTTGCGGATGCGGGAATCGGCATTCCACGTTCGCTCGGCATCCAGAACCATGATAGAGCGCTCGAAAATGCGATCAAGGAAGGCGTTACTCGCGACCGAGGCTCCAACGCCGGTAACGGACTGTTCGGCAGCTATTCTGTGGCTACAATTTCCGGAGGCCGCTTTCAAATTCACTCCGGTAACGCAAGCCTATTGGCTAGTGCGGGAGACCAGCTCCGCATTGTAAATGATCGGCCCCGTATTTACCCGGGAACGGTCGTATTGGTGCGAATAGACTGCGGTAAGGAAGGTTTGCTGGAGCAAGCGCTTCGATTCGGTGGCGTAAAACATGATCCGCCATTCGATTACATAGAGCGAAAATTCGAAGACTCAACTGAAGGCGAGATGACGTTTGTTTTGAAAAATGAAGCAGTATCGGTCGGTTCTCGCGAGGCGGGGAAATCAGTAAAGAAAAAAATAACGAATTTACTTTCGATGAATCCTGGATCGAAGCTTCATGTTGATTTGGCTGGCGTCCCAATAGTCTCCAGCAGCTTTGCTGACGAAGTGTTCGGCCGGTTATTTAGCGAGTTGGGACCTATCGGATTCATGAAACTAATCGATCTGAAAAATGTCGACCGCACCGTTCAGAACCTAATCGACCGCGCGATCACACAAAGGATGCAAAACGGGACGGAGCGAGGGGTATAGGCAGTCCATGTTTGGGCTTGGCTTTAGCATCCGCAGTCCGGCTCCTGGGTAATAGGCGAATCCGCTTTTCGTTTTCAGCGCATCAAAGTTCAAACCGAGACACCACCGGCACGGCAAGCTTGACCCACCAGGTGCGCCGGCCAATGGTGCCGGGAACACGGATAAGCCATGCCGCTCAATTACAAGATACTCAGCGCGCTCGTGATCGCCGGCGCCGCCGTCCTGGTGATCGCCGTCGGCGGCATGTGGTGGTTCAACACCTCGGGCCTGCCCGTCCTTCAACGCAACAACTTGGAGATTCTGATGCTGCCCGGCCTCCTGGCCTATGTCTTTTTTATCGGCTTCGTGTGGTACAAGATTTTTATCTGGTCGCTGCGCCTCGTCGGGGCCGATCTGGACGCCGAGTAGCGGGGCTGGAGGAAAGACATGCGGAACGCGGCGATCAAGGAGCGGGGCTTGGAGCCCGAGGACCTGGCCGAGGGCTCGGCCTCGCGGATGGTGGCGGCCTATCTGCGCACCATGGAAGCGCGCGACCTGGACGGCGCCCGAGCCATGCTGGCGCCCGGCTTTACGATGACATTTCCCGGTAATCGCCAGTACACCCAACTCGAAGAGCTGATCGAAGGGTCCAAAGGCCGCTACCGTAACGTGCGCAAGGTGTTCGAGCGCTTCGACGAGGCCGAAACGCCGGACGGCACGATCGTCTACAGCATCGGGACGCTGACCGGCGAGTGGCCCGACGGCACGGCGTTCTCGGGCATCCGCTACATCGACCGCTTCCTCGTGCGGGACGGAAAGTTTATCGCCACGTGGGTGTGGAACGACATGGCGGAAGTTCGCCGCGGGGATTGAGGGTTCTGTTCGCTAGATCCGACTATCCAATATCGGGTCGCGGCGATGTGAAGATTTTCACGACCTGAGCGCATATCCGCACGTTCCATTCCCCCGCGATCCCCGATAGTGTTTCTGACTCCCAACCGTCTTTGATGCCGGCAGTTCTAGTTCCACGGCGCACCGGGGGGTGGCATGGCAAACGGGCGCGACGAGCGTAGGCTGACGGCGATCCTCGCCGCCGATGTGGTCGGCTATTCCAGGCTGATCGAAGCGGACGAGTCGGGAACCCGCGCCGCGCTCCGGGCGCTCCACAGCGAAATCACCGACCCCCACATCGCCGAGCATGCGGGGCGTATCGTCAGCACCGCCGGCGATAGCATCCTTGCCGAGTTCGCCAGTGTCGTGGACGCCGTGCAGTGTGCGGCGGAAATCCAACGCACCGTGGCGAGCCGCAACGAGGGCGTCCCCGAGGACAAGCGGATCGAGTTCCGCATCGGCGTCAATGTGGGGGACATCATCGTTGAAGGCGACGACATCCATGGCGACGGGGTCAACGTGGCTGCGCGCCTGGAAGGTCTGGCCGACCCCGGCGGCATCTTCATCTCCGGTGGCGCTTTCGACCAGGTCCAGAACAAGCTGGAATTGGGCTACGAAAACCTGGGGCCGCAGAAGGTCAAGAACATCGCCAAGCCCATTCAGGTCTACCGCGTCCTACTGGCGCCCGAAGCCGCGGGCACGCTGATCACGGCCAAGGTCCCCCGGCAAATGCCGACGCGTTGGGTGGTGGCGGCCGCAGCGGTTCTGATCATCGTGATCGGCGGCGGCGCGATTTGGAACTTTGCCATCCGCGAAAGCCTGCCGAGCGTCGAGGCCGCCTCGCTCGAACGCATGGCCTTCCCGCTCCCCGACCGGCCCTCGCTCGCGGTGCTGCCCTTCGAAAATCTCACCGGCGATGCGGCGCAGGACTATTTCGTCGACGGTTTCGTCGACGACCTGATCACCGATCTGTCCAAGATATCGACGATCTTCGTCGTCTCGCGCAACTCGACCTTCACCTACAAGGGCACGCCGGTGAAGATCAAGCAGGTGGCCGAGGAATTGGGCGTTCGCTATGTGCTGGAAGGCAGCATCCGGCGCGCCGACGGCACAATCCGGGTCAACGCTCAGCTCATCGACGCGCTCTCCGGCAACCATGTCTGGGCCGAGAAGTTCGATGGAGATGCCGCCGACATATTCGCCTTGCAGGATGAAATCAACGACAAGATCGTCGCGGGTCTGGCGGCGAGTGTCAGCAAGGAGCAGCGGATTGAAGCCCAAAGGCGGGAGACCGACAGCCCCGAGGCCTGGGAGGCATACCGTCAAGGCCTGAAACACATCGACCGCTTCACAGCTATTGACAACGGGTTGGCCAACGCGTTCTTCAAAAAGGCGGTCGAGCTCGACCCCACCTACCCCAGCGCCATCGGTCTTCTGGCGGCGACATACCTGGAGGCGGCCCAGCGGGCCAACCCTGACTGGTGGCGTGAGGTTGGCGCGGAGACCCAAAAAGAGGCTTTTGCCGCGTTCGAACCCCTATTGGCGAAGGCGCTCGAGACTCCGACAGATTTTGCCTACCGTCTGGATGCCCGATATGCGGCACGCCAGGGGCAGAACGAACGGGCTCTGACCCAAGCGCAGCGCGCCGTCGATCTCGCGCCCTATCATTCAGGGGCACTTGTTGAACTCGCCGGAATACTGGTTTGGGCCGGCAGGCCGGAGGAAGGATTGCGCCGCGTTGACGAGGCGAAACGGCTGAACCCAAAGGGATTTTTCGAATGGTTTCGTGGTTTGGCCTTGTTCAGCCTGGAGCGATACGAAGAGGCGGCGGCGGCGTTTGAGGCTCTTCGCGCGGCTGGAAAGGCCGGCGGCGGTCCCGTGAACATGTTGACGGCCATCTACGCCCAGTTGGACCAGCAGGAAAAGTTGCAGCCGGTGCGGAAGGAATGGTTCGAACGGGTTCAAGAGAGATTTGGCGTGGACCCGACAATATTTGCGACTGTGTCCTTCTTTCCCTGGGCGAAGCCTGAAGATCAGGAGCGGTTTTCGGGCGCCTTGCAGAAGGCAGGGCTGGCGGCGTTTCGGACCAAGAGTGTGACGCCACAGAATATTGTTTTGAGCGGGTTGCGCTCGCGCGTGTGGGGCGACCTGGACGATCTAACGAGGGCGTCCACCCAGGCGCGCCTTCATTGCTCCCAATACGATCGCGACGCTGAGTATATTCCGAATGACGTGCCGGACGGGGTCGCCACCTTTGAGTGCGTCGACCGCTAGAGGATCGGCGAACGCTAGCGATTGGTTGTGCG
>JADFIH010000224.1 GCA_022566715.1 Pseudomonadota bacterium | reverse complement strand
ATCGAGGCGGCGGGCGTCAGCCGCTTGCCGGCCCTGGATGCGCGCGCCATCGCGGGCGCCACCGTGGCGGCGGCGAGCGCGCGCATCGGCGACGGGCTCTCGACCTACCGGGACGGCGTGCTGTCGCGGGTCAACGCCACCGCCGCGGCGTTCGGCGCGCGCGCCGGCATGACCGCCATCGAGTTTGTCGAGGCCGTCCTCGCCTGCCATAAAGGGCGCAACGAATAGCGCAACAAGGTGCACCAATGAGCGACCGAGACGGCAACGACGGGACCAACACCGCGCGGCGCCTGGGCGGCGGCATGGCCTTGGCCGAGATGCTCAAGGCCCACGGCGTCGGGCCGATGTTCGGCATGGGCGGGTTCCAGCTCCTGCCGTTCTACGGCGCGCTCGCCGAGCTCGGCCTGACCCACCACCTGGTCAACGACGAGCGCGCGGCCGCCAACGCCGCCGACGCCTACGCGCGGGTCACCGGCCGGCCCGGCGTGTGCGACGCGACGCTGGGGCCGGGCGCCACCAACCTGGTCACCGGGTTGGTCGAGTCGCTCAACGCCGGGGTGCCCCAGGTGGTGCTGATCGGCGACGCCAACCGCGCCCACGCCCACAAGAACATGACCCAGGAGGCGCGCCAGGTGGAGATCCTGCGGCCCGCGGTCAAGGAACTGATCCGGGTCGAGGACGGCGCCCGCATCCCGGAGCTGCTGCGCCGCGCCTTCAGCGTCGCGACCTCGGGCCGGCCCGGGCCGGTGGTGCTCGCCGTGCCCGAGGACGTCTGCCACGGCACCTTCGACTACGACGTCGACGACTTCACCGCCGATCCCGACACGCTCGCGATCCCGGCGCGGCGCATCCGGCCCGACGCGGGCGCGGTGGCGCGCGCCGCGCGCCTGATCGCCGGCGCCGCGCGGCCGCTCCTGCTGGTCGGCGGCGGGGTGCACCTCTCCGGCGCCTACGCGGCGTTGCAGGCTTTGGCCGAAGCCCAGAACATCCCCGTGGCCCACACCATCGGCGGCAAGGGTTCGATCGCCTGTTCGCATCCGCTTTCGGCCGGGCTGTTCGGGCGCTATTCGCGCATCGCCAACGACCTGATCGAGACCGCCGACTGCCTGGTCGTGGTCGGCTGCAAGCTGGGCGAGATCGCAACCAAGCGCTACACGCTGATCCCGCCCGAGGTGCCGCTGGTCCACATCGATATCGTGGCCGAGGAGATCGGCCGCTGGCGCCGGCCCGAGGTGGCGCTCTGGGCCGATGCGCGCGCCGCGCTCGAAGACCTGGCGGCCGAGCTTTCCGACGGCGCCGCGCAGGCGCGCGCCGCGCGCAAAGACTACGGCGCCGAGGTCGGCACGCGCATGGCCACCTGGCGCGCCGAGGCCGCGAGCCGCCTCGAATCCGACGAGCGCCCGATCTCCATGGCGCGCGTGGTGCACGAGCTGAACCGGTTCATGCCCGAGGACGGAATCCTGGTCGCCGACGGCGGCTTCGCCGGCCATTGGACCGGGCTCCTCTACGACACCAAGCGCAGCGGTCGCGGCTATATCGCCAACCGCGGCTTCGCCTCGATCGGCTACGGCCTGCCGGGCGCGCTCGGCGCCCAGCTCGCCGCACCGGGACGCGCGGTGGTCGGCGTCACCGGCGACGGCGGGCTCAACATGTCGCTGGGCGAATTGGAGACCGCGGTCCGCGCCGGCGCGAACTTCACCCTGATCGTGGTCAACAACGCCGCCTCGGGCTACGTGAAAGCGCTGCAGCACGCCATGTTCGGCGGCCGCTACCAGTCGAGCGACCTGAGCGAGATCGACTACGCCCGCGTCGCCGAGGCCATGGGCTGCCGCGGCATCCGGGTCGAGGACCCGGGCGCGCTGGCGGGCGCACTCGCCCAAGGCCTGGCCGAACGCGACCGCCCGACGATCCTCGACGTGGTGGTCACCCGAGACCCGGCCAAGATGCTCCCCGGCGTCGACGCCCGCACGCTAGAGATCAAGCCCGGCGACCGGCCGGCGTGAGGGGGGGAAACTATCGCCCTTCTCTCTGCCGTTAATCGCCTAATTTCTGCGGCTTTACGAAGGGTTAGACGTACATCGCCTATATTGTTAATGTACATAATTCAAAGCTCACCCACAGGGGCGTGGGGTTATGGTGAACTCGGATAACATCATAGGTGCCTTCAGCGTCGATCACGTCGTGCGCCTAACCAGCTTATCGAGGGGCCAGCTTTCATATTGGGACAAGACGGGGTTTTTCTCCCCGCAGTATGCGTCGGAGAATACGCGTGATCCATATAGCCGAGTCTATTCGTTCCGCGACATAGTTGGACTCCGGACTATTGCCATCCTCAGGAAAGAATATCGCGTATCTCTGCCTAGACTGAGAGAAACGGCAGCTGATCTTGTAGCCAAAGGATATGAAAGTTGGGCAGGGTTGGAACTGTATGTCGTTAAGGGAGAGGTACACTTTCGCACACCTGGGACCGACCATGTCGAAGGCGTTTCGTCTGGGCAGGTTGCCATGCTTCCTATTATCGATGTGATAAACGACGTTTCGGAAAGGGTGGAAAAATTAAGAACGCGCTCTCATGACCAAATCGGCAAGGTCGAAAAGCATCGTTTTGTGGCTCGCAACGCGACCGTAGTCGCTGGCACTCGCATACCTACTGCGACAATTCGCCGCTATGCCGAGGCTGGATACTCGATCGAACAAATACTACGAGAATACCCTACGCTGACTAGAAAAGACGTGAAGGCCGCACTATCACACGAAGAAAGACTCGCGCGATCAGCTTGATTTGTCATAATCATGGCTTATGCACTTTATGCTAGACGAAATGGTGCCGGTTTCGGTCGCCAGCATACTACAGCAGAACGGCCACACGGCTGAATTTATACGCGACTATACGCCCCCGGGTTCTCCCGATCCTCTGGTCGCTACAATTTCCGAAGAAATGAACGCCGTGCTCGTAAGTTTTGACGGTGATTTCCAGAAAATTGCGCCGCGCGTACCAGTTGGCCAGCAACGTCGCTTCAAGCGGCTCTCCCGCATCTGGATGCGGTGTAGTGAATATCAATCGGCTCAGAGGCTTGAACGCGCGCTTTCACTGATCGAAACCGAATACACACTTGCACGAACCTTTCCGGATAGCCGGATGATTATATGGATTGCAAATGGGTATATCCGGACCAATAGGTGATTCGTGCGGCTAATCCCGCGAAATTTCGTACCTCCCCACTCCCCCCTCCACCCCAAATTGAGTTCCTGGAAGAAGTCGTTGCCCTTGTCGTCGATGATGATGGAGGCGGCCAGGTCTTCGCCCTCAATCGACCTGATAGTCGAGCCACTCGGCGATCATGTCGCGTAGTTGGGTGTCGCCGCCGAAGCCGGCGCGGTCGCCCTGGGCGCGCACCCGGCCCAGGTCGAGCACGTACATGTAATCCGACACGGCCGCGCATTGGCGCAGGTTCTGGTCGACCGGGACCACGGCCGATGCCCGGTTTCACGCGAAGCGGTCAACGCGGAAGGGCTCGA
>JADFIH010000054.1 GCA_022566715.1 Pseudomonadota bacterium | reverse complement strand
TGGCGACGTCAAACGGCCCATGGATAGCGGCGCCGTCCACGTCGCGAGTGCCGAGGACGGGGAAGCCGGGGCAGCCGGCTCCTCCTCGAAAAGCAAAGGTTTCGCGCCCACGGCCGTTTCCGGTAATCAGCAATCCAGCGCCCAGGCCACTCAAACCGGTCTTCAGAACGCCCTGGCTTCCGTCACCAATACTCAGGGTGAGGAGTCGAACAGCGCACTGAAACTCGCGTCGCTCGTCAACAGCGCCTCCACGGCCCCGAGCGGCAGTGCGGACGCGCCAAAAGCAGCGCCGGCCTCGTCGTCCGCTACGGCACCACTACCCCAAGCGGCCGCCGCCGCCAATCCGCAGGCTCTTCAGAATACCTCCAACCTGGCCAGCCCGTTGCGGGCAGCGCCGCCGCCCCCACCGCCCCCCAATCCGGCGGCTTTCCAGGTGGCGATCCATGTCGCCCGCGCCCTCGATGATGGTCTCGAGCGGATCAATATCCGTCTGCACCCGGCGAATCTCGGGCGCGTCGAGGTCAAGCTCGAGGTCGCGCAGGACGGCCGCGTCACCGTCACCGTCATCGCCGACAAGGCGGACACCCTGGACATGCTGCAGCGCGATTCCCGGGCCCTGGAGCGGGCCCTGCAAGACGCCGGGCTGCGCACCGATTCGGAGAGCCTGAACTTCGGTTTGCGGGATGGGCAAGATCGCGACGAGGCGGACGAGGCCGGCGAGGGCGATCAGCACGCCGACGGTCAGAACGACGACGACTTGGATGGCATCGGCGTACACGGTGTGATCCCGCCCTCTCGGCCCCTGTCGGCGCAGGCCGGCGCCTTAGACATTTTCGTATAGGGAGTTAGGCAATGCATATCCCCCCAGTTGGCAGCACGCCGTCTTCGGGAGCGGCCTCGGGCGCCATCAACCTGTCCCAGACGTTCGACAGCTTCCTGTTGCTGCTCACGACGCAATTGCAGAACCAAGACCCGCTCGATCCGATGGACTCGAGCGATTTCACAAAACAGCTCGTCGAGTTCACGGGCGTCGAGCAGTCGATCGCGACGAATGCGAACCTCGAACAGCTCATCGCGATGTTCCGCGCCAGCGAGTTTTCCGGCGCGGTCCAATACATCGGTAAATCCATTGAAGCGGCGGGCGCAACCACGGCGCTGGCAAACGGCGCTGCGGAGTGGTCCTACGCGATCCCCGGCCAGACGAGTGAGACAACCCTCAAGGTGCTCAACGACAAGGGCCTCACCGTTTTTTCAACGCCAGGAAAAATCGGCACGGGCAGCCACGGCTTTGTCTGGGACGGCAACGACACCGCCGGTAACCCGGCGCCGGACGGCGATTACACACTCGTCGTACGATCGATCGACCAGAACGGCGACGACGTCGACGTCAGCATCAACCTCATCGGGCGCGTAACGGGCGTCCAAAGTGAAGCCGGAGAAACCCAGCTCACCATTGGCGGAATCGCCGTCGCTCTCAAGGACATCCTGTCCGTCAAGGAAGCACCGAGCGGCACCTAGCGTCGCCGCCGGCTGGAAAAAACAATTGCACCCTTCATTGGGTAGCGCGTTCAGAGGAGAGAAGAGATGAGTATTTTCGGCGCAATGTTCTCGGGGGTGTCGGGCCTCGACGCCTACGGCCAGTCCATGGGGACAATCTCCGACAACATCTCGAACATGAATACGATTGGATATAAACGGACCGAAACGCGCTTCTCCACGCTGGTCACCACGCCCGCGTCGGCCAACACTTACTCCCCGGGCGGCGTGCAGTCCAGAACGAGCCAGCGCATCGACGCGCAGGGGCTGATGCAATCCTCGGCGGCGCCAACCGACATCGGCATCATCGGCAGCGGGTTTTTCGTGGTGAACGAGATCTCCTCGCCCACCGCGACCAGCGGCCAGTACCAGTACACCCGCGCCGGCGCCTTCGAGGCCGACAAGAATGGCAATCTGCGCAACACGGCGGGTAAGTACCTGCAAGGCTGGCCGATCGACGTCGACGGCAATATCCCGAGTAACCGGTCCGATCTGACTGCCCTGGAGACCGTCAACATCTCTGGCCTTACGGGCACCGCCTCGGCAACCACGACCGTCAGCGTGCGCGCCAACCTGCAAGGTTCGCAGACGGTTACGAAGGTTGGGCCACAGGACGCGAGCACAATCAACCCCGCGACCGGTGACACGGTCCTGGGCGGCGGTCTCGTGGACGGCGACGTGTTCCGCATCGTTTCGGGCAGCGCCGATGCTACCTTCACCTACAACGCCACCCCCTCCAGCACCCAGTTCTCAACGCTGAACGAGTTGGCGGCGCTGATCAACGCGGTGGACGGTCTTAAGGCCGCCGTGGCGGGCTCTTCACCGGCGATCCTGACGGTGACCGGCGACCCGGCGAACGACCTGGTCCTCTCCGAAGTCACGAACACGCCGGGCGCCGATCTGTTTACCTCGGTTGGAACGACGACGGCGACTTACGCTCCAGGCGCTTCCGCCACCAACATGGCGTCGAACACCGTGACGCCCGATTTCGAGCGCAGCGTTCAGGTCTTCGACTCGAAGGGCGGCTCCCGCACTGTGACCATGGGCTTTCTCAAGTCCCAGTTCGCCAACACATGGTACGCCGAGGTCTATGTCGAGCCCTCCACGGACACCACCGGTTTGACCAATGGCATCATCGCCTCGGGCACCGTCAAATTCAACTCGGACGGCACGATGGACCTTGGCAACACGACCACCGCGCTGAAGAACTCCATCTCCATTGCCTGGGCCCCGGGCCTCGGTCTCGCGGCGCAGTCCATCACCATCGACTGGGGCACCGACAAGACGGCGGACGGCCTGAGCCAGTTCGACAGCGCCTCGCAGTTGATCGCCTTTGACGTGAACGGCGCGCTGTTCGGCAGCCTCTCGAGCGTGAACATCAACGAACAGGGCGTCGTTGTGGCGAACTTCGACAACGGCATCACCAAGAATCTCTATAAATTGCCATTGGCCACGTTCACCAACGCCAACGGGCTGCAAGCCAAGACAGGCAACGCCTTCATTTCCACCGATGACTCAGGCGACTTCAACCTTCAGGAGGCGGGCGTCGGCGGCGCCGGGCTGGTGGCCTCCTCCTCCCTCGAGGCCTCCACGGTCGATCTCGCCGAGGAATTCACCAACATGATCATCACACAGCGGGCCTTCTCCGCCAGCGCACGGATCATTACAACCGCCGATGAAATGCTTGAAGAGCTTATTCGACTAAAACGATAGGTTAGTCCGACCGCAGAAAGCGGCGTTTCCTCCCGGCCGGGCACCTTTCTGCCCGGCCCCTTTTTTGGCCGAAGTTCTCCTAAACCCTTAATTCACTTACGAATTTCTTAAGCGCGCTTTAGCGGTTCCTTAAAAGTCCCCAGGTACCCTCGAAAGCGAGAGTCGGGGAAGGTGAGGGTAGGTATGACGGACAATGCGTATCCAGCGGGGGCGGAAAGGCCAAGACCTGGGCGCCAGCCTGTGACGCTTGAGGATCTGCCGCCGCCAGACACCAAGCGGTGGGTTATCCGGCGCAAGGCAGAGGTTGTGGCCGCCGTTCGGAACGGCGTGATCACGCTCGAGGATGCGTGCGAGCGCTATACTCTGTCGGTCGAAGAGTTCCTGTCCTGGCAGCGCGCTATCGACAAGCACGGTCTGCGCGGCCTACGCGCGACGCGGGTCCAGCACTATCGCGGCAATCGCGCATAATCGTCCTAATCCTTCTATTCGGCCCAATCCTATTATTTTGACGCGTCCCGACCGGGCGCCGGCGTTCGGCGGAATACGCCCACGCATATTCCCTAGAGCGGGTCCGTTCAGGTGGAATCGCTTTCGACGATCGCCGAACGGATGAAGCCGCTCCGGCATCTTGAAGAGTAGTGCATTTTCGTCCGGCGGGCCGGAGTCGCCTTCCCCCCGTCACCCACCCGCCGCCGGGGAATTGGCTCAAATTTTATTCAAAAGTAGCCGTCAATTCCGCCTAACGGGATGCCTGAAACTAGAACTATTATTTAGTAATTTCAGCACATTACCGGCCCTTACCGAGTTTTGAAATCAAACGAAGTCCGGCGCCCGGCTAGGCAAGAATTGCCCACTGTTAACGGTTCGGTAAACGCGTTGCGGGTACCGTCCGCCCCGCACATACCCAGCGGAAGTGTGCGACCAGCATCTAGGGGTAGGGCTGGAAAAAGACAGTGAGAAGAGGGTTGAGGGCTTGAATCCCATCGTCATCATGCTTCGGAACCTGGGCATGCCGAGGCTCGCCGCCATGGGTGTCGTCGGCGTGTTGCTCATCGGATTCTTCATCTTCCTAGCGGGCCGGGTCACCACATCGCAAATGTCGCTTCTTTACGGCGATCTCGATCTCAAGGATTCCGGCCAGATCGTGACGGAACTCGAATCGAGAAACATCCCATTCGAGATTCGCGCGAACGGCGCTCAGATCTATGTCGCGACGGACGAGGTGCAGCGCGCCCGTGTCGCCTTGGCGCAGGAGGGCCTGCCGATCGGGGGATCGCTCGGCTACGAAATTTTTGACCGAGGCGGCTCTCTGGGCACCACCAGTTTCGTACAGAACATCAACCTTGTCCGCGCGCTCGAGGGCGAGCTCGCACGAACGATCCGGAGCTTCAGCCAGGTCAACTCAGCCCGCGTCCATCTCGTTTTACCGCGCCGCGAGCTCTTCAGCCGGAACGTTCAGAAACCGACCGCCTCCATCGTGGTCGGAACTCGCGGCCCCGGCGCCTTGGAACGCGGCCAGGTCCAGGCCATACAGCATCTCGTTGCCGCCGCCGTCCCGGGGCTTACCGTGGGCCGCATCTCCATTATCGACCAAAATGGCGCCTTGCTGGCGCGTGGGAGAGACGACGAGGAGGGAGTCCTTAGCGACAGTGATTCCGAGGAATTCCGGGCTGGAGTTGAAACCCGCCTGCGGACATCCATCGAGCGTCTTCTCGAACGTACGGTGGGGTTCGGCAACGTCCGGGCCGAGGTCGCCGCCGACATCGACTTCGACCGCGTCACGGAAAGCGCTGAGATCTACGACCCGGACGGGCAAGTCGTGCGCTCGACCCAGACGATCGAGGACAGCGCCGTCTCGACCGACCGCGACGGCCAGGCCCCGGTAACCGTTGCCGGAAATCTTCCAAACGCGGCCGCGGAGACGGACGGCACCACGAGTTCGACGCGCAACACGCGCACCGAGGAAACGGTCAACTTCGAGATATCGCGGACCACGACCACGAAAGTCTACGAAACCGCGATCATTGAGCGGCTGACGGTCGCGGTGCTGGTGGACGGGAGCTACGAGACCAACGCCGAAGGTGAAAAAGTCTACCTCCCCCGAACCGAGGACGAGCTCCAGCAGCTTGGGGCGCTCGTGCGCTCCACGATCGGATTCGATGAATCCCGCGGCGACACCGTTGAAATCATCAACATGCAATTCGCGGTCGAGGAGATTCCGGAGGAGATTACAAAGAGTGCGCTGTTCGGACTCCAAAAGGAAGATTTCTTCGAGATCGCGGAATTCATTTTGATCGCGATCGTCGCGGTCCTTGTCATTCTGCTCGTGTTGCGGCCGCTAGTGGCCCGCGCGGTCTCGATGATGGCGGCCTCGGCCTCGGCGGCCGCCGAGGCCGCGCAACAGATGCAGCTGGAAAGTTCCGAGGCCGCGGCAGCCGCGGCGGCTCTCGCCGCGCCCGAAGCCGCTTCGATGCCCCGACGAGAGACCGCGAGCGCCGAAATCGACAGCATGATCGATATCTCCGCGGTGGAAGGGCAAGTGCGCGCCTCGTCCGTAACGAAGATCGGCGAGATCATCGACAAGCACCCGGACGAAGCGCTCTCCATCCTTCGTACCTGGCTCTATCAAGAGTAACAAGGTGAACCCAAGTGTCTGATGCTAGAACCGCCGTTCGCGATCTGAGCGGTCCGCAAAAAGCGGCCGTGGTCATGCTGGCCATCGGCGAAGAGCGCACGTCCAGGCTTTTCGGGATGATGGACGACGACGAGATCAAGGAGCTGTCTCAGACGATGGCGACCTTGGGCGGCGTCAGCTCGGACATCGTTGAACGCCTTTTCGTCGATTTCGCCTCGCAGTTCGCGACGACGGGCTCCCTCGTCGGCAGCTTCGAGAGTACCGAGCGCCTTCTCGGCAAGACGCTCACCGGCGACCGCGTGAATCAGATCATGGAAGAAATTCGTGGTCCCGCCGGCCGCACCATGTGGGAGAAACTCGCCAACGTAAACGAGGCCGTGCTCGCGGCCTATCTCAAGAACGAATACCCGCAAACCATCGCGGTGGTCATGACCAAGATCAAACCGGACCACGCGTCGCGGGTTCTCGGAGAACTCCCGGAAGAGCTGGCAGTCGAAGTCGTCATGCGCATGCTGCAAGCGGAACCGGTGCGCAAGGAGATTCTGGAGAACGTCGAGCAGACCTTGCGGACCGAGTTCATGGCGAACCTCGCCCGCACGAGCCGCCGCGATAGCCACGAGGTCATGGCGGAGATCTTCAACAATTTCGACCGAAGTACGGAGGGGCGGTTCCTCGACGCACTTGAGGAGCGGAACCGCGACGCGGCGGAGCGCATCAGGGCGCTCATGTTCACCTTCTCGGATCTAGAGCAGCTTGATCCGGCCGGCGTCCAAACGCTGCTGCGCGGCATCGACAAGGTCAAACTCGGCCTCGCGCTCAAGGGCGCATCCGAGCCGCTTCGCGATCTTTTCCTGAGCAACATGTCCGAACGCGCCGGCAAGATTCTTCGCGAGGACATGGAGGCCATGGGTCCCGTGCGCTTGCGCGAAGTAGACGAGGCGCAAGCCGATATCGTCACCGTCGCGAAGGAGCTTTCCGACAAGGGCGACATCGTTATCGCGGACGCCGCCGGCGAAGACGAAATGGTTTACTAGGGGTCAAGGCCAAATAATGGCGCAAATTGAAAAATTTCTGTTCGAGACGGAGTTCGAACGCCCCGGCGCGGACCTGCTGGACAGGCGGGACAAACGCGATCCGGACACGGTCCCACTCTATACGGAACCGGACATGACGGCGGCGCGGCGCGAGGCCCACGAGCAGGGCCATGCCGCCGGTCTTGACGAGGCCCGCAACGAGATCGCCGCCACCGTGTCCAGCGCCGTCCAAGACCTCGGTGGCCACGTCACGAACCTGCTGGGCGAGGTCGACACAAAAATAGAGGACGTGCGCAAGGAAGCGGCGGGCCTGGCCTTCCAGATCGGCCGGACTCTCGCGGGCACGTTACTGGACCGCGAACCGGTCTTGGAAATCGAGGCCATGATCCGGGAATGTCTCGGCAATCTCGACACTCAAGATTCATCGGAGCGCTTGGTGCTCCGCGTTGCTCCGGCGCTCGCCGGCGAGATCCGCTCGTTGGCCGGCACGCTCGCCGAAGCGGCCGGCTTTGCCGGCGCAATCGCCGTCATGGATGACGAGTCCTTGGACGGCGCGAATTGCTCGGCCGAGTGGTCGAACGGCGGCGCGGTACGAAACCTGAGCGCGTCGGAGGAGATGATCGGGGCGGCCGTGCGCCGCTATATCGAAAGCAGTGGCCAGGTCCCCGAACCCGTGATCGCTCCACCCGCCACCGTGGAGACGCAGGACGAACCAGCGCCGCCGGCCGACCTGCACGCGGTTTCAAAGGCCGTCAAGATAGAGGAGCCAGTACCACCGGAGGCGCCGGCACCGCCGGCCGAGGCCGAGAAAATCGACGAATCCGCCGCGCCGGATGCCGCGGGGGACGCGGGCGTGGCCCCCTCCGCCGCGTCGGCGGACGGTGCGGGCGCAAGCGAGGACGCAGCGGCACCAACGCCGCAAAACACGGAAGGGCCCGCACGCCCTTCCGATCAATAGGAGCCGGATATGGCCGACGATGACGAAAATCTGACCCTCGACGAAATCGAGGCGCCGCCCGCGGAGGAAGAGGGGAAGCCGATCCTGGCCGCCGACGGGCAAGGCGACGGAGACATTCACACGGCAACCGACCTAAAGGCGGTCTATGACATTCCGGTTCAAGTTTCCGCGGTGCTCGGGAAGACGCGGATGGAGGTCAGTCACCTGCTCAAGCTTGGCCGGGGCGCCGTAATCGAACTGGACCGGAAGGTCGGCGAAGCCATCGACATCTACGTCAACAACCGGCTCGTCGCACGCGGCGAGGTGGTGGTCGTGGAAGACCGGCTGGGCGTGACAATGACGGAAATCATCAAAGCGGGCCGCACTTAGCCCGGCCATAGACCGCATGGACCTTGCAACCATATTAGGCCTCATGGTGGGGTTCGGGCTCGTCGGCGCCGCCGTCGTGCTCGGCGGATCGCCGTCGGCGTTCATCGACCTTCCGGCGATTCTCATCGTTGTCGGCGGCACCTTCGGCGTCACGACCATGTCGTTCTCGATTCCCGAAGTGCTCAAATCACAGGGGCTCATTTTCAAGACGTTTTTCAGCCGTGACCGGAATCCCGGCGACGCGGCGCTTCTCGTCATGGGGCTTGCCGACCGCGCGCGCCGCGAGGGCGTCCTGACCATGCAAAAGCTGATTGGCGAGTTCGCCAAAGAACCTTTTCTGCAGAAATCCCTGGGGCTCGTCATCGACGGCGTGCCCGGCGACGATATCGAACGAATCCTGCAGCGCGAAGTGAATGCCATGACGGAGCGTCACACGAAGGGCGCCAGCATCCTGCGCCGCGCCGCGGAAGTCTCGCCCGCGATGGGACTGATCGGAACGCTCGTCGGCCTCGTGCAGATGCTGGGCAGCCTAGACGACCCTTCGACGATCGGACCGTCCATGGCGGTCGCCCTGCTTACGACGTTCTACGGCGCCATTCTGGCCAACATGGTTTTCTCACCCATGGCGGCCAAACTCGAACGAAATTCAAACGAGGAGTCGATGGTCAACACCGTCTTCCTCACGGCAGCCGCATCGATGGGCCGGCAGGAGAACCCGCGCCGTCTCGAGATGCTGCTCAACACGATTCTGCCGCCGGCGCACCGGCTGCAGTATTACGAGGACTAGGAGGCTCAGGAGGAACCGATGCGATTACTCATCATCGGATCGATGAACGGTCAGATTGGAGCGGCCAGCAAGATCGCCTTCGATCATGGCGCCAAGGTCAGCCATGCGCCGGACCCGAGCACCGCCCTTGAACTCGCGCGGTCGGGGCAAAGCGCCGATCTCGTCATGATCGACGTGGAACTCGACATCGCGGCTTTCATCAAATCTCTCAAGGACGAGCGCATCAGCGTTCCGGTCGTCGCCTACGGTATCGGCACCGACACCGAGACGGCGGTGCGCGCCATCAAGGCGGGCGCCAAGGAATACATCCCGCTGCCGCCCGATCCCGAACTCATCGCTGCGGTCCTCGAGGCCGTGGCCGAGGAAACCCACACGCTGATCTTCGCCGATCCGAGCACCGCGGAGATGCTTCGATTGGCCGACCGGATTTCCGGAAGCAACGCCAGCATCCTGATCACGGGCGACTCCGGAACGGGCAAGGAAATCCTCGCCCGCTACATCCACCGCCACAGCAAGCGCGCCGACAAGCAATTCGTCTCGTTGAATTGCGCGGCGATCCCCGAGAATCTCCTCGAGAGCGAACTGTTCGGCCACGAAAAAGGCGCCTTCACCGGCGCCATTGCGCGCCGCATCGGCAAGTTCGAGGAAGCCGACGGGGGAACGTTGTTGCTGGACGAGATCAGCGAGCTGCACCCGCGGCTTCAGGCCAAATTGCTGCGCGCGGTGCAGGAGCGGGAGATCGACCGTGTCGGCGGCGCGAAGCCCATCAAGGTCGACATCCGGGTGTTGGCGACCAGCAACCGCGACCTCTCGGAAGAAGTCGCGAAAGGCAACTTCCGCGAAGACCTTCTGTTCCGCCTGAACGTTCTCAATATCAAGATTCCGAGCCTGCGCGACCGTCCCGCCGATATTCCGGTGCTGTATCGCTATTTCATCAAAAAGTACGCGGAGGCAAATGGGTTGCCCGCGCGTCCGCTGAGCGACGCCGCGCGGGAGGCGATCGAACGCTACCACTGGCCAGGCAACGTGCGGGAGCTGGAGAACACCATGCATCGCGCGGTTCTCCTGGCGACCGGCGAAATGATCGAGCCGGAGGCGATGATTCTGCCCGATGGCGGCTCGCCCGGCGCGGCCACGCCGGAGGCCGCGGGCGCCGCGGCCGGCGCCGTGATCACCGCGGCCGATCTGGTCGGCAAGACGGTCGCCGAGGTCGAACGCGACCTGATCATCGATACGCTCAAACACTGCCTGGGCAACCGGACGCACGCCGCGAACATCCTGGGCATTTCCATCCGCACATTACGCAACAAGCTCAAGCTTTACAGCGGGGATGGTCTGCAGATTTCGCCCAGGGAAGTGAAGCAGGCCTCCGCGTAACGGGGTTTCAGGGCTAGACGATGACAGACGAAACCGAGACCGGGGCCCCGGAGCCGGACGGCGGCGAGCCGCCCGCCGAGGCCGGCGCCGCTTTCGAGGACAGCGACACCGCGGACGCAGTCGGCGGCGGATCGCCCGTCATGGGCCGGCTGGCGGCGACGCTATTACGCGGCGATCTCGCCCTGGCGATGGGCGTGATGATGATCCTCGTCGTCCTCATCCTGCCCATGCCGCCCTGGCTGCTCGACATGTCGCTGGCGCTGTCGATGACGTTTTCCGTCTTGATCCTGATGACGATCCTGTTCATCCACCGCTCGCTCGAATTCAGCGTGTTCCCGACCGTGCTGCTCATCGCGACCATGTTGCGGCTATCGCTGAATATGGCGTCGACACGTCTGATCCTCGCGAAGGGGCATGAAGGGCCGGATGCCGCGGGCCAGGTCATCGAGGCCTTCGGCGGCTTCATCATGGGCGACAATCTGGTCATCGGGGTGATCGTCTTCGCGATTTTGATTATCGTTAATTTCGTAGTTATTACAAAGGGTTCTGGCCGTATTGCCGAAGTCGCCGCGCGCTTCACCTTGGACGCGATGCCGGGCAAGCAGATGGCCATCGACGCCGATCTTTCCACTGGCCTGATCGACGAGTCGGAAGCGCGGACCCGCCGTAAGGACCTCGAGGAAGAAAGCAACTTCTTCGGCGCCATGGACGGCGCGGCGAAGTTCGTCCGCGGTGACGCCGTGGCGGGCTTGCTCATTACGTTCATCAACCTGCTGGGCGGTAGGGTCATCGGCGTCGGCCAGAAGGGTCTCAGCTTCAGCGAAGCCACGCAGACCTACACCATCCTGACGGTCGGCGACGGGCTGGTGTCGCAAATCCCCGCGCTTATCGTTTCGACCGCCGCCGGCTTGCTGGTTTCCAAATCGGGGGTCGCCGGATCGGCCGACCGCGCCTTGTTTGGCCAGTTCAGCGCCTATCCGCGCGCCTTGGGGATGTGCTCATTCCTGATGGCGGCGCTGGCGCTGCTTCCCGGAATACCGCCCCTCCCATTTTTCATGTTCGCCGCGGGCACCGGCTACCTGGCCTACCGGGTCTCACAGCGCCAGGGCCGCGAGAAGGCCGTCGTGGTCCAGCAGGAGCTGGAGGCGGTCGAGGCAACCCCCACCGAGGAACCAATCACCTCGGCGCTCGCCCTTGACGATCTTCGGCTTGAGCTCGGCTACGGGCTATTGCCCCTGATCAACGACCAGGACGGATACCGCCTGACCGATCAGATCAAATCCCTGCGGCGCCAACTGGCGGCGGAGATGGGCTTTGTCATGCCCTCGGTCCGTATTCTCGACAACATGCAACTCTCGGCGAACACTTACGTGTTGCGCGTAAAGGAGATCGAGGCGGGCCGCGGCGATCTCCGTCCCGGCCAATTGCTGGTCATGGACCCGCGCGGCGAACGCATTGCGCTCGCGGGCGAGGAGACGACGGAACCGACCTTCGGACTTCCGGCCATGTGGGTCGAGCCCACCCTTCGGGAGGAAGCGTCCTTCCGCGGATACACCGTCGTCGACGCGGCGACCATCATCACGACCCACATCACCGAAGTCATCAAGGACAACATGGCCGACCTCTTGTCCTACACCGAAACCCAGAAGCTTCTCGACGACCTTCCGACGGCGCAGCAGAAGTTGGTGGTCGACGTCATCCCCTCCCAGATCAGCGCATCGGGCGTCCAGCGCGTCTTGCAGAATCTCCTCGCGGAACGCATTTCGATCCGCGACCTACCGACCATTCTCGAGGGCATCTCCGAAGCGAGCGGCTACACGCAAAACATCACCCTCGTCACCGAGCACGTGCGGGCGCGCTTGGCCCGCCAGATAAGCCACAGTCACGTGACCGAGGACGGTTACATCCCCATGGTGACCCTCTCTCCGGCCTGGGAGCAGAACTTCGCCGAATCGATCGTGGGCCAGGGCGATGAGCGGCAGTTGTCCATGGCGCCCACCAAGCTCCAGGAGTTCATCGCGCAGGTGCGGCAGATCTTCGAGCGCATGGCGGAGAATGGCGAGTCCCCCGTCCTGATGACGAGCCCGGCGATCAGGCCCTACGTGCGCTCCATCGTCGAGCGCTTCCGCCCGGCGACCATCGTGCTGTCGCAGAACGAGATCCATCCCAAGGCCAAGATTAAGACCCTGGCCCAAATATAGAACCGCCGGACCGAGCAACGCCCCATGCGCCTCAGAACCTTCAACGCCCCGACCATGACCCAAGTCATGGCCCAAGTTCGCGAGACGCTTGGCGATGATGCGGTGATCGTCTCGACCTATGAATCGCGGCGCGGGCGCGGGATCACGGTCACGGCGGCGCGCGACGACGCCGAAGAGGACGCGCAGTTGCAGGCCGCGCTCGAGGAGGCTCCCGGCCTTGCGCCCCGGCACGAATCGATCGCGCAGGCCCTCGCCTACCATGGCGTGCCGGCGGGTCTTGCCGAGCGCCTGGTTTCCGCGGCCCGCCAGGTCGATACCGACGATCCGTCGCTCGCGCTCGCCGCGACCCTCGACGCACGTTTTACCTTCGCGCGCCTGCCGGACGAGTCCGGCGCGCCAGCACTGCTCGTCGGGCCGCCGGGCGCGGGCAAGACGGTCACCGCCATCAAGATGGCGGCGCGGCGCGTCATGGCCGGCAAACCCGTGCACCTGATTACAACGGACTCGGTGCGCTCCGGGGCGTACGAGCAATTGGCCGCCTTCGCCGAGTTGATGGACACGCCGTTGCGCAAAGCCGCGACGCCCGATGAACTTAGGGCCGAACTCGCCAAGGCCGCGCCCGGAACCCAGACCATCGTCGATACGCCGGGCACCAATCCATTCAATGACTCCGAAACCTCCGACCTCGCAAGGTTCATCTCCGCCGCGGGAGTGGACCCGGTTCTTGTCATGGCGGCGGGTCTCGACCCGCTGGAGGCCGCGGACATGGCGCGGGTCTTCGGATCGCTGGGCGCCCGCCGCCTTCACGTGACGCGCGTGGACGCGGCCCGGCGCCTTGGAAGCGTGCTTTCCGCCGCCGACGCGCAGTCCATAACCTTGTGCGAGATCAGCATTACCGCCTTTGTCGCGAAAGGGCTCAGCCCGATCAACCCGGTGTCCCTGTCCCGCCTTCTCTTGCGCGATCCGTCGCTGCCGGAGCAAAAAGCGGATTATGAAAGCGTTGCCCAATGCCAGTGAGCCAAGCATCGAACATCGTTCCCCTTCACCCAGCCATGGCGCCGCGCGGCCGGAACATCATCACCGTCGCGTCGGGCAAGGGGGGCGTGGGCAAGACTTGGTTCGCCGTGACCCTGGCCAACGCGTTCGCCGAACTTGGCCGGCGGGCGCTTCTGTTCGACGGCGACCTCGGCCTCGCCAATGTGGACATTCAGCTTGGGCTCGTGCCGAAACGGGATCTGGGCGGCGTGATCGCGGGCCGCTTCGGCTTGGCCGACGCGGTGACCCGCTACGACGAGGGCGGCTTCGACATACTACCTGGCAGGTCGGGCTCCGGCGCGCTGGCCGGACTGGACGGAAATCGCTTGGCGGAGGTAAGGGAAAGCCTCTTCGCCCTTGCCGAGGGTTACGACCACGTGATCGCCGACATGGGGGCCGGCGTCGACCCGGCGACCCGTTTGCTGACGGGGTCGGGCGGCATCGTTCTTGTTGTCACAACAGACGAGCCAACGGCGCTAACCGACGCCTATGCCTTCATAAAACTTACTTGGGCCAAACATCCCACGGTCGACGTCCGGATCGTCGTGAACCTGGCGGAGTCCAAGAAGGCAGGTGAGCGCACCCACGAGACCCTCGCCAACGCCTGCAACAAATTTCTCGGCCGCAGGCCGCCGCTCGCCGGCACGATCCGTCACGACACCAAGGTCAAGGACGCGATTCGTCACCAGACCGCCCTCCTGCACCGGCATCCCGGGTGTCCCGCGGGCACCGATGTCGGCACAATCGCCAAAGCCATCTTGAGCGGGCCATGAGCGACCTGAATTCAACCGTACCGCCGTCCAATCCCTCGCAGAGGCCCGTGACCCCGGCGCCGGTGACCTCCGGCGATTCGACGGCGCAGGGGCAGACGCCCCGGCATTCCGACGGCCAGCCGCTTCCTCAGGAGCAGCAGCCCACACCCAATCCCGCCGTGACCCTGTCCGCCTCCCTCGCCGGGATGAGCGCTGGAAGTACCGTCGATGCCGTGGTGCTGGGTGCGGACGCAGGGGGAGTTCCGGTCATCCGGGCTGCCGGAGGAACTTTTCTTGCCGTCGCCCAAGACCCACTGGCGCCCCATGCCCAGCTGACTCTGAAAATCCAGAGCACCGGGTACGAGATCAGAGCGCTCGTCACATCGGTGAACGGCGAACCACGACGCCCGCCATCGGAGATCCGCCTGCTGCTCACGAATATGAGCGGCAGCGCGGCGGGCGGCGCGGCGGCCGCACCGGCGGTGGAAACCTACTCCGCGCCCGTCGGCGGCGCGCGGCCGCCCGGCCCGGCCCCCGGCCAGGCGCAACCCCTGACCCCTGGACTGTTGCTCACGGCGCAGTTCGTCCCGGCGCCCCTGGCGGCGGCGGCACTCCTGGGGGGTGACTTGACCGCAAGCGCCCCAAAGGAACCCGCGGCGGCGGCCACCCCCTTCCGCATCGGAACGCCGCTGCTGGTGCGAATTATCAGCGTGGGGAACAATACCGGCCCGGCGGCGCCGGCAACGAACCTTGGCGCAACGTCTCCGGGGACAGCGACACCGGGGACAGCGGCCCCGGGGGCGGCGCCCGGCGGCGGTGCATCACAGGGGCCAAACACCCTGGGGACTGGCTCCCAGGGCTTGCCCGCGGGGCCGGCAGCTGCGGCCACGCCCGTACCGGCACAAACTCCAGGTTCAAGCGCGCCGCTCGCGCGGCCCCAAGTACCGTTGGCCCAGGGGCCGGAGCCGCCACGAACCGGGACCGCCGCGCCCGGTGGCTCAGCCGCCAACCAAACCCCAGCCGCCGCCATTAATGCCGGCTCAGCGAACAACAGAGGAACCGGAGCCGATGGGCCGCAGGGTGCGCCGGGCTCCACCACTCTTCCCGCCGGGCCCCCCGTGGCGGCCGCCTCACCCACGCTCGCCCATCCCGTCACCCTAAGCGGTGTCGTCGTCGAACCGGCGGCGGACGGCCAAACCCTCGTCAAGACGCCCAACGGCATTCTCCAATTTGGAGCGGCGCTCGTTGCCGAAGCCGGCGGTGCCGTTACCTTGGAGGTTCAACCCTCTACCGCCCCTGGCGTAGCGCAAGTCGCCGCGCCCGCGTCGCCGCAGGCGGTGCTTGCCGATTTCTCCACGGGCTGGAGCGCGCTGCGCGAGCTGGTACAGGCCGTCCAAGCCGCGGACCCCGGAGTCGCCCGTCAGTTCGCCACTCAGCGCCTTCCCTCGCACAACGCACGCGCCACAAATAATATTCTCTTCTTTCTCTCGGCGTTGCGCGGCGGCGACGTGCGGGGCTGGCTCGGCGCGGACATGACGCGGGCCGCCGAACGGGCGGGACAGCGCCGCCTGATCGACGCTCCCGCCCAGGAACGCCCCCACCGCGCCGCCGCGGCCACGCCGGCCTCTGTCCGGGATGTGGCAGATGCCAAGCAGTACCGGCCCGCGCGCGACCCTGGATAGCTCGCTGAGGATCGCCGGTATGTCTTCCTCCAGGCAGTGCTCCAGGACGTCGGTGCAGGTCAGGACATCGGCCGACGACGGTTCTGCGGCATTGTCCCCGATGGC
>JADFIH010000053.1 GCA_022566715.1 Pseudomonadota bacterium | reverse complement strand
TGCGCGCTCAGGGCCTTTCGCACGATGCTGTTGTGCGCCCGGACGATGACTTGCGCGCCCTCGTCGCCCAACTCCTGTGTCGATTTTGTCGAGCCGACGATGTCCGTGAACAGAACGGTCACCGGACCTTCGTACCGATTCTCGCGCGTGCGCGGGTTGCGCCATTCCTTGATGGCCGCGGCATAGGAGCCGGCGGCCTCTTCGTCCCCCGCGGCGAATTTCAGGATGGCGTCGCTTCCGGCCTGGAAAATACCAATGTACTGCGGCTCCAGCAGGTACTCGTCGTAACGTTCCGCCAAGCGCCGGGCGACGTCACGGCCGTTGCCCGTCGCCGCCAAGGCTGTTTCCAGCATGTCGAGGAACTGTTGGTGGGTGAGGCCGTGCATGTGATACATGGCCTCGCACGCCCCCGTGATAAACAGGTTGCTGCCAAATCTATCGCCGGCGCCAAGCCGAAATTCCAGTTCCGTAAAGCGCGTCAGCGACTTTTCCATGAAGGTCATGAGACTAACGGTGGCCTTGCGGCGGGCGGCGGCTTGCTCGAGCGACTCTTGTTCTTCCTCGGGATCGTCGTCCCAGAAAGCATCATCGCCGGCGCTGTCGGTCCCATAGAAATCCGCTTCGGCGTTGAAGGGCCCGTCCTGGTTGGGGGCGGCCATATTGGCCGTCTCCGGCGCCCCTTCGGCCCGCCGCTCCTCGGGCCCCAGCCCAGAGGGGTCGTCAATCAAAACCGCGATGCTTTGCTCCACGTCGTCGGGCGTCTCCAGGGGATCCCCAGCCAAGGGTAGGGCGGCGCCGGCGGGCGTGTCTCCGTCCGTCCGGTAAACTTGGTCGTCCCCCAGGTCGTCGGGCGCGATTTCGTAAGTGTCCTTGCCGGATGGGCCTTCCGCGATGCTCCGCAACACGTGCAGGTCCTGACGCGAAAGGAACGTCATGCTCAGCGAGATCGCGCTCGTCAAAAAGGTGACGGCGAACACGATCCACGCTTCGATGCTACCCATGCCGGAATCCGCTCGGCGGTTCGTGTGTCACCGGGCCGCCCCCATTACGCGGCCACGAGGCCGGTGCGCAGGAAAAGCCAGGTTACGAACGCCGCAAAGGCAAAGCTGCTGGCGACGATCAGGAAAAGCTTCGTGAGGACCATGGCCTCGGGGCCCATGAGATTGGAGACCCCGCCGGGCGCGCCCCGCCTATTCAGCGCCCGGGTGGCCGAGTAAGCGCCGTCGTGGCCGCCTCCCAGGTCCACCTCCATATCGGCATAGTTCCTCGGTTTGTCATAAACCGTAACCTCGATATCGGCATAGCCGCGGGAGGCCGCGCTGGGCGTTCGGCTTGCCGCCGCATTGCGTTGTTCGGCCGTCAGACGCCCGGTCTTGGTGCGCTCGGAGTTGTAAATGGTCGATTCGCGGACGTTGCCTTCGGCATCCGTCTGTTCGCGAATAACCTTGGCCGCTTGGACGTGGGACTCAAGCTCCTTTGCCTCCGCAAGGGCCGCCTCGCGCAAATGGCCCGCGAATTGCGCCTCGAAGTTCCAGCGCCCCTTTTGCTTGACGTAGAGTTCGTAAGTGACAGCCATCTGGCCAACCCGTGATACCCATGCCGGACAGCGTCACGCATGCCCACCGCCAACGCCGGCTGGCGAGGCGGTGCGTCCGATACTCACGTGCCATCGCACGCGGCCCGGTTAAGTCCTTGGCGGGACCATTTTTTCCCAAGAAGGTTAATCAATGGTTGCCGTTGGCGGCGCGGGTCAACCGCCGTTTAGAAATTCCCGTAGAATTCCGCCGATTTCAGCCGTGTGAACGTCGAGCATGCCGTGAGAATACCCCGGCAAGCGCCGGACCCGGCCCGAGCGCAGCAAAGCCTCGGCGCGCGGCGTCTGTTCGGCCAGATCGTCGTCCGGATTGAGCACAAGCACGGGTTGCGCGACCCGGGGAAGTTTGTCGGCCAGAGGATACTCGAAGGCGGCTCGATGTCCCCACCATGCCAAAGGCCCGCCCCTGCCGCCTTCGGCGAAATTTCGCGCAACAATGGAAATCGGCACGTCCTCCCCGTAGAACCGCCGCATGAACCGCCACCGCTCCGTGAGGTGAGAGCCATCCTCGGACAGGGTTCGGGGCGTGTTGTGCCGCTGTCGATCCGCCTGTTCCTCGGGCGTGTAGATCGGAGCCGCGATCATCACGACGCGGCGCACCAGATCGGGCCGCCGCAGCGCCAGTTCGACCGCGGTCATGGACCCCGTGTGGTAGCCCATGACGTCGACCCGCGGCAGCGCGAGGCCGTCGATCAGTCCGGCCATCGCGGCCGCGTAGTCTTCGATCCGCGGCGGTGTATCGGGCGCATCCGATTCGCCGAAGCCCGGCGTGTCCGGCGCCAGAACCAGCCGGTCGCGGCCCATTTCCTCGAGTAGGGTTTCGTAAATACGTCCCGAGTTGGGGCTCATATGAAGGCAGACAAGGGGCGTGGCCGAAGGCGACCGCGGCTCGGCGATCCGCAGATGGATTTGCCCATGGGGTCCATCGACGAAACGCCGCCGGACGGAACGTCGCCGTGGCGCGGGTTTCAAGGGCGCATCCCTCGGCGCCCGAGGCGCCGCCGCCACTTCGCCGGGGGCGTCGAGAAAGCGGCGAAGACGTTCAGCCAATTCGTCGGCATGCGTATCGCAAAAGCCGTGGCTCCAGCCCGGCAGGTCGACGAGCTCGATCCCGTCCAACTCGTCCTTGAGGCGCGCGGTCTGGGCCTGAAGATCATCCTCGGGATTGAGGACCAGGACCGGCTGCGTCACCTCGGGCAGATGGTCGCGGTGCTGGTAGGCAAACGCCGCCCGGTGGCCCCACCACGCCGTGTCGCCACCACGCAACCCTTCCATGAAGTTGCGTTGCACCAGGGAGAGCGGCGCCCCGGGCTGGCGGTACTTCATCAGCCACTGCCAGCGCCGCTGCAAATGGCTCCCGTCCTCGTCGAAGTGGGGTGAGCCGTGGTCGGCCATCTGCCGCGCCAACTCGGCGTCCGTATAGAGGGGCGCGGAGACCAACACGAGACGGCGCACCAGCCGCGGCCGTTGCAGGGCCAGTTCGACACAGATCTTGCTGCCCGTGTGGTAACCCATGACATCGGCCTCGGGGATGGCCAGGGCATCGAGGAACTCACCCATCTGCGCGGCGTAATCGGCGATCCCGGGCGGCGTGGACGGCGCATCGGATTCCCCGAAGCCCGGCGTATCGGGGGCGAGCGCGATACGGTCGCGGCCTATTCTGGACAGCAGCGCCGCGTACATACGCCCGGAATTGGGGCTCGAATGCACACACAGAAGGGGCGCGGCCGACGGCGACTCGGGCCGCGCGATCCGGTAGTGCAGTTGCCCGAATCGCCCGTCCACGTAGGCGCGGCGGACGCCTGGCGGCGCGCGCCAATAGGCGGCATCGTCAGTCATAGGCCCTCTCCCGGCCCATCGAATCCCACGCCGCGAGTCAACCTGCCCCACTAATCCGACAACCCCACTAGCCCGATTGATTCGGCGCGTCGTCGATGCGCGGGTCCCCCGTGGGCAGGCCGAGCTCCCAACGCCCGAACGTCGTCATGTTGCGGTCGTAGTTGACGGCGATCTGGGTCGCCATGGCGTTCAGGTCCCGGAAATGACGCTGCACCGGGTTCTCGTCGAAGATGCCAAGCGCCCCCATCTGGCCGACGAGGCGCGTCACGGCGCTAACGCAGAGCTTGGCGATCATGGTGCGGTCGCGCGCCTGTTCGACGAGTTCGGCCGGGACCAATGTTTGCCGCGCCACGCCGCGCTCGTGCAGCAGATCGTTGCTGGCCTCGAGCAGCAAACGCGCCGCCTTGATCTCTCCGGCCGATTCGGCGAGGCGCTGTTGCACCGGCACGTTCTCGGCGACGTTGCTCCCGAGCATGACGCTGATCCGGGCCTTCGTGATCTCCACATAATCCTGATACGCGCCCTCGGCGCAGCCCACGATCGGACCCAACAAGCTGGAGCCGAAATAAGGCATGAAATCAACCTCATAGAGGTAGCTGTCTGGATTGACCTCCGCGCCGGGCGGCGACGAGGCGAAGCTCGCGCGGGCGCTGGTCGTCCGGTATTCCGGAATGAAGACATCGCTGCATTTGATGTCCTTGCTGCCGGTACCGCTCATGCCGGCGACGAACCAACCGTCAACGATCTCGATGTCGGAACGCGGCATGAGAACGCGGACGAGCGCGGCGCGGCCACGCTCCGGCTCGCTGCCGTCGTCGGGCCTGACCGGACCCGTTATCATGACCCACCGGGAATGATCGACGCCGCTCGCGAAGCGCCACACGCCGTCGGCGCGGTAGCCGCCGTCCGCCTTATAAATCCCGCCCGTGGAGGGCGCCGTAGCGGTCGCGATAAGAATGTCTTCGCCGTCCCCCCAGATGTCGTCTTGACACCGCTTGTTGAGGCGCGCGGCGATGGCGGCGTGGGCGCCCACGACCGACACGATCCAGGCGGTCGAGGGACAGGCCCTGGCGATGATCCGCGCCGCCTCTAGGTGCATGGGCCAGTCCATCTCGTAACCGCCATACCGCGCCGGTTGCAAAATGCGCAGCAGGCCCGTGTCGTAGAGATCTTGCATGGTCTCGGGAGGCAGGGCGCGGCGTTCCTCGGTCTGCCGCGCGCGTTCGCGCAACGCCGGAACGAGGCCGCGCGCACGCGAAAGAATCTCCTCGGGCGAGGGCGCTTTGGTGGCGCGGATTTCGCTGGCGGCCTGCATTGAGCAACCTCCGGAAACACCCCTGCCGGGGTGCGCATGCGGGTCACTCATATATAAAGGCCGCCCGGAGGCGGCGAAACGGCTAACTGGCGGGGGTTTCGGGGTACGGACAAGCGCCGCCACGGCGCATGAGGGAGTTTTGGGGGAGGGGAAAAAGGGCGGGATAGGCCGCGGCGAGAACCGCCGGACCAGGAGTTTGGGGAAGGGAAGAAGGGAGAGGGAAGGGGGAGAAAGGAAGAAACGGCGGAAGCTTAGGAGGCGCCGCCCGGGTCCTTGTGGTCGCGGATGGCGAGGCGGGCGTCGGCCAGGTTGGACGCGGGCTTGGCCAGCGCCAGGCCTTTCAGGGTCATGCCGTGGAAGGCCCGCGCGAGCTGCAGGTCCGCTTCCGCCATCAAATTCTCGACGGTGGATTCCTCGGGCAGGAGCGCAAGGGTGTCGAGGTCGCGCTCGCCGGACTCGCGCAGCGCCTCCACCACCTCGGCCACGCCCGTGTTCTCGAACGAACGCGCCGGCACATAGCCGGGCGGCGAATCGGCGGTCTCGGCAATAAAACCCTTATCGCGCAGGATCTGCAGCACCGGCTCCACGGCGTCGCTGGGGACGCGCAGGTGCGCGGCCAAGCCGGCCATGGTCCAAACCGGCCGGCCGTCGAAGAAGTTCCGCCCGATCATGGTCAAGAGGAGCAAGCCGAGCTTCTGCTGCAAGCGGCCGCTGTAGACGACGTCGCCGCCGCGCCGCCGCATGTGCTCCGGGTGTTGGTGGTAGAAGGCGATGCTGGACCCCATGAGCAGGATCAACCATGAGGCGTAAATCCAGATCATGAAGATGACCAGCGTGGCCAAGGACGAATAGAGCGCCGAATAGCGGATCGCCGTGACGACATAGGTGGCGAAGGCCCAGCCCATGAGCTCCCAGGCCGCACCGGCGATGAGGCCGCCCGTCAGCGCCGAACGGATGCGCACCTTCGCGTTGGGCAGGAAGAAATAAAAGAAGGTGAAGGCGCCGACGATAAGAAAGTAGGGCAGGTAGCGCCCGGCCCCGCCGATCAGCCCACCGAGCACGGGCACCTCGGAATACTGGTTGATGAAGGACAGGCTGGTGACCGACGCCGTCAGCGCGATGGTTCCGACCAGGAGGACGGGCCCGAAGACGGCGACGCTGAGGTAATCGGCGAAACGCTGTTTGTAGGAGCGCCGCTGGCTCGTGTGCCAGGCCTGATTGAAGAATTGCTCGACCTTCCGCAACAGCGAAAAGCCGGTGAAGATGAGGACCAGAAGGCCCACGGTGCCGATGACGCCGACCCGTGCATCCTCGACGAAGGTGATGATGCTCGTACTGATTTCCAACCCCCGCTCGCCCAGGGGTTCGAAAAAGCGGGCCAGGGCCGGCTGCATCTGATTGTGCACGCCGAAGGCCTGAAGTATGGCGAAGGCGAAGGCGAGCAGCGGGACCAGGGCGATCAGCGTGGTGTAGACGAGACTGGTGGCGCGCAGGGTGAAGCGGCCCTCGGTCACGTCGCGTAGAATGGCGTAAAACAGCTGTATCCAGCGGAAAAGCCAAGCTTTCCACCGCGGCATCGCGGCCAGGTCGCGCTCCCAAACGAAGTCGCGGACGGAGGATCTGATTTGGCCGATCTTCGACATGGGTCCCGTTCGTGCCCACCGCCCGCCTCCCCTCGGCCGGTGCGGCGGCAATCTACCTTAGAATATAGGTCGATAACAGGGACTTACCGTATTTTTTTGGCCGCGATTTTTTGAGCGCGCCCGAAATAGGGGCGCCGCCCCCCAACCCCTAGACCACGTTGGAAGTGCGAACGTCGAAGCTGGCCTCTTCGGCCCCGTGGGCCGAGCCCGTGGCCTCCCAGCGGTAGTGGTGGCGGCCCGAGTCGGCGAGGATCAGGTCGACACGGAACGTGCCGGTGGAGTCGCGTACGAGTTCCGAGTCGGTTCCCCAGACGAAAGCCATCAAGGTTCCCGCCGGATCCTTGTGCCGGAATGTAAGGGCGGTCGGGTCCGTGGCGGCGTCGTCAACGGTGATAGTTTCGTTCAGTTCCTGAAGGAGGCGGTTCCGATCGGCCTCGCTGAACGATGCTAGCGATTCGGCGAGCGAGCTCTTCCCTTGCCTCGCCGCTCTTAAACGGCGCGGCGACCACGCCTGTTCTGTCATGGGCGGCTTTACTGGCTGTTTTACTGGCGAACTTTTGTGGCCGGTAGGCCTTCAGGAGGAACTCGAGCATGCCGTCCGATTTGCGGATTTTCGTACCCACGACCTCACCCCGGTAATAAATGTCTTCTTCATCGCCCTCGAGGGCGCGCCGCCGGGCCTCGGCCTCCAGCGCGTCGACGGCGGATTCATGGGCGTCGTCCCACTCGGTGCGGAAGGTCTCGTCCTCGTCGCGCAGCCGCATGGCCTCGCCACGGGCGAGCCCCGCCACCTTGGCCGCGGCGCTGACATCGCCCGTCTCGGAAAGGGCGTCGAGAAACTTGTGCCGCCGCGCAGGCGTTAGGGTTGAGAGCTTGGGCATGTGCACCCGTTCCCGACTGACGCCGCATCAATCATGTACACTTGACGAGTCCATTTTTCGGGAACACGCGAGATAGCATGAAGTTTAGGGCCTTCATCCAGATCCTGCGCGACAACGATTTTGCATTGGTTCGGCAGCGCGGCAGCCATCGAACCTATAAGGGAGTGGTCAAAGGCAAGGTGCAAATGGTTCAGGTCGCCGTTTCGAGGGAAGGCGACGACATTCGCCCCGGCACATTGGCATCAATGATCCGCTAATCGGGTCTGCCAAAGAAAATGTTTAAGTAATCGGAGCCGAGGGGAAACCCGCCTAGGTGGCGTATGACATTGTAAACTCGGCCCGCTCTGGGGAATCGTCGTCTCGACGTCCTGAGAACAGCGACCTAAGGACGTGCATTACAAACCGAAACCGAATGGAAAGAGGCACTCTACGATCGAGTAGCCGTGCTTGATCGCTCGCCGGAAGTTCCGACACACTTTCAATATAATGTCGGACGGCATCACCGAGTGACTTGTAAACGTCGTCGAATGATTGACCTTGCACGGCGACGTCCAGGTCGAGGCAGATCGCCTCCCACTGGTCCCCACGACCCTCCGCATAACAGCGAAGCATCTTTGCCATCACAAAAAGCCCCCTCATGTCAAACAGGCACCTCACATTTTATGTAGGTGCCTGTCCACCTATTCCAGAGACGGCAGGCGAATTGTAGCGCTCTTTCGGGCTATATCCACCTCTCTTGCCACCAATTGGTTAACGTTCTGATGTGCGCCCCGCTTGCATATATATGCAAGCAAAACGGCCGCCCGAGGCGACCGCGACACAATTCTGCACGTTATCGAGGAATGACGCGGATTGTGATGCATCCGTTGCCGTTTGTCAAGAATTATTTCCTATATTCTGAATTTATCTGGGCGGCGTTGGGTCACGCTGCTCGAAAGGGCCGTGCAAGCGCGGTTGCGGCACAAGAATGTGACATCCCGCTTGGGTTGCCTGAGGGGTGCGGCTCCGCTAGCCTCTCATATTAATACGGGCCGGCTTGAAAAGGTCCGGGCTGGGGCTCGGCGGCCGGCGAATATCGGGGGGACGGCACTTATTATATATTTGGCGGCATATTCGGCGAAGAGAGACGCCCGGCCCGGGACGCGAGGCCGGCATCGCGTCCGCATATGGACGCGCAAACGTTTGGCCCTCGCCGCGTTTCTGGCACTCGCGGCTTGTGCGCCCGTCACGGAGAGGCCGGGCGTCAGTCCCGCGGCGGCGCGGGCCGAGGCGCGGTTGCAGGCCGAGCTCTCCATCGAGAATGTGATCAACCACAACGAGCGCGTGGCCCGGATCGGCTGGCCCATGCTGCGCGATTCGGTGGATCTGTGCCGGCGCCGCCAGGCGCCGTTGGCCGGTTTCCTGCCGCTCCACAAACGCATGTTCAACGGCGTCTTCCGTGACGTGGCCGAAAGCCAGTTCGGGCTCGAGGACTTGCCCACCGTCGTCTTTTCGATCGAGGGCTTCCCGGCCACGCGCGCGGGCCTCGAGGCGGGCGACGTCATCACCGCCATCAACGGCCGCGCGCTCAGCCGCGGCGCACGCTCCATGCGCCAGCTTTTCGACGAGATGGAACGCATCGGTTTCGGCCGCACCATCTTGCAGTTGGGCGGGCCGCGGCCGCGCACCATTTCCTTCACGCCGGTTGCGGCCTGCGATTTTTCGCTCCGCGTCGTCGACAACCCAATGATCAACGCCTTTGCCGACGGCCAGCGCGTGGCCATCACCGAGGGCATGATGCGTTTCGCGGGCAGCGATCAGGAATTGGCGCTGGTGATCAGCCACGAGATCGCCCACAACCTGATGGATCACATTCGCAAGATGTACGGTAACGCTCTTATGGGCACCTTCATCGACGGGTTGATTTCGGGCGCCCTCGGCATCGATACGCGGGGTGCCGCGTCCGAGGCTGCGCGGCGCGTCTTCTCGCCGGCGTTCGAGGCGGAAGCCGACTATGTCGGGTTGTACCTCATGGCGCGTTCGGGCCGCGAGATCCGGGGCGCACAGAATTTCTGGCGGCGCATGGCCACGGTGTCGCCGGGCTCGATCACCCTTGCCACCAGCCACCCCGCGACGCCGGAGCGCTTCCTCGCAATCGGCGCCACCGTGCGGGAGATCGAGAACAAGGAACGCCGCGGCCAGCCGCTCAGGCCAAACCTGAGGTAGGCCGCCGGCAAAGCTTTTGCACGGCATGCTTCGAGACGCCGCTATGCGGCTCCTCAGCATGAGGTTTTCCTTAACCCCCTCATCCTGAGGAAGCCCGCAGGGCTGTCTCGAAGGATGGTGACATTCAGCGCGCCTTTCCGGCCGGCAAATCGTTGAGGGCGGTGGCGATCATTCCAAGCGCGCGTTTTTCGGTACGCCAGATCGTGGCCCGGTTGCAGCCGATCATGGCGGCGATACGGCTTGCCGGAATGCCGCAGGCGCGCGCCCAGAGGATGCGCCGCCAATTGGGCGGCAGCCAGCCGAGCCAGAGAATGACCCGCTGCATATTGTCGATGGCGCCAGGTTCCGGCGGCCCCGGTTTGGGACGCGCCTCACCGTAACCATAGGCCTCGCGCGCGGTCCGCACGGTGTCGGGCCAAGCGCTTTGCCGGCCATAGATGAAGGCGCGTTCCCGGTCGGGCAGACGGCGTAACGTGTCGGCCGCCTGCTGCAACCACAAACGCGCCGTGTCGCAGTCCCACACGGTGGGCGCGCGCAGGCTCTCGCCGGCCCAGCGCGGAGGCCCGTTCACCGCGCAACCCCGAAACCGCGCAGACCGCGGGCCGGGGCGCCGGACCTTCGTTCCACCGGCGCCGGAGGGTTCGGGTTGCGGCCAAAGCGGGGATGGATTTCAAGGGCCGTCAGGGTCCCCGTCGTCGGCGTCGCCGCGGGAAGCCGGCGCGGCGCCCGCACCCGCTCGTTGTCGGCGGGTGGGAGCGTCCGCCTTTCCAACCGGTTCGCCACCGTGGTGTAGCGCGCGGCCCGGCGGGCAAAGGCCGCCCGGGTTTCGGCGTCGGGCATGGCGACCGCCGCGCCGTTGGCAAAACGTTCCGGTAGGCCATGGCGGGCGTTGTCGCAAACCATGGCGGCATGGCGCAGAAGTGGCGTCAACATAGGGAATGTCCTTGGGAAGTGCCCTCGGGGGCGGGCCTCGAAACAACGATCCGCGCAGGGTATATCCGTAATGGACATTTAGATCAAGCATAAATGTACAGTTTGTCCATTGCGGTATTTGTCCGGTGCGGACACGATGGCCAAATGGCGAACCGCTTGCGGGAACTGCGCAAAGCGCAGGGGCTGACCATGGAGGCGCTGGCGGGGCGCACCAACACCACCGCCTCGCAAATCAACAAGCTCGAAAAGGGCGACCGGCGGCTCACCGACGAATGGATGCACCGGCTGGCCAGCGCTCTGGCCTGCAATGCCGCGGACCTCATTATCGAACGTGGGACCGGCGGTGTGAGCGGCGTCATGGCCGCACCGGGCCGCGGCCGCGAGTTGGCGACGATTCCGGAAATCGACGTCCGGGCCGGCGCCGGCGGCGGCGGGCTGGCCAGCGCCGGAGTCAAACCCGGGGGCGACGGCGGCACCGTCTCAGCCGATGAAATCAAGACAACCTGGGGCTTGCCGGAGGATTACGTCCGCGGCGAGCTGCACGTCCGGCCGGCCGACGCCTATATCATCGAGATCCGCGGCGACAGCATGAGCCCGACCTTGCACCCGGGCGACCGGGTCATGGTCGACACCGCCGACCTAACCCCGTCCCCGCCCGGCGTCTTCGCGATTTGGGATGGCTTCGGTGTCGTCGCCAAGCGAGTCGAGGTGGTGCCCAACTCCGACCCCGTGCTGCTCAAGATCAAATCGGACAATCCCAACCACGACGACTACGAACGGACGATCGACGAAGTGAGGGTCATCGGCCGCATCATCTGGGTGGGACGGCGCATCTAGGGTCGTCTCGCGCCACCAACCACCCACCGCCGCGCCGCCTGGATCAACCAAATCAGGCTAAATCGGGCCAAATCTGCGTTGGCGAACCAGTGTTTTGTCCAGGACGCCGCTTTCGGCTTGACAAATATGTCCGATATGTACATAGTCGTCGAACGATGGCCCCGAACCCAACCCTCAACTATCCGGATTTCGCGCTGCGCGACGATCATGCCGCCGCCGGCCACCGCCGCGCACGTGCCGCATGGGACGCGTACAAAGGGGAATGTGAGCGCCTGCGGCGCGAGGATCCCGGCGCCTATGCGCGCGCCGAAATCGCCGGGCTCGAAGCACGGATCGCCGAGGGCCTGCGTGCGCTGCGCGTGTACGTTCGCCTTTACCGGCGTACCGGCGACCGCGTTTTGTACAAGGAGAACGGCATCGAGTTCGAAAAAGCGGCCCTACGCCTTTGGACCACGCGGCTCGGCGCCGCCCGCGACCTAAGCGCCTGGCAGCACCGGAAATCGGCCGCGACTTCCTGAGCCTCCATGTTTCGCTGGCCCCACCTATAATGGTGGGTCTAAAATCAGGAGCGACACATAAGAGACTGGCGCTCCGATGCCGGTCCAAAGGGAGGTCAATATGTCAAATCGATTCAAACGCCTACCGAATCCGCTGCCGGCAACCTTCGTTGCCCTTTTGTTGCTTGTGGGCGCGCCCGTGGCGGCGCTGGCGCAGAGCGCCAATCTCACGATCCTCCATGTCAACGACGTCTACCAGATCTCGCCGCAGCGCGGCGCGGGCGGTCTCGCCGAACTTGCGACGCTCCTGAAGAAAGAGCGCGCGCGGGCGGAAAATCACGTCACCACCTTGGGTGGCGATCTTCTCTCGCCCTCGGTCATGTCCGGCCTGACCCAGGGTGCGCAGATGATCACCCTTATGAACGCGATCGGCCTCGACCTCGCGGGGTTCGGTAACCACGAGTTCGACTTCGGCAACGACGTGCTCACCCAGCGCATCGCCGACTCCAAGTTCCAGTGGCTTGCCACCAACACGCTTGGCGCCGACGGGAAGCCCTTTGGCGGTGCGGCGGCAACCGTCATTCGCGACGTGGGCGAATTCAAGGTCGGTTTCTTCTCTCTCCTCACACCCGAAACGGCAACCCTATCCTCCCTCGAGGGAGGGGTGACCATCAAGCCCGCACTCGAGACGGCGCAGGCAGCGGTCGCGGCTTTACGCGAGCAGGGCGCGAACTTCGTCGTCGCCATCACCCACCTCGACATCGCGGAGGATCGCGAGATCGCCCGCTCCGTCCGGGGGCTCGATATCATCCTCGGCGGGCACGAGCACGATCCCATCATGTTCTTTGAGGGCGGCACCCTGATCCTCAAGGCCGGCACCGACGCCCAGTATTTGGCGGTCGCCGATGTCGAGTTGCTGAAAACCGAGAGCCGGGGCCGCGTCCGCTATTCCATACGGCCGCAATGGAGGCTTATTTCGACCGCGGGCGTCGAACCCGACCCGGAAATCGCGGCGATCGTCCAGAAGTTCGAAGCCGATCTCGATGCCGAACTGAACATCGTGATCGGAACCACCGAGACCGAACTGGACAGCCGCCGCGCCAACGTCCGCACGCGGGAAAGCTCGATGGGCAACTTAATCGCGGACGCGATCCGCGCGGGCGTGGGCGCCGACGTGAGCCTCTCCAATGGCGGCGGCATCCGCGGCGACCGCATCTACGATGCGGGAACGAAGCTTACCCGCAAGGACATCCTCACCGAGCTGCCCTTCGGCAACGTGACTTTGCTGATCGAACTGACCGGGGCCGACCTGTTGGCCGCTCTTGAGAACGGTGTCAGCCGGGTCGAAGATACCTCGGGCCGTTTTCCGCAAGTCTCGGGCATGAGCTACGCCTTCGACCCCAAGCTGGCCGCGGGAGCGCGCATCAGCGACGTGAAAGTGGGCGGCGCCAACCTGGATCTCGCCCGCGTCTACACCGTCGCCACCAACGACTTCATCCACGCCGGCGGCGATGGATACGCGTCGCTGGCTCGAGGCAAGGTTATTATCGACGCCTCGGCGGCCACGCTCATGGCGACGATGGTCATGGACTACATCGAAAAGCTTGGCGCGGTCTCGCCTAAGGTCGAGGGGCGAATCACGATCAAGTAAACGCACGAACCACCGCCGCCGCTAGAGCGGCATCCGGATTTGCTCTGGCGGCGGTGGTTCGCTTTCGGGGCGCGCGTGGCGCGGCTCGAACAATCACCCGCATGGGGCGCGGGATCACCTTTCGCTCGGGGGTGGGTCTTCGTCGTCCTCGAGTGGCAGCCCGTCCGGAGGCCGCACGCCAAAGAAGGTGTAGCGCTCGCTGCGCTCCCGCGCGGTGAAGAAGACCGCATTGACGGGACTGATGAACAGGACGCTCGCGAGCAGGAGCGCAAAGAGACCCAGGCGTTTCATGGGTTTATCCTGGCGCGAGACCAAGCTAAAGGTAACTCAACTCCTCGTGACGAGGGTCCGGCGGCGGCCATGGTCAGGCGCCGGAGTGGCGTCTAGTGTACCTTTAACCTTAGACAACCAAGGGAACCTCGAGAAATGCCCCCCTCCGTGTCTGATTTCGCCGCCGCCTTGGTGCTCACCTATTCCCCACGGGATCGGGCCGAGGAGGACGGCTACGCCGACTGGGTCCGCCGCGTCGACAACCCTTTTTTCAACGCCGTGCCCGGAATTGTCCGATATACGAACTGGCGGATCATCGAAGGCGGCGGCAATGTGCCGTACGGCTACTTCGACATCCTCGGCCTCCAAGACATAGATGCTTTCGAACGCGTCTGGTTACGCGATGACGTGCGGGCGTTCACGGCGGGATGGCGCGACAAATGGGGCGCGGCCCCGGGCACGGACTCGAGCCTGAACAGCCATGTTTATCTGTGCGAACGTGCGTCCGGTAAAGGCGCGGAGTGGACCGATCATGTTCTGTTCGCCCCCGACGCGACGGCGGCACAGGCGGGCGACGGATTCGAGGAATGGCGGGTTGTCCGGTCCATCAAGGGCGATCTTCGCGTTCACACCTTGGCGCTGAAATACGTGCCGGACCGCCAGGCCTTCGCCCGCTGGGGCGAGGACTCACCGGCCCTGAGTTCGACCGCCCTAGGGCGCTGTTTCGCAGCCCCGGACTAATGCACGTCCTGAACGCTTCGATCGCGCCGCCCCTGCCACGATAACGCCGGATTGATCGCCGCTTGCCGCACGCGTTGGTAAGGTGGAGCCGCACGGCCCGCGTGCGCACGAAAGTCCCGGAGAGCGGCATGACGATTTTTGCGAAGGGGTCCGTCCTCGCCGTCTTGGCGCTATTTGCCGCCGCCGCGGCGCCAGCGTTCCTTCCTTCGGCCGCATACGCGCAGAATGTTTTTGCGCTGGCGCGCGAGTTTCCCCTCACCGACTTCAGCAAGCGCTCCATCGAACTCAAGGATATCCGGACGGGACGCCCCCGGCGCGGGTCCTTCCCGACCATCAATGACCCCAGATTCGTTCCCGCGACGGCCCAAGTCGGCGTGGGCCCAATGGAGCCCGTTCTAAGCGTCGGCATCAATGGCGATTTCCGCGCTTATCCGCTGCGCATGCTGTTGTTCCACGAACTCGTCAACGACGTTGTCGGCGGCGTACCGATCCTGGTCAGCTACTGCCCGCTGTGTAACTCGGGCGTCGTGTTCGACCGGCGCCTCGACGGCGAGGTCATGACGTTCGACAACACGGGCCGCCTGCGCCATCTCGACATGTTGATCTATGACACCGCGACCGAGAGCTGGTGGCAGCAATTCCTCGGCGAGGCTATCGTCGGCGAGCACACGGGCCGCCGCCTGGACCTCATTCCCGCGCGCACTGAATCCCTGGCCAAGTTCCGCGAACGTGCGCCGGACGGCCTTCTAATGGTTCCGGAGAATCCGGATTTCCGGCCCTATGGCCTGACCAGCTACGCCGGCGAGGAAGACGCTGTAATCCCGCCGGCGCTCGTGAAGGAAAGATTCCCTTTCGATCTACCGGAGGACTTGTCTCCGCTCGAACGGATCGTCGTGGTGGGAGACGAGGCCTGGCTGCACTCGCGGGTGCGCGAGGAAAAGCGCATCGAGTCCGGTGATCTCGTCATAACTTGGGACGCCGGGCAAAACTCGATCTATGACAGGCAAGTCATTGCGGAAGGACGGGATGTGGGCAATATCGTGGTGCAGCGGCGCACGGATCAGGGGTTGGTCGATGTCCCCTACGATGTGAGCTTCCTTTACGCCTTTTTCGCCTTCAAACCCGAAGGAACGCTGCACCGCGAATAGCGTGGATTGCTCGGCGGTCCACGAACCGGGAAGACCGGTAGTGGGCGCCGCCTAGTCCGCGGCGCTTTCCACCTTGAGGCCGGACCAGGCCCCCAGGATTTGCTTCGCGGACACCACCTCGGCGAAGTAGAGGCCCAAGGTTTCCAGCGAGGCCGCGCGCAGGTGCTGATGCTTGCCGCGCGAGCACACGCCTTCTTGCGGCACGACCACGCGGTAGTCGTTCATTTGGGCGTCGCGCACGGTGGAATCGACGCAAGTCTGCGCCGCCGTGCCCGTCACCACAACGGTCCGGATGCCGTTGGCCCGCAGAAGCGTCCCCAGGCGCGTGCCGACGAAGCCGCTGTAGCGTTGTTTCGGCACCATCGGTTCGCCCGGCCGCGGGGCAAGTTCCTCGACGATTTCCGCGCCCCAGGTTCCGGCCCGGCAAAGTCGAGCCACTGTCTCGCGTTCGCTGACGAGGCCACGCGAATGGGCGGAGCCGGAAAGATCGGTCAACTCGGCGTAGACATGGACCACCAAGGTTCCCGCCTCGCGGGCCGCGGCGATTAGTTCCTTGATCGTGGCGATGGCCGTGGGAAAACTCGACAGATCACTTCCCGCCCGGGCCATCACGCCGTCCGGATGACAGAAGTCGTTTTGCATGTCGACG
>JADFIH010000223.1 GCA_022566715.1 Pseudomonadota bacterium | reverse complement strand
GCCAGGGATGGATCGAACCCAGCCGGAAGCTTGATCTCGCGCCCCCAGGTCTGGTCGTCGAGCCAACCGACAGACTTCAGATAGGTTGCCGCCGAGCCGAAGACGTCGGGCCGGCTGGTCCAGATGTTGCGCCGGCCATCGCCGTCGTAATCGATGGCGAAGCGCAGGAAGCTCGAGGGCATGAACTGGGGCTGGCCCATGGCCCCGGCCCACGAACCCGTCATGTCGGCCGGGCTGATGTGCCCGTCCGAGGCGATTTGCAGGGCATTCATCAGCTCACCCCGGAAATACGTGCTGCGGCGGCCGTCAAAGGCCAAGGTCGCCAGGGCGTTGATGACGTTGAAGCCGCCGGTCAACCGGCCGAAGTCGGTCTCGATGCCCCACAGCGCGACGAGAAAACGAGGCTGTACGCCGATTCGGCGGCCGACCTCCTCAAGCAGGGCCCGATTCTCCTGATAGCGTTGCCGGCCTTTCCGGATGCGGGCGGCGGGCGCCACCCGGTCCACATATTGGTTGAACGTCAGGGTAAACTCGGGCTGGTGCCGGTCGAGTTCGATGACCCGCTTGATGGGCTCGATCCCGTCCAGGGCCAGGCTGACGACATCGGGTTTCATCCCCTTCGCGATGGCCTCGGCCCTTAATTCGCCGAGCCAAGTCCGCCAGGCCACCAAGTCGAAGACGATTGGCGAGTCATCCACGACGACCTCGTGGGCCTGAGCCGCCGGAAAGGCGGCGAACAATAGGATGGGGAGTGGAACCGCCACGACGAGTCCTCGGCGCGTGGCGGCCCTAAGGCGGCGCATCCCGGCCGCAATCGAAATCACGACCATACGCACCACCGAGTCATGGGTTACGGCTTTGCTTATCATGCGCACTCCAAAGGCCAAGGTTGGCCGAATTGCCTTTACGTCTCGTTAACGATCCTCGGGCGCCGGAAACCAGTCGTCCGTTCGGCCAAGCGCCTTGTAGGCCGCAAGACCCACCCATTCGCGGATGACGGTCTGGGTCGAGTTTCCGTTCCCGGCCAAATTGAAGCGCAGGCGCAAGCGCAGTCCCCCCGCCCCGCCGGTGCGGTAATCCACCGGATAGGCGGTCACGGGCCAGCCCGCCTTGCGGAACACGCCCATGGCCCGCGGCATATGCAAGGCCGACGTCACCAGCAGCCAATTTTCCGAGGGGTTGGGAAGGGCCAGGGCCTTCGCCTTGCGCCCGCTCTCGAAGGTGTTGCGCGCTTCCCGCTCGAACCGGATGCGCCCCATATCGGTACCCATTATTATGAGTATCTTTTGGGCTACGTCGGCCTCGCTCAGGGCGCCAGGACTGAGCGACCCCGACCCTCCGGTGAACACCAGCTTCGCGTCCGGATAGATGCGGGCCAGATCGGCGAAGACGATGAGCCGCTCGGCGGAGCCGTTGACGGAAATCTGGCCGCGTAGCTCCGTCATTTTTGGATTTGTGCTCCCTCCCAGGACGATAATCCCATCCACCGGGGCCGTGCCGGCCACGAATTGGGGAAACCGGTTTTCCAAGGGCTGGGCCAGCCAGGGGCCGAAGGGAAGAACGGCGAGAAGAACGAGCGCCACACCGCCGACGGAGGTGAGAAACCGGCCCGCCCGTATCCAGTTCACCCAGAGCGCCAAAAGTCCCAACATCAGAATGATGAGGGCCAGGTTGACTGGAGCCGCGACGATCCAAAAGACCTTCGACAGGACAAAGAGCATACGCGTCTAATTAACCGGGCCGGCGCTGCCTGGCAACGCTGACAAAATTCCTGAATCGCGCGGGCCTGTATCGCGAGCGGGCCCGCGGCTTTTTACCTGTTGAGTTGCCGGTAGACGAGCTTCGCCACCTTAAGGAGCGGTTCCTTTTGCAGTTCGCCGGCCAAGGCGTAGCCCTTTTCGCCGTCGTCCCAGTAGTACACCCCGACCCCGGCCGCACGGTCGTAGCGCAAGGCGCTCTTGGCGTCGTCCGGACCGCTCGCCCGGATATACAGGGTCAGACGGGCCCCCGACTGATCCTCGTACATGATCTGCGCCGCGGGCGTGCCGCCGCCGGGAAGCAACCTCCCGCCCATGAGGTCGTACCCCGCGCTGGTCAGTTCGGGAACGATAAGCTGCGCGCCAATTCGCTTGGTCAGCCACGCCGTGAGATGGCCTTGCTCGGCCGCAGTGACCTCGACGGGGTGGCGGACCTCGGGCACGTAAACGGCATGGGCGATGCGGGCCCGTTCGGAGACCTGGGACGCCAGGGCGGCACGGCTGGGCGGCGCAAGATCGTTGAGCCACCAGCCGCCCGCGCCGCCCAGCACGAAAAGAACGAGCGCCGCCGCGATGCGAATCAGGCCGCCGCCGCGCCGTTGGCGATGCGTGCGCAAGAACCGCTCGGGGACCGGCTCGTTCAGGGCGCCGTCATAGGCCTCGTGAAGCGCCGTATTCTGCGCCCGGTAGACGGCCACCGTGCGCGCCGCGTCGGGGTTCGCGGCGACATGGGCCTCGACCTCGGCGCGCCGCGCCGGATCAAGCTGATCGTCGGCCAAGGCCTGCAAATCGCCATCGCTAATCGGTACTTCTGTCATGGCTTCCTCAGATTCGGTTTGCTCAAACTGACTGGTTTCTCCGGCCCCTCCCCGGTGAGGTCCCGCAGCCGTTGGCGGCCCCGCGACAGGCGCGACATCACGGTGCCAATCGGTATCCCGGCGATTTTAGCGACTTCCCGATAAGTCAATTCCTCCAGCCCCACGAGCAAGATGACCTCCCGCTGCTCGGGCGGCAAAAGCGCCAAGGCCCGGACCACGCCGCGCGCCTCCACCGCGCTTTCCTGGGCAGGCCGAACGCTCCGGTCGCCATCCCATTCGGCGAGCGACACCACGGCGGGCCGGGCGCTCGCCTTGCGCACCGTGTTGACATGCAGATTGTGCATGATGGTGAACATCCAGGCCCGAATGTCGCTGCCGCGCCGGAACAAATGGAACTTGCGCCAGGCCCGCTCGACACAGTCCTGCACCAAATCGTCGGCACGGCTCGCGTCCCCGGTGAGCGCCCTGGCATAGCGCCGCAGACGCGGGATCTGCTGGACGATCAGGGCATCCTTATTTTGCATGACCCCATTCTACCCGCGCCCGCCTCTCAACTTAAAATCCATAAATTCTAGTGCTTTGACCGTCCTATCCTAAGCGACAGGTCAAAGGGCGCCGTTTCTATTTGGGCGAACGGCCCGAGCCCCTTCTTTATTCCGTTGCTCTTTATTCCATGGGCCAGGCGCCAAGGCGCCGAATCGGGGCGTGGCCGCTGTGCTGGTGAATAAATGCTGTTTTCCAATGGCTTGCTAGGTCGGTTCCATGTGAAAACTTAGATTCTCCCATCAAAAATGTTTAACCCCAAAGACCTCTGAGGTGTTGATAATCTCATCCATGAGGAGGGCCCGGCGTCCGAGGCTGAGCCGAACGAAGTTCCGCAACGGGTGTGCCTCCCGTCCCTCGCCCGCACGGATCGTCCGGCGGGCCGCCTCGCGGCCTTGGAGCGATTCCCGCAGCCTTGAGCGATTC
>JADFIH010000052.1 GCA_022566715.1 Pseudomonadota bacterium | reverse complement strand
ACGGCGAGGATGTTTTCGCGCGACAATACCTTGCTCGCGATCCCGATGCTCTATGCGATGGTGTCGGCACAGAACATCCTTTAGGCAACGGGCGTTCTTGACTTGAAGAACGGGGGCCCGTCAGAGCGGATCTAGATTGGTCTGAACCACGAAGCGGTTCAGACCAATCTTGTGAATCCGATCTACATCAAAAAATTAGGGCGTTTCCGGTTCAGCTAGAATCGCTCAAGGCCGCGAGGCGGCCCGCCGGTTATCCGGCGCGCCCGCACAGGCGCGGACCTTCCGGTCCGCAGCCGTGAGCGACAAAAAGCCGGAGTGGTTCCGACCAAGTCGGAACGACTCTGGAGTAAATTCGTTGGGTTGATGGGTCGCTACCGGAAAATCCAACAGAGCAAATCCTAACAACCGAATTTGCTCTGGGCCTCATTTGCGTCAGGTCTGTTCCACCGCTTCTTCGGTCTTGCCGGGATCTTCCTCCTCCTCCGTGCCACGCCGTACGCCGATAAGCAGCAATATGGGCGACGCCACGAACACGGACGAGTAGGTTCCGATCACCACGCCCCAGATCATCGCCATCGTGAAGCCCGCAATGACGGTGCCCCCGAATACCGCCAGCGCGATGAGCGCCAGCAGGGTCGTCAACGACGTCATCGTGGTGCGCGAAAGTGTCTGATTGACGCTGAGATCAAGCAGATCGGACAAATCCATCTTCTTGTATTTACGCAGGTTTTCGCGTACGCGGTCGTAGACCACCACGGTGTCGTTCATGGAGTACCCGACGATCGTGAGGATCGCCGCAACGATGGATAGATTGAATTCGAGCCCGGTGACCGCGAAGAACCCGAACGTCAGGATCACGTCATGAGCCAGGGCGGCGACGGCGCCAACGCTGAATTTCCACTCGAATCGGAAAGCGACGTAGGCCAGCATCGCCACCAGCGCGAGAAGCAGGGCCAACGCCCCCGCCCGCACCAGTTCACCGCTGACTTTGGGGCCCACCACCTCCACCCGGCGGTAACTGATCCCCGGACCGAGCGCATCGGCCAGTGCTTCCTTGACCACCCCGACGGCGCGTTCCTGCGCCTTGGAATCCCCATCCTGGCGCTCGATTCGGATGAGAACGTCGTCCTCCGCGCCGAATTCCTGAAGGGCCACCTCGCCCAGGCCGATGCCTGACAGGGCGGACCGCATGACCGCGAGATTCGCCGGTCCGGGCGTCTTCACCTCGATGAGAATACCGCCGCGGAAATCGATGCCGAAGTTCAGGCCGAAGATAATGAGGAAGACGACCGAGAGAACAGAGAGCGTCCCCGACAACGCGAACGCGATCTTGCGCAGGCCCATGAAGGGCACGTTGGTCTTTTCCGGGACGAGCTTGAGCCGCATCGCGCGTTCCTAAAGCGGCAAGGGGGTGGCCGGGCCGCGCCGGCGCATCCAGGTGATCATGATCAACCGGGTCAGGGTGATGGCGGTGAACATCGAGCTCACAATGCCGAAGGCCAGGGTGACCGCGAAACCCTTGACCGGACCCGAGCCAAACTGGAAAAGCAGGACGGCGGCGATCAGGGTCGTGACGTTCGAGTCGATAATGGTCGTTAGCGCCCGGGCGTAACCGTTCTCGACGGCCTTAATGGGCGATTTTCCGGCCCGCAGTTCCTCTTTTATACGCTCGAATATGAGCACGTTGGCGTCCACGGCCATGCCGATGGTGAGCACAATGCCGGCGATGCCCGGCAGGGTCAGGGTGGCCTGCAACGCCGACAACCCGCCCCCGATGAGCACCATGTTCACCACCAGCGCGACGTTCGCGATGAGTCCAAAAACGCCGTAGACCACCACCATGAACACCATCACGAGGACGAAGGCGATGACGCTGGCGATCTTCCCCGCGGCCACGGAGTCGGCGCCGAGGTCGGGACCAACGGTCCGCTCCTCGAGGATCGTCAAGGGCGCCGGCAAGGCGCCTGCCCGCAGCAGGACCGACAGATCGTTCGCCTCTTGAATCGTGAAGCCGCCGCTGATCTGGCCCGAGCCGCCGATGATCGCCGAACGAATGACCGGCGCGCTGATAACCTCGCCGTCCAGCACGATGGCGAAGGGACGGCCGACGTTGGCGCTGGTCACCTGTCCGAAACGGCGCCCGCCGAGAGCGTCGAACCGGAAGCTGACAATGGGCTCGTTCGTCTGTGAATCGAACCCGGGCTGCGCATCGGTGAGGTTTTCACCGCTCACCATGATCTGCTTGCGGACGACGTACACCCGGCCTGGCTCATCCGCGGAGGGCAGGATTTCGGAGCCGGGGGGCGCCCGGTCGCCTGGCTGCGCCGGGCCCGCGTCGACATCCACCAGCCGAAACGACATCTTGGCGGTCTTTCCAAGTAGGCGCTTGATGCGTTCGGGGTCCTGGAGGCCCGGCAACTGGACCAGGATGCGCTCATCGCCCTGGCGCTGAATCGTGGGTTCGTTGGTGCCCGTTTCATCGACCCGGCGGCGCACGATTTCGATCGACTGCTCGATGGTCGACCGCTTTCGTTCGGCGATCGCCTCGTCGGACAACCTAATCACCACCGATCCATCATCACTGACTTTTACGATGAGATCGGTGGTCGAGGTTCCAAGCACCCTGTTCCGAATGGGCTGGGCAAGGCCCTCCAGTATCCGCCGCGCCGCCTCAAGCTGTTCCCGTGAGCGCAACTGAATCGTGACACGGCGGCCATCATTGCGGATGCCGCCCGTATAGCCAATTCGCTCTTGCCGCAACGCGCGGCGCGCCTCGTCGGCGACCGTTTCCAGGCGGTCCCTGATGACCACGCCGATGTCGACCTCGAGAAGCAGATGGGAGCCACCCTGCAAATCGAGGCCAAGGTTGATTTGTTTGCTAGGCAGAAACCCGGGAAAGTTTTCGGCGGTTTCCTTCGAAAAGAAATTCGGGAAGACAAATATCAACCCGATGAGGCAGACGCCGATGATGGCCGTAATTTTCCATTTGGCAAAGTACAACATGCGATCGCGCTAACCCGATCTCGACTAAGAGGCGGCTTTTTTCCTGCTCCTTTTCTTGGGCGTGGGCCTCTTCTCTACCTTTTCAGGCTCTTCCTCGTTCTCTTCGTCCGTCTCGGCCTCCGCTTCATTGTCAGACGACGCATCTTCTTCACCCTCCCAATCCTCCTCGGGCTCCTCGGACTCTTCGGGCTCTTCGGTTTCCACGGACTTGGTTCGGCGGGCCGCCGGCCTCTTTTTACCAGCGCTCCTGGTCGGCGGCTCCTTCACCGGCTGGCCGCGGCTGACGACGTTGGAAATCGTACCTTTTGCAACGACGATGCGCACGCCATCGGCGATCTCGACCTGGAGCCAGTCATCGTCCATGACCTTGGTCACCTTGCCTCTGATTCCACCCCCGGTCACGACCCTGTCGCCGCGACGCACGGCACCAACCATTTCGCGGTGCACCCGGGCCTTTGTTTGCTGCGGCCGAATAAGCAGGAAATAGAAAACGACGAAAATCAATACCAGCGGCAGGAGCCCGACGAGGCTGAAGCCGCCACCGCCGATGCCCTGCGCATAAGCCGGTGAAATCAACATAAATTATTCTCCCAAGGCCGCTCTGGTGGGCTCGCCGGACTATAGCCGGAGGCTTCCTGAATGCAAACAGGGGCTGCCCGTTCACACCTTGTTGACCCCGCCTATCGCCGTGTTTAGCCTTACCGCACGCGAGAGCGCTTCCCGATTCAATGATATGGCGGCGGGCGCGGCCCGCGCCAAGCCATTTACCAGCCCGAGCCATTTACCACAATGAACGAAGATCAGTTGGCGCCCGTCCTGGCCCGAATCGCCGAGGCCCTGGAACGGCTGACCCCGGCGCCTCAGGCGGACCTCGACCCGGCCGGGGCCGACGCCTTTGTCTGGCGCCCCGAAACCGAAGGGCTCACGCCCGTACCAACGGTGAGCCGGGTCGCGATCGGCTTGCTCGTCGGCATCGACCATGTGCGCGATGTTCTGCTCGAGAACACCTTACGCTTCGCCTCGGGCTTGCCCGCCAATAACGCTCTTTTGTGGGGTGCCCGCGGGATGGGCAAGTCCTCGTTGATAAAGGCCGTTCATGCCCGCGCCAACGAAACGAAGACCGGATCGCTTGCGCTGGTCGAAATCCACCGCGAGGATATCGCGTCGCTGCCGCGGCTGCTCACCAAGTTGGGAACGACGGAGCGCCGCTGCATCCTCTATTGCGACGACCTGTCCTTCGACTTGGCGGATACGAGCTACAAGTCCCTCAAGACGGTTCTCGAGGGCGGAATCGAGGGGCGGCCCGGGAACGTCATATTTTACGCGACCTCGAACCGGCGCCACATGATGCCGCGCGAGATGATCGAAAACGAGACGTCGACAGCAATCAATCCGTCGGACGCGGTTGAGGAAAAGGTATCCCTATCCGACCGCTTTGGGCTTTGGCTTGGCTTCCATGGCTGCAGCCAGGAGGAATACCTGACCATGATCGACGGCTATGTCTCGTTCCACGGGCTCAAGGTGGACGGTGCCGGTCTACGCGCGGAGGCGATCGAATGGTCGGTCACGCGGGGCGCGCGCTCGGGCCGGGTGGCCTGGCAATTCGTTCAGAACCTCGCCGGCCGGCTGGGCCAGACGCTCGATTTGGCGCCCGATAAGAGCTAGAGTCGTTCCGACTTGGTCGGAACGACTCTAGCTCTTATCGCTCACGGCTGCGGACCTACGGTCCGCGCCTGCGCGGGCGCGCCGGATAACCGGCGGGCCGCCTCGCGGCCTTGGGCGATTCCTGTTGAACCGGAAACGCCCTAGCTCCTACCCTGTGGCGGTCAGCCCGGCGGCGGTCACGGGCGGCGCGCCGCCCTTCGATTGCCCAGAAGCTCGATGGGGTCCACGGCTTCGGTCTCTTTACGAATCTCGAAATGGAGTTGCGGACGCTCGACATTGCCGGTCGTTCCCGTCAGACCGATGACGTCGCCGCGGGCGACCCGCATGCCCCGCCTCACGACGACTGAATCGTTGTGAGCATAGGCCGTCACCCAGCCGCCGGCGTGGCGAATTAAGATGAGGTTCCCGAGCGTGTCCACGTCGTCGCCGACATAGGCGACGATTCCGGCTTCCGACGCCACGATGGGGGTTCCCAGCGGCGCACCGATATTGATGCCGTCATTGTGCCGGCCGCCGGGCTGGGGCCCGTAGCCCATCAGGATCTCGCCCCGCAGCGGCCAACCAAAGCCGCCGGTGCGCGCCGGCAACGCTTGATCGTGGCCACGCCGCGGTTCCCGCCGCTCCGCCTCATCGGAAGCCCGATCCGGCCGGCTCGCGATGACGATGGTCTTAAGCCGAGCGTCGGGGGCCCGAACGTCGGGGGGCTGAACGTCCGGCAGCTTCAGCCCCTGGCCCGGCCTGATCCGGTAGGACGCGTCGAGATCGTTGACCCGGGCAAGGCGGTCGACATCGACACCGTAGCGGCGCGAGATGCTGTAAGCGGTCTCCCCCGCCGCCACCGTATGCACACCCCTTTGCCGCCGCCTCGGGGGTTCTCTGAAACGCAACAGGGCCTCGAGCCGGTTCCTTTGGATCAGGGTGCGCAGGGTGAGTTTCCTGCTGCGCGGCGCCGCCGCCGCCGGCGGCCGCAACTCGACCACCGTGATCCGCGAGGCCCCAGCGGCGGGAACCGCCGCGATCGGCGCCCTTGGCGCCGCGATCAACGTCCTTGACGCCGCGATCGACGCCCCGCCAACCGCCGTACTTGGCGCCGTCTTCGGGAACATGCCCTTATACACGACCGGCGCAGGCACACGTGCGGAGCATGCCGCCAAGCCAATGGCGAGCGCCGCGAAAACAATAAAGCCCCGTCCGAGACGTCGCCGCAAACCGACCCCATTCCGATACGACAGGCTCCCCTAAAGCGGCATGTTACGAATCGCGGGCCGATCAATCAATGCCGGAGTGGCGGCATGGCGGAGGGGGGGCGGTCCCGGTTCCCTTAGTGGCGCACGCTTACGGACTCACGCACGACGCCCTCGACCAGGGGCACGAATCGGACCGGCAGCAGGTCCCGCGATTCCAACCGCCCGTCCGACTTGGTCACCTTGACGATGGACTGTTCCCAAGCGTTCTGGCCAACCGGCAGCACCAGTATGCCATCGTCCGCCAGCTGTTCCGTGAGGGCGGGCGGAATCTCCTTCGCCGCGGCCGTGACGATAATACGGTCGAACGGCGCCTGCTCGGGCCAGCCCAGCATGCCATCGCCATGCCGCGTCACCACATTGTGCAGGCCCAGGGCCTTAAAGCTGATTTCCGCCTGCCTCAAAAGGGATTTGAAGCGTTCGATCGTGTAAACGCGTCGGCACAAACGAGAGAGCACGGCGGCCTGGTATCCCGACCCGGTGCCGATCTCCAGAACGCGCGCACGCGGCCTCACCTCCAACGCCTGGGTCATGAACGCGACGACGAAAGGCTGGCTGATGGTCTGACCCTGGTCGATGGGCAGGGCCGTGTTCTCGTAGGCCTGGTCGACGAAGCTCGGCAAAACGAAGATCTCGCGCGGAACGCGCTCGATCGCCGATAAAACCCGGGTATTGGTGATGCCGGATTTGCGCAGCTCCATCACGAGACGGATCTTGCGCGCTTCCTCGGTCACTTGATCGCCGCCTGCAGGCCCCGCCGCGCCCCCTCGTGCGTGAGGTTGAGCTGCAAGGGCGTCACCGAGATGGCGCCCGCCTCAACGACGCCGAGGTCCGTGTTCTTAGGCGGCGTGCCCGACATTGTGCGAAAGCCAATCCAGTAATAAGAGTTGCCGCGCGGGTCCCGACGCTCGTGAACCTCGATCGACTCGGCATCGCGCCGGCCCTGCACGGACACGTGAATGCCGCTGACGGCGTTGCTCGCGACGTCGGGAAAGTTGAGGTTGAGGAGAACCTCCTTGGGCCAACCGCGCTTAAGAAGCTTGCGCAACAAATCGGGCGCGTGAGCCTCAACCGTCGACCACGGCACCGGGCGGCCATTGCGGCAGACCTGGCTGAGCGCAACCGACGGCACACCGAGCAGGGTTCCCTCCATCGCCGCCGCAATCGTGCCTGAATAGGAGACGTCCTCGGCCAGATTGGCGCCCCGGTTGACCCCGGACAGGAGAAGCGTCGGACGCGGCGGCGGGATGATCTCATCGATCGCCATGACGACACAATCGGTCGGAGTCCCACTGACGCTGAAACGCCGGCTCGACAGACGCCGTTTGCGCAGCGGATCGTGCAGGGTCAGCGAATGCGAAGCCCCGCTTTGTTCGGCCTCCGGCGCCACGACCCAGACATCGTTCGAGAGCAGCTTGGCGATGCGCTCCAAGACCTTGAGGCCCGGCGCGTAGATACCGTCGTCATTGGTCACCAGAATTCGGAGTTCGCCGCCATCCGGCTTGGCGCGGCCTGGCTTGGCGCCGCCTGATTTGACGCGAGACGGCCGAGTCCCCGGCCGCGCGGTTTTGGTTTTAGCTGCCAAGGTTTCCTCCGTCTGGCCCGATGATTTCTAGCCCTCCCATATAAGATCGCAAGGCGTCGGGAACAACGACCGAACCGTCGGCCATTTGGTAATTCTCCATTACCGCGATGAGCGTACGGCCGACCGCCAGCGCCGACCCGTTCAGGGTGTGGACGAAGCGCGTCCCCTTCTCCCCGCCCGGGCGGAAGCGGGCGCCCATGCGCCGGGCCTGAAAGTCGCCAAAGTTGGAGCAGCTCGAGATTTCCCGGAACCGCTCCTGCCCCGGCAACCAGACTTCGATGTCGTAGGTCTTGCGCGACGAGAAGCCGAGATCGCCCGTGCACAGGGTGACGACTCGATAGTGCAGGTCGAGCCGCTTCAGAACCTCCTCCGCGCAGGCGGTCAAGCGCTCGTGCTCCTCGGCGGCCTGGCCGGGATGGACGATGCTGACGATCTCGACCTTGTTGAACTGGTGCTGACGGATCATGCCCCGGGTATCCTTGCCGGCCGCGCCTGCCTCGGACCGGAAGCAGGGGGTTAGGGCGGTCACGCGCATCGGCAAGTCCGATTCGTCGAGAATCTGGTCCCGGACAAGGTTCGTGAGCGGCACCTCCGCCGTCGGGATGAGCCAATAGCGCTCCTCGTAATCGCCGGAGTCCAACGCCGCGTCGATCCGGGACTGATATTCGGCCTGGACCCTGTCGACGTGCGCGCGCAAGGCCTTGTTTTGCGCCTCCCCGGAAAGAGGATTGATCTCCCGATCGAGCAATTCGTTCGCCCAGGCGCGCAGGTCCGCCGAGACCGTTTCCAACAAATCGTCGCGGTCGAGCCGCGTCGCCTTGAACAAATCGTCGGAGAACTTTGGCAATTGCCCGGTCCCGAACGCCGCCTCGTCCCGGACCAAGAGCGGAGGCACGATCTCGGTGTAGCCGTACTCGATCGTCATCAGGTCGAGCATGAAGGCGCCCAGCGCGCGGTCGAGACGCGCCAGCGCGCCCTTGAGAACCACGAATCGCGCGCCCGAAATCTTGGCCCCGGCGTCGAAATCCATGAGTCCCAGCGCTTCGCCAAGCTCGAAGTGCTCCTTTGGCGCAAAGTCGAGTACGGGGCGCGTACCCCATCGCCGCAATTCGACGTTGGCGTCCTCGTCGTCGCCCGCCGGCACGTCGTCCGCCGGTATATTGGGTAACCCCGCCAACGCCGCCTCGAGCTTGGCGACGATGCCGCGCTCCCCCGCCTCGCCCTCGCGCAGGGCATCCTTGAGCGAGGCGACCTCGCCGATGAGGCTTGCCGCGTCTCCGCCCTTGGCCTTGGCCGCGCCGATGGCCTTCGAGGCTTCGTTGCGCCGCGTCTGAATCTCTTGGAGTCTGGTTTGAATTTCGCGGCGCTCGCCATCGAGGCCAAGTAGCGCGCCCGATTGGGGTCCCAGGCCGCGCTGCTCCATACCGGCGTCAAAGGCCGCAGGGTTATCGCGAATCCAACGGATGTCGAACATCGGGCGCACAGGATTTGGGCAGCGCACAGGATTTGTGGCGGCCCCTGCTACCGAAAAGGCCTGCCGAATCGGGGCACCCTTATAAGCCGCGAGCCCCTTGCCGTCTAGCTCCGCCCGGGCCTCGGGTGTTTCCGGTTCAACAGGAATCGGTCAAGGCTGCTGGAATCGCCCAAGGCCGCGAGGCGGCCCGCCGGCTATCCGGCGCGCCCGCGCAGGCGCGGCCATCCTTAATTCATCCGAGATGGGCCGGTCCGCAACCGTGAGCGACAAAAACTAGGGTGGTTCCGGCGAAGCAGGAACGACCCTAGGAGTCCAGTTCGGCCTCTCTTTCCCGTTCCTTTTCGGCGCGTTTCCGCTCGATGATCCTGGCCAGGATAATGGACACTTCGTAAAGAAGGAGGATCGGAAGGCCCAGGCCGATCTGACTGAAGGGGTCCGGGGGGGTCAAGACCGCCGCCGCCACGAAGGCGATGACGATGGCGTATTTTCGATTTTTCGCCAGCATCTGCGACGACACGATGCCCGCACGCGCCAGCAAGGTGAGAGCGACCGGCAACTGGAAACTCAAGCCGAAGGCAAAAATCAGCTTCATGCTGAGCGATAGGTACTCGTTGACCTTGGGCAACAGTTGCAGGGTCGTCGCGCCGTCGGTGAAATCCTGATAGCTAGCCAGAAACCCCCAGGCCCGTGGAAAAATAAAGTAGTAGACCAGCGCCGCACCCGCGATGAATAGAATCGGCGTCGCAGCGAGAAACGGCAGGAAGGCCTTGCGCTCGTTCTTGTAAAGGCCCGGCGCCGCGAATTTATATATCTGCGACAGGAAGAAAGGAGAGGTAATAAAAAGCGCTGCAAAGAAGGAAACTTTCAACCGGGTGAAAAACACCTCGTGCAACGCCGTATAGATCATCGTCAGGTCGCGGCCGTTTTTCGCTTCGACAGCCGCCAGCGGCTCAACGAGAAAGTTGAAGATCTGCTTGGAAAAAATGAAGCTGATGATGAAAACGACGAAAAAGACGAAAATGGTCTTGAAGAGCCGCGACCGCAACTCGGTAAGGTGCTCGATCAGGGGCGCCTTACTGCCCGCGACATCCTCGCCGTCGGCGGTCTCGTCCGCCATGGCTATGCCTCAGCCGCTCCGCCGGCCTGTACCCGCTTCTCTTCCGGGACCGCGGGCGCGACGGGCTCTTGGGCCGTGATCTCTTGGGCCGTGAGCTCCGGGGTCACGGGCGCCGGCTTACCTTCATCAACGTCATCGCCTGGCTCGGCCTCGCCTGGCTCAGCCTTGGGTGACGCGGCTTCGGTCTCCGGCGTCTCGGAATCCGGTCCGGGCGCCAAGGGCGGCAGCTTGACCGACGCCTTGTCGGCCGCATCTTCGGTCGATTCCCCGGTCGATCCCCCGGTCGATCCATAGTCTTCCTTCATGGCATCGCGCAGGTCTCCGGACGGATCGATGGTGTTCTCGACCTTCTTGGTGATTTCCGATTCGGACATCGAACCCGAGACCGCGTCGGAGACCGATTTCAGTTCCTTGCGCATGTCGGCAACGTCGGCCTCTCGCGCCATGTCGTCGATGGTGCGCTGGAAGTCGCGGGTCATGCCACGCATTTTCGCCATGAACCGGCCCCCGGCGCGCAGCACGCGAGGCAAATCCTTGGGGCCGACCACAAGGATCAGCACCGCCGCGATCAACAATAATTCGAAACCGCCGATGTCCAGCATGAATTACCTCCCGCCGCCGCAATCCGGCCGGGGTCAACGCCCGGAGGTCAACCTTGCGAGGCAGCCTTGTCCTTGCTGGAAACGGTCTCGGTCTCGGCCTCGGTCTCGGCCTTGGCGTCGATCGTCTTGGCTTTGGCCGCGTCGTCGTCCTTCATCCCGCGCTTGAAGTTTTTGATGCCCTGCGCCAGATCACCCATGAGATGAGGAATCTTGCCGCGGCCAAACAAAAGGACGACCAAAACAGCGACAACCAGAATTTGCCACAAACCGATTTGCCCCATTACTCGAACTCCCGTTTAATATGGAGGGATCATCCCTCCGTAACCTGAAATAATGGCAGAAAGAGGGCCGGTACGCAAACCCGGCGCCAGGCCCATTTGGTGATGTTTGGCCTTATTTTGCGTGCTTTTGTACGACTTAGCGGGGGAAAACAAAAGCTTGTCCGGGGTCAAATTTCACGTGAACTCGCGCCCCGGGCCGCGGCAGGGCGCTCACAGGGACATGGGCCGTAAGAATCACGCCGGTTTCGCCAATCTCAAGGGAAACGACCCCATAAGGGCCGAGAATGCGGGCCGAACCGACCGTTGCCTCGGCCCCTGCCCCGCCCTCCGCACCCCCATCCGCGCCATTGGCGATCCTAACCCCCTCATTGCGCACGATCACGCTGACCTCGCTCCCGTCTTCATAGCCCCCGTTTTCGCCGCCCTCAATTTCGTAGGCGATGACGGGCAGGTCGCCACCCGGCGTCTGTATATAATTCCCATGAACGACGCCATTTAGCACGTTGATATCGCTGAAAAAACCCGCAATAAACTCATTCGCCGGCTGGTGATAGATCTGCTCGGGCGTGCCCACTTGAACGAGTCTGCCGGCCCGCATCACGGCGATCCGGTCAGCCATCCGCATCGCTTCCCCGGGATCGTGGGTCACGAGGAGCGTCGGCGTGGCGGCGGCCTTTAGAAGCTCCAGGGTCTCGTCGCGAACGGAATCCCGCAGGCGCACGTCGAGACCCGAAAACGGCTCGTCCAGCAGCATCAGACTTGGTTTGGGGGCCAACGCGCGGGCCAAGGCCACCCGCTGTTGCTCGCCACCAGAGAGTGTATGCGGGAAAGCGCCGGCGGAGCGCGCCATGCCGACCTGCTCCAGGACCTTTATCGCCACGCCCCTGCGTTCGGTGACGCTTCCGTGCCTTACGCCGAAGGCCACGTTGTCCAGGACATCGAGGTGGGGAAACAGGGCGTAGTCCTGAAACACGAGGCCGAGGCGGCGCTCCTCGGTTGGCACGGTCCGGGTTCCACCCGCCACCACGCGCCCGTTGATGGTGATGCGGCCGCCTTGAAGCTCCTCCAGTCCCGCGGCAAGACGCAGGACAGTCGATTTGCCGCAGCCCGAGGGACCCACCAGGCAGACGACCTCCGCCGCGTCGACTTCGAGATTGAAGGACTCGACGGCCCGCACCTGGCCAAAGTCGTGCGTCACGTTTTCGAGGACCAGGCTCATGGGCTAGCGCCCTCCCCCGGGCCGCGAACGCGCGATGGCCCGGCTGAGAAGGATCACCGGGACCAGGCCGGCCAGCACGATGGCCAGCGCCGCGCTTGCCGAATCGGCCAAGCGTTCGTCGGAGGCGAGCTCGAAGGAGCGCACCGCCAGGGTATTGAAGTTGAAGGGCCGCATGATCAGGGTCGCCGGAAGTTCCTTCATGACATCGACAAAGACCAACAGCCCGGCCGTCAACAGGGAGCCCCCGATGATCGGCGCATGCACCCGGAAGAAGGTGCGGCCCGCGCCCAGGCCGAGGGACCGCGCCGCGCCGTCCATGTTGGGCGTAACCTTCGCGAGGCTCGCCTCCACGGTATTAAACGAGATGGCGAGAAAACGCACGAGGTAGGCGAACAACAGGGCGATCAGCGTGCCGCTGAGCAGGAGGCCGGTCGAGACGCCGAACGTCGAGCGCATCCAGGCGTCCAGGGTATTGTCGATCCAAGCGAACGGCACCAGCACGCCGATGGCCAGGACGGCGCCGGGAACGGCATACCCCATGCTGGCCACGCGCGTCGCGGCGATGGTCAGGAAACTCGGCCGCAACCGCACGCCATAGGCCAGAACCGCGGCCACCATCACGGCCAGCACGGCGGCCAGCGCGGCCAGCGAGATACTGTTCCAGGCCAGCCGCAAGAGGGTGAGGTCGATCATCCGGCCGGCCGTCTGGATGGACCAGACCAGAAGCTGCGCGCCCGGCAACAGAAAGCCAAAAAAGATCGGTAGAAAACAGGCCAGGACAGCAAGGGCGCGCCGCATCCCTTTCAGGCGATAGCCCGGCAGGGGACGGTAGCGCGTGCTCGTGTGGTAATAGCGCGCTTGGCCGCGTGAGCGCCGTTCGATCAAGAGAAGAACCAGCACCACCGCCATCAAGATGGCGGCAAGCTGGGACGCGGCCCGGGAATCGCCCAGCCCGAACCAAGTGCGGTAGATGCCCGTCGTGAAGGTGTCGACGGCGAAGTATTGGACCGCGCCGAACTCGCTCAACGCCTCCATGAGGGCCAGCGCCACGCCGGTGGCGATGGCCGGCCGGGCCAAGGGCAGCGCGACCTGGAAGAACCCGCGCCAGGGACCGCGGCCCAGAGCGCGGCTGGCCTCCAGGACACATACCGATTGTTCGTTAAACGCGGCCCGCGCCAGCAAATAGACATAGGGGTAGAGAACCAAGCCCATGACCAGAACGGCCCCGCCCACGCTGCGGATGTCGGGAAACCAGTAGTCGGCGCGCGACCAGCCGAACCACTCGCGCAGGGCCGACTGCACGGGACCGGCAAATTCGAACATGCCGGCGTAGGTGAAGGCGATGGCATAGGACGGAACCGCGAGCGGTAGCAGCAAAGCCCATTCGAAAACCCGCCGGCCCGGGAAACGGCAGGTGGTGACCAGCCAGGCGGTGAGAACGCCGGTAAAGAGGGTCGCCAACCCGACGCCGAGCATGATCCACAGGGTGTTGCGAATGTAATTCCAGAGCACCGTATCGACGAGATGGCGCCAGACCTCGCCGGTGGGCGCGAACACCGCGCTGAACACCACGAGAATCGGAACGGAAACCAGAAGCGCGATGACGACCGCGTAAATGCTCCACGCATTCAGGGACACCAAGGGCAGCCGCCTTGCGGCAGTTGGCTGGCCGGTGGAAAACGTGGGGGTCGTCATGACCTACGATCTTCAGGCGGCGGAAACGACCGGACCACTCACTAGCGCCAGCCGGCGCGGTCGAAAATACGCAACGCGGCCGCGTTGTGTTCCCCCAGCCGGTCCAGGGGCAGCTCGTGGGCCTTGAAGGTGCCCATGCTGGCCACAATTTTGGACCGGGGCACCTCGTCGCGAATCGGAAATTCGTAGTCCTTTTCCGCGTAGATCTCCTGCGCGGCGTCCGAGGCCAGGAACTCCAGGAGGCGGATCGCCTCCTCACGATGCGGCGCGAACCGGGCGACCGCTCCGCCGCTGATATTAATGTGCGCTCCACGGCCCGACTGGTTGGGCCAGAAAATGGCGATTTTGGCGGCGACCTTACGGTCGGACTCGCGATCCGATCCAAGGAGCCGCCCGTAGTAATAGGTGTTGGCGATCGCAACATCGCCCTCGCCCGCCGCCAATGCGCGTAATTGGTCCGTATCGCCGCCCTGCGGTTTACGGGCAAAGTTAGCGACGATGCCACGCGCCCAGGATTCCGCCGCCTCGGGCCCTTGCACGGCGATCAGAGAGGCCAGCAGCGACTGATTGTAGATGTTCGACGACGAGCGGACGAGAATGCGCCCCTTCCATTTCTCGTCGGTCAGGGCCTCGTAGGTCGATAGCTCCGCGGGATCGACGCGGTCCCGCGCATAGAAGATGGGCCGCGCGCGAATGCTCAGGCCGAACCAATACCCATCGGGGTCGCGAAACCGCGCCGGGATGAGGCGTTCTAGTGAAGCCGACTGCACCCTCTGAAGAAGGTCCCGTTGCTTCGATTTGAACAGGCGCGCCGCGTCGCTGGTCAGGACCACATCGGCCGGGCTGTTACGGCCCTCGCTTCGCATGCGCTCGATCAAGGCGTCGGCCTTCCCCGTGACCAGGTTGACTTTGATCCCAGTACTTGCGGTAAAGGCATCCAAAAGGGGCTTGATCAGTTCTTCCTTGCGGTGCGAATAGACGTTCACTTCGGCCGCAATGGCGCTACCGATAAGGTTTGCCGCGAACATCAGGATTGCGGCCATGCCAAAAACACGAGCGAATCGAGTCATACCAATCGTCTTTCCAATCATCTTTCGCCTCTGTCGCGAAAGGCCCTAGAGCCAAAAGCCCTATGGATTGTGGGCTCTCTTAAGACCTTAGGACATAAGAACAATCACTGCAAATGCAAATCATTCGCAATAACTATCTCCTAATTGATAACGATTCGCAACAACATGGATCAGTATGGTTATTAAATAGATAACCTGACCCTCGAAAGGCTGTGCACCGTTCTTGGAAGCAGGCGGCAAGGGAGTACGATCGCCTCATGGAATCCTTCGAAGATGCACATGTGATCTGGTAAAGGAGAATGGACGCACCCTCATGACGCCATCCGTCTTTGTCTTCGACCTCTTTGGCGTTGTTATCTCGTTCGACGACTCGATCGTCTACCGGCGGATCGCGAAATACTGTGACGATCCTGATCGGGCAATGCCCGCTCTGGAGGATCTGGTCTCGTGTCCCAAGCTGATCACGGGCCAGCTCACCCTCTTTGAGATTCACCGCGGGCTCGTTGAAAATCACGGGCTGTCACTCACGCCCAATGAGTTCGACGAGCTCTGGCGAGAGCCCTATTCGGAGTCGATGGTGGGAATGGGCATCGTCCTGGAGGCGCTGCGGACGAAATACAAGCTTTTGTTACTTTCGAACGTGGACGCCTACTACTGGACCACGGTTCGCGCCCGACACCCGGAACTGAAGCACTTCAACAGCATCTTGCTCTCTTGTGAACTCAGCCTCGCGAAACCCGATCGACGAATATTCGCCCATGCGGCCGCGACCGCTGGGGTCTCTCCCGCCGACTGCTTCTTTGTCGACGACAAGCTCCGGAACATCGAGGCTGCGCGATCGTGCGGCTTCAGCGCCCATCTCTTCAACGGGGTCCCAGGATTGCGGGCGGCTCTGCGCCGCGTCGGTGTCAAGCGGCTCTAGTCTAGTCGTGATCAGCTAGTCGGAGTCAGGTTCGGCGGGGCCGGCAACGACCGGGTCCTCGTGCGCCAGACCGTCTCGCCGCGAGGGCGCCAGCCGGGGCGCCGCCTCCGTGTGAGGCTCCTCGGACATCGCCACGGCCTTGTTGAATCCGTCCGGCGCGGCGGATTGCGCCTCGACCTCCTCGTCCTCTTCGAGTTCGGCGACCGGCTCGATGACCCGCGGCTGCCCGGCCCCGTCGTCCGGCTCCCCGCCATCCGTATCCGAGTCGTCCGGCTCGGTGTCTTCCGGCTCGGTGTCTTCCGGCTCGGTGTCTTCCGGCTCCGTGTCTTCCGGCTCCGTGTCTTCCGGCTCCGTGTCTTC
>JADFIH010000222.1 GCA_022566715.1 Pseudomonadota bacterium | reverse complement strand
TGGAGGCCGCCGCGGTGGAGTGGCCGGCGTAGGTCCGGAACAGCCACGGCCGGTCGCGCTGCGGCGCGGGCGACGGCGCCCCGCCGCCGCCGACCCGGTCCAAAGGCCCCTCACCACCTGAATTCGACACTTTATATCTCTCTACTGGTGGTTAAAGACATATTCTTGCTAATTCCGGGGCTCTGGCGCAAAAAACAGACCATTTGTGCATTGCAAAAAACCGGACCCGTCGTTAAAAGTCAAGCGAATCCCAGCTTAACAAATTCGGGTTAATGTTGGGGCCGCGCCGGGGCCGACACGGCCGCGAATCAGGCGCGACGGCGGCGCGAAGGAGGACCTCGAGCGATGACGGACGCGGCGGCGACCGAAGCCCGGCCGGGGCAGGAAACCAAAGACCTCTACGACCTCGGCGAGATCCCGCCCTTGGGCCACGTGCCCGGGAAGATGCACGCCTGGACCATCCGGCGCGAGCGCCAAGGCGATCCGGAGACCGCCATGCAGGTCGAGGTCGTGGACACCCCCGCGATCGACAGCCACGAGGTCCTGGTCATGGTGATGGCGGCGGGCGTCAACTACAACGGCGTCTGGGCCGCGCTCGGCACGCCGGTCTCGGTCTTCGACGTGCACAAGGCGGATTACCACGTCGCCGGCTCGGATGCGGCCGGCATCGTCTGGGCGGTGGGCTCCAAGGTGACCCGCTGGCAGGTCGGCGACGAGGTCGTGGTGCACTGCAATCAGGACGACGGCGACGACGAGGAGTGCAACGGCGGCGACCCCATGTTCTCGCCCAGCCAGCGCATCTGGGGTTACGAGACCCCGGACGGCTCCTTCGCCCAGTTCACCCGCGTCCAGGCGCAGCAGGTCATGGCCCGGCCGCGCCACCTGACCTGGGAGGAGAGCGGCTGCTACATCCTGACGCTCGCCACCGCCTACCGCATGCTGTTCGGCCACCGGCCCCATATCCTCAGGCCCGGGCACAACGTGCTGGTCTGGGGCGCCTCGGGGGGGCTGGGCTCCATGGCGGTGCAGTTGATCGCGACCGCCGGCGCCAATGCCATCGGCGTCATCTCCGACGAGGCCAAGCGCGACTTCGTCATGCAACTGGGCGCGCGCGGGGTGGTCAATCGCAAGAACTTCGACTGCTGGGGCCGCCTGCCCGAGATCAACGACCGCGGCGGCTACGGCGCCTACATGAAGGAGGCGCGCAAGTTCGGCAGGGCGATCTGGGAGATCACCGGCAAGGGCAGGGACGTGGATTTCGTCTTCGAGCACCCGGGCGAGCAGACCTTCCCGGTCTCGTGCTTCGTGGTCAAGCGCGGCGGCATGGTGGTGTTCTGCGCCGGCACCACGGGGTACAACATCTCGTTCGACGCGCGCTTCGTGTGGATGCGTCAGAAGCGCATCCAGGGCAGCCATTTCGCCAACCTGAAGCAGGCCAGCCAAGCCAACGGCCTAGTCGTCGACCGGCGCATCGACCCCTGCATGTCCGAGGTCTTCTCCTGGCACGACATCCCGCGCGCCCACACCAAGATGATGCGCAACGAGCACAAGCCCGGCAACATGGCGGTCCTGGTCCAGGCCGCCCGCCCGGGCCTGCGCAGCCTCGACGACGCGATCGAGGGGTGAGGCGCGGCCGCGCGGCGGGCCAAAGCGGCACCGCGGCGTCCAGACTCGGGATTCACATCAAGAAACACGAACGGGATGTGGTTTTATATTGTAATAACAAGGCTTTATGTCATTATTGACAATAACATAAAAAATGTTATGTTATTTGTATGCCTGGGAATCCCGAGCCCACCTGGGGCTTTTACGGCCGGACCACGGAACAACGCGCAATCGAGGAAATCGTCTCGTCGCGTCGCTGGTTCTTTTGCGCGATCTCGGGTCGCCGCCGTATCGGAAAGACCACGCTGATCCAAAGGGCTCTGAGCGCGCACCCGGACATCGGCGCGTTTTATTTTCAGGTGCCGGACAGCGACGAGCGCGGCGTCGTCCAAACGTTTCAGGATGCGCTGGAGGACAGCGGAACACGACCCGATTCGGCCCGCCGCGTCGGCACCTTTGCCGAAATGGCGGAGGCGATCGGCGTCCTTTGCCGACGGGGATTCGTCATCGTCATCGACGAGTTCCAATACTTCCATCGCAAGAGCCTCTCGCCGTTCACCTCGTTTCTCCAGGCCGAAGTCGATAAGCTCCGCGACACCACCAAAGGCGGTCTGTTCGTGCTCGGCTCGATACACACGGAGATGACGGCTGTCCTGGAGGACCGTGCCTCGGCGTTGTTCAACCGCATCACGCACAGGATCGAACTCGGACACTGGGACTTCGAAACGCTTTTCGAAATGTTCGACACCCATGGGATCGTCGACCCTGCGCATCGTTTGTTTCTCTGGTCCCTGTTCGAGGGCGTGCCGAAATTCTATCGGGATTGCTTTGAGGCAGGGGTGCTGGAACCTCGGGAGCAATACCGCGAACACACCCTGCGGGCGCTTTTCTTCGAAGGCACGAGCCCACTGCGTGACGAAGCCACGAATTGGTTTCTGCGGGAGCTGCGCGGTCGCTATGACAGCTTGCTCAAGCTGCTCGCCTATAAGGGGCCCTGTTCCCACCGCGAATTGGTTGCCGAGTACGCCCGCGCCGGTTCCGGCGACGAAAAGCAATTAAGCGCCTATTTGCAGACTTTGATTGACCGCTATCGGATGGTGGAAAAACGCCGGCCGGTCTTCGCCGGTGACCGGTCGCGCAAAGCACGCTACGTCATCACGGACAATTTCCTGGCATCCTGGCTTCACGCGGTCGCACGCAACGTTCAGGTCGCACGGATTCGGCCCGTGGGGCAGGCCATCTCCCGCACTGACGAATCGCTCAAGACCCAGGAAGGATATGGTTTCGAGAAAATGATCCGCTTCCTTACCGAAGAGTGTTCGCGCAAAGGTGTCGGTGATTTTCCCTTGACCGAGATCGTGCAAGGGTATTGGAACAAGCCGCACGCCTCCGATATCGAAATCGATTTGATCGCTCACAACGACGAGACAAAAACCGTGCGTCTCGGCTCGTGCAAACGCAGTGCCGGCGCACATGACGCTGCGGCACTCAAGAACTTCGACGAACACATGGATCGCTTTTTTACCACGAAGGAGGGTCGGCGATTTTCCGGCTGGAACTTGGAAAAGACGCTCTACAGCCCGATATTTTCCAACGCCCAACGCCGGCATCTCGACGACCGTGGTTACCTATGCCGTGACCTGAACGATTTCGCCCGATTCCTCGGACGCCCGGCAGTGTCCTCGTTCGACATCACCGAAACGTAAAAGGGCCGAAACGTAAAAGAGATGACACGACCCGCAAGAATATGTACCGGCATGTCGGGAGCGGAGATCCTCCTCCCCGACCTGCTCGCCACCTGCGCCCAGGCGCTTGCGGCCGCCCGGGCGTTCCGCGACGCGGCGCGCCAAGCCGTCGCGGACTTGGTCGCGCCCGCGGGCAAGCTCGACCCGGCGCTGTTGGAGCGCGAGCAATACGCCGCC
>JADFIH010000221.1 GCA_022566715.1 Pseudomonadota bacterium | reverse complement strand
GGAGAAAATGTAAAGCACGTATTCGGTTTGCGTCAGCAACACGGGCCGCACCCGGAAGATCAGGATATATATTATGGAATAGAGCGTCATCAAGAGGAGCGGCGAGAGCAATAGCCAGAACATGCCGGCGACCGAGCCGGCGTACTTCTGGCGCACCTCGCTGGCGATCGTGCGGATCAGCAGATCCCTATGGCGCAGAATGGTTTTGAACGGATTTGCCGAAGAAACCAACAAAGGACCTCTAACTCAAGGGTTCACGCCTAACGTTAGAAGTGGTAGAAAAATTCCTGGACAGGGGCGGATCTTGACCCAACATACTATCCTAAAACCGCCTCGCGAACGGCCGTCACGACGCAATTCTGTGTTGCCTTTTCCAGATAGGGATGCATCGGCAGGCTGAGCACACTGCGCGACAGCCGTTCCGACACCGCTAGGCCGCCCGCCGCGACCGGGAAATCCTCGTACGCCGTCTGCTGGTGCAACGGCTTGGGGTAGTAGACAGCGGTCGGCACGCCCGCGGCCTTGAGCCGCGCCCGGGCCCGGTCGCCGTCATCGATCTGGATGGTGTACTGGGCCCAGACCGAGCGGACGCCGTCGATGACCTTCGGCACCTTGACGATGTCGGCGAGCGCCGCGGTGTAGCGTCTTGCCACGACGTTGCGGGCCTCGATCTCGTCCTCGAGGATCGTAAGCTTTTCGATCAGGATCGCCGCCTGAAGCGTGTCGAGCCGACTGTTCAGCCCGACGCGCACGTTGTCGTATTTCTCCAAGCCTTTGCCGTGGACCCGCAGCGAGCGCAGAATTTCGGCTTTTTCGTCGTCGTCGGTGAACACAGCCCCGCCGTCGCCGTAGCATCCTAAGGGCTTGGCGGGAAAGAAGCTGGTGGCGGTGTAGGCGCCCAACGTGCCCACGCGCCGTCCGTTTAGGGCGGCGCCGAAGCTCTGCGCCGCGTCGGCGACGACGGTCAGGCCGTGCTTGTCGGCGATCGCGCCGATGCGGCCGTAATCGGCGGGCTGGCCGAACAGGTCCACCGGAATGACGGCCCGCGGCCGGAGCCCGAGGCCTTCGGCCACGCCGATCGCCGCGTCGAGACTCTCCGGGTCCATGTTGAAGGTGTCGGGCAACACGTCGACGAAGACCGGCGTCGCGCCCGCCAGCGCCGCCATCTCTGCGGTGGCGACGAAGGCGAAGGCGGGGACGAAGACCGCGTCCCCCGGCCCAATACCTTCGGCCATCAGCGCCAGCAAAAGCGCGTCGGTGCCGCTGGCGCAAGCGATTGCGTGCTTGGCGCCGCAGAAGGCGCCGAGCCGGTCTTCAAGCTCACGCACCTCGGGACCCATGATGAACTGGCCGTGGGCGAGAACCCGTGCCATCGCCTCGTCGATGCGCTCGCCTAGGCGTCGCCGCTGCGCCTGGAGGTCGATGAAGGCGATGGGTTCCTCAATCTCAATTCTGCGTGCGGTCTCGGTCATCACCGATCTCCTCCAGTTGATCGGGGCCGGTCTTGCGGTAGCGCCGGCCGCTGCGCGGACAGACCAGGTCCGGGCCGAGCTTCTCGCCGTCGCGGCTCATCCAGCCGGTGCGCCGCGCCGGCGCGCCGGCCATCAACGCATGGGCCGGCACGTCCTTGGTCACCAACGCACCGGCGGCGATGAAGCAATATTCGCCAAGGGTGTGGCCGCAGACGATGGTGGCGTTGGCGCCGATGGTCGCGCCGCGCTTGACCAGGGTCGGACGAAACTCGTCCTTGCGCTCGATCTCGGCGCGGGGAGTGTTGACATTGGTGAACACGCAGGACGGGCCGCAGAAGACGCCGTCCTCGAGGGTCACCCCCGGATACAGGCTGACATTATTCTGCAGCTTGCAGCGGTCGCCGACGACGACGTCCGGGCCGATCATCACGTTCTGGCCGATCACGCAATTTCGTCCGATCCGGCTGTGCGCGAGCACGTGACTGAAATGCCAGATCCTTGTGCCCGCACCGATCTCCACCGGCTCGTCGATATAGGCGCTCTCATGGATCATCACCCCCTCACGGCGGCGTGCTGCGCCGGCAACGGCGGGCCCTGTCGCTCCCAGCGAGATCGAGCGGCCTTCGTCCATGGAGTGCTGCGCCGCCTGTAACACCCGGAGAACCCTGAGCCCCTCGGCGCCATCGGTGCGCGGCCGTTGGCCATTGGCGACGCATTCGAGAAAATGGCGGCACTCCAGCTCGAGTGGTTCGGCCTCCTCCACCGGCACCGGTACAGGTTCGGCCTTGGCGGCCTGGGGGTGGCCGTCGATCCATTCGATTTTGTGGGGAAAAAGTTGAACCTTGGCCGACCAGGGCTGCCCGTCGTCGAAAACCGCCATGGCCCGGTCACCGACCACCACCAGCTTCTGTTCCTTGAAGGGGTGCAGCCACGACACATAGATGTGCGCTTGCGCACCGCCCGGGAAGGTCAGGTGCGTGGTCGTAACATCGGCAACGGTTTTGTGCAGATAGGCGGCGCCAACGGCGGAGACCTGCTCCGGCTCGTCACCGACGAGGGATAAAATCATCGAGATGTCGTGGGGCGCGAAGCTCCACAGGATGTTTTCCTCGCGCCGCACTTTCCCCAGGTTCAGCCGATTCGAATAGATGTACTGGAGCCGGCCGAGTTTGCCCTGCCGCACTATGTCCTTCAGTTTGAGGAATGCCGGATGGTACTGCAGCAGGTGCCCCACCATCAAGGTGCGGTCGCCGGTCTCGGCGAGGCGGCACAACTCTTCGGCTTCGGAAACCTCAAGCGCCAAGGGTTTTTCTACGAACACGTGCTTGGCCGCAGCGAGCGCCTCGCCGGCCAGTCTGAAATGCGTTTCGGCCGGGGCTCCGATCGCGACAGCCGTAACGGCGTCGTCCGTCAGAAGCTCGGACAAGGTACGTACCGGAATGCCGTAACGCTCCGCCATGGATCGGGCCGCGGATTCGTTCGAATCGTGGACAGCCACGAGGGCTCCAATGTCGTGGAAGTTGCGAACCAGGTTTTTCCCCCAGTGGCCGCAGCCTATAACGGCCACGTGAGGTTCGGTTTTAGCCTGCATTATCGAAGGGACCTCTAGCTTTGGGCATTTCGCGTTGTGCGGGTTGATCGGGCTGAATACCGGCCTTCAGCCATGCTACCGCCGTCCGGGTGAAACGTGCACCCAGACGGAAAACAAGTCCAACGGCGGCGCTCAGGCGGCCGCGACCGCCGCGAGCGGAACCCGCGCCCTTACCTGCCGGCCCAAGAGGTCGAGCAGGACGATGACGCGCTCCTCGCCGTTTTCACACTCGAACAGGCCGACGATATCGTTGAGCGCGCCCTCGGTTATGCGCACCGCTTCTCCCTTATGGAACGGCGAGCCGGGGCCGAGCACGACGAAACCGTTCTCGTCCTCGCGGTCCTGGATTTCCTCCACGACGCCATCGGGAACCGGCAGCGGACGGTCGCCGGCGCGCACCAGATCGCACGCCCCGACGGTCGAGCGCACCGCCCTCCAGCGCTCGCGCCCGAGGTCGAGGGCGACGAACAGGTAACGGGGAAACAGCGGCGCCGGCACCCAGTCGCGACGC
>JADFIH010000051.1 GCA_022566715.1 Pseudomonadota bacterium | reverse complement strand
CATCCCCACGGCCCAAAGCGCGGCCGCGCAGGCCGCCGTCAGCACCGCGTAGACCCACGACATGGAGACCGCGGCCTGGCGCAGCCGCCGCTGCAGGTCGGCCCGTTCGCGCCAGGGCATGCGGCTTGAGAACATGTGCATCCCGCCGACGCCCGCGGAGGTCAAAAGAGCGAGCGCCAGCATGATCGTACCCAGGCCCCCCACCCACTGCAGAAGGGCGCGCCAGATCAATATGCTATAGGGCAAGGATTCGACGTCGGCGAAGATCGTCGCGCCGGTCGTGGTGAGACCGGACAAGGACTCGAAATAGGCGTTCACCACCGAACCCGCGTATCCCGAGAAAAAGAACGGTAAAGCCCCGAAAAAGCCGTAGGTCGCCCAGGCCAAGACCGCGACGAGAAACCCTTCCCGTTTGGAGACCGCCGCCGCGGCGCCGCGTGTCGCGATGACCAGCGCGCCGCCGGTAAAGAAGGTCAGGCTGGCCGAGACCAGGAAGGTCGACGCGAGACCGGCCTCGCCGAAGCCGAGGGCGAACAAGGCCGGCACAACCATGATCACCGCGAAGGCAGAGGCGCCCCAGCCCAGGATAGACAGAACGATCGCAAACGACATGCGGGCCTAACGGAAGTTCCTGCTTGGACTAGAAAAACTCGAGGCGCACCGCGAAGAGCTTCTCGACCTTTTTCACCGCACCCTTGAGGGCGAACAGCACGACCTTGTCGTGCGTCTTGATCACCGTATCGCCGCGCGGGATGATGACCTCCGCGTCGCGAACGATGGCGCCGATAACGAGGCCGGCCGGCAATTTTACATCGCGCAGCGGCTGCCCCACCAGCGGCGAGGTCTCCAGGGCCTCGGCCTCGATGATTTCCGCCATTCCGTCGCGCAACGAATGAACCCCGCGGATGCGGCCCCGCCGGATGTGCTGAAGAATGCGGGAGACCGTAATGGCGCGCGGATTGACAACGGCATCCACACCCAGCGAGCGCATGAGCGGTCCGTAGCTCACCTTGTTGACCAGGGTCATGGCGCGCGGCGCACCATGCCGCTTGGCCAGAAGGGAACTCAGGATGTTGACCTGATCGTCGTTGGTGACCGCGATCACGGCTTCCGACTGGCGCACGTTGGCCTCGATGAGGATCTCCGAGTCCAGTGAATCGCCGTGCAGGGTCACCACCTTGTCGAGTTGATCGGCCACGTACTCGGCGCGTTGCTTATTGATCTCGATGATCTTAATGGCGAAGCTGGGGCTCTCCTCGACGAGCAAACGGGCCAGGAAAAGGCCGATGTTGCCGCCGCCGATAATGACGATACGGCGCGCCTCTTTTTCCTCGTGGCCGAAGGCCGCCATGGCGCGGTCGACCTGATGGCTGTCGACCGCGAAGTAGGCCTCGTCCCCGACCAGCATTTGGTCGTCGCCGCGCGGCACGATGATTTCGTCGTCGCGGACGAGCCCAAGCACACGGATGCTGAGATCGGGGAACAGTTCCGTCAGCTGGCGCAGCGGCGTGTCGATGAGCGGGCAATTCTCGTCGATGAGGACCGCGACGACGCGCACGCGGCCGTCGGCGAAGGGAATCATGTCGCTCGCCCCGGGAACCTGAAGCCGCTGCGCCACGGCACGGGCCACCTCGATTTCGGGCGAGATGATGACGTCGATCGGCATGTGCTCGCGGGAGAACAGATCGCTCCACATGGGGGCCAGGTAGCTCTGTGCGCGCACTCGGGCGATCCGCGTGGGAATCTCGAACAACGAATGGGCCACCTGGCAGGCGACCATATTGACTTCGTCCTTCTGGGTGACGGCGATGATCATGTCGGCGCCCTTGGCGCCTGCCGCCTCGAGGACGTCCGGGTGGGAGGCGTGGCCGACCATGGTCTGGACATCGAGCGAGTCGGCGACCCGCTGAATCGTCTCGGGCGAGCGGTCAATGACGGTGACCTCATTGTTCTCGCTGGCGAGCTGTTGGGCGATGCTGGAGCCGACCTGGCCGGCGCCACAGACGATAACTTTCATCGCCTCTTATCTAATGCGCGAGTCCGGGCAGAAAAGTAGGCGATCGGCCCTTAGGCCGCGGGGCCCTGCCCCCGGTCGGTGGGGCCCCGTTCGTTGGCCCTCCGTTCGTTGGCTCCCCGTTCGTTTGGATTAACCCCGAGCGCCTTTATTTTCCTGTGCAGCGCCGAGCGCTCCATGCCGACGAACGAGGCCGTCCTGGAAATGTTCCCGCCGAACCTGTTGATCTGGGCCAGCAGGTACTCGCGCTCAAACTGTTCCCGGGCCTCGCGCAGGGGCATGGCCATGATCTCGCCGTTGCCGGCTTGGCGAAGCGCGGCGGCCGAGGCCGCGGTGATTTCGGGCGGCAGCATGTCGGCCCGGATGGCCGAGTCCTCTTTGCCCGGCGCCATGATAAGCAGCCGCTCGATCATGTTGCGGAGCTCGCGCACATTGCCGGGCCAATCCTTGGCTTGCAGAACGGCCATGGCGTCATCGCAAATCTCACGTTGTGGCAGGCCGATCGACTGAGCCATATGGTGCATGAAATGGCGCGCCAACACGGGGATGTCCTCGCGCCTCTCGTGCAGCGCGGGCACTCGAATCGGAACCACGTTGAGGCGGTGATACAGGTCCTCACGGAAACGTCCCGCGGCGATCTCGGCGGTCAAATCGCGGCTCGACGCGCTCACCACTCGAACATCGACGTGTACCGGTTCAGTACCGCCAAGGCGCGTAAAGGTCTGTTCTTGCAACACCCGCAGGATCTTCCCTTGGGTGACGAGCGGCATGTCCGCGACCTCGTCAATAAACAGGGTGCCGCCGTGACCTTCCTCGAAGGTGCCGATCCTGCGTCCGGTGTCGTGCCCGTCAGCCCCCTCCTCCACGCCGAACAATTCTGATTCCATTCGTTCGGGCGCCATGCGCGCGGCGTTGAGGACGACAAACGGACCTTCGGAGCGGCGCGAGCGCATGTGGAGAAGGCGCGCCGCCACTTCCTTGCCCGATCCCGCGGGTCCGGTGATCAGGACGCGGCTGCCGGTCGGCGCCACTTTTTCAAGCGCGAGGCGCATGGCGTTGATCGCCTGGGAGGACCCGATCAACTCGCTTTCGTGGCCTGCCCTTTGGCGCAGATCCGCGTTCTCCCGGCGCAGGCGCCCCGCTTCCATGGCCCGCCGCGCGACCAGCAACAGGCGGTCCGCCTTGAACGGTTTTTCGATGAAGTCATAGGCGCCGCGCTTGATGGCGGCGACCGCCGTTTCGATGTTGCCGTGGCCGCTGATCATGACCACCGGGATTTCCGAGTGGTCCGCGACCAGCACGTCGAGAAGCTGCATGCCGTCGAGGTCGCTGCCCTCAAGCCAGATGTCGAGGACAACAAGCGCCGGCGGGCGCGAGTTCAAGGCGGCCAAGGCCGAAACGCTGTCGATGGCGACGCGGGTTTCGAAGCCTTCGTCCTGCAGGACGCCGGACACCAGATCCCGGATGTCGGCTTCGTCGTCGACGATAAGGATATCACGCGCCATGGCTCACCATCTCGTTTAGAGGTTTATCCGTGCCGTCTTCGGCGGGAGGGTCTTGCGTTGCATAAAACACGAGGCTCGCTCGGGCCCCGCCTTCCGGCCGGTTCTCCAATTTGAGCCGGCCACCGTGGTCTTCCATGATTTTCTTCACGATCGCGAGGCCAAGGCCCGTTCCCTTTGCCCGCGTGGTCACGTAGGGCTCGGCCAGCCGTCCACGAATCTCGCTGGGCAGTCCGCAACCATTGTCCTCGACCGCGATCACGACTTCTGCGTCATTCTTATAGACGCGCAGCCTGATCTGAGCGTCCTTTTGGCCTTCAAGAGCGTCGGCCGCATTCTGCAAAAGGTTGGTCACCGCCTGTCCGATCTGCCGCCGGTCGCAGTGCACGGAGACCGTTTGCGCGGGAACTTCGGTCTCATACGTGATGAACGGATGCGCCACCCGCTGTAGGAACTGGGCCTGCCGCACGACGGTCGCCAAGTCCTCGTCATCGAACTCGGGCGCCGGCATGCGGGCAAAGTTCGAAAACTCGTCGACCATCCGCTTGATGTCGTCGACCTGACGGATGATCGTGTCCGTGCACTGAGCGAACACATCGGGATCGCTCTTTATCTCGTCCATGTATTTGCGTTTCAGGCGCTCGGCGGACAATTGAATGGGGGTCAGCGGGTTCTTGATTTCATGCGCGATGCGGCGGGCCACATCGGCCCAGGCGGCGTGACGCTGCGCCGTTTCCAGTTCAGAAATATCGTCGAACGTGACGACGTACCCACGCAACTCGCCGCGCGATTCCTCCGCGGTGACGCGGACGAGCAGGCGCCGCGGATGATCGCCGCGCCGAACGGTGATTTGGCCTTCGACCAGCCGGTAGGGCTTTTCGGAAGCCGACTGGAGAAGCGGCGCCATCTCGGGCACCGCAATGGCAAGATCCTCGCCAATGAGCTCGTCGGACTCCGCGCTCAACAATTCCGTCGCGGACCGGTTCGGCAGGTTGATGCGGCCTTCGGGATCGAGACCGAGAACACCCGCCGAAACGCCCGACAGCACGGCTTCCGTGAATTGGCGGCGCGCGTCGAGTTGGGTGTTCGCGTCGATAAGTTCGCTGCGTTGGCTCTCGAGTTGATTGGTCATGCGGTTGAAGGCGCGGCTCAGGGTGCTGATTTCATCGTCGGCCGGGCCTTCGTCGACGCGCACCGAAAGGTCGCCCGCGCGCACCTGTTCGACGGCGCCCACGAGTTCGCTGATCGGCCGCACGAGCCGATTAGCGAAGAACAGGCCCGCCCACACCGCGACCATGAGAAGGAGCACGGCCACGAGGATGAATATCATTGCGAAGGTGATTTCGATCTCCGTCCGTTCACCTTCCAGCCGCTGATACTCCGCGACGGCGACGCGGTTGCGCTCGACGTGGGCGAGCACGTTCGCGTCGATGAACCGTCCGACATATAAAAAGATGTCGCCTAAGCCATCGAGCCGCATGAGCGCGCGCACGCGGTCGTCGTTGCTGCCGCCAAGCACGACCACCTCGCCCTTCCGCGCTCTTTCAAGTGCCCTCGAAGGCAGCCCATCGAACTCCAAGGCGTAGCTCAGACGCGAACGCCCCAGGATGCGGCCGCCCCCGTCGAACACGATGGCCTCGGGTATCGAGCGAACGCCCGCCTGAAAGGAGATGAAATCATTGAACTGAGAGGGATTCCGAGCCAGCAGGCTGCCCTGGCGGCTGACATCGATGGCCATGGCTTGAGCATCCGCCACAATGAGTTTGCGGTGCTCATCGAGGTACGCTTCGGCGACCTGAACCGACGCCTCGAGCGCCGTCTTGACGCGCTCGCTAAACCAAGCCTGCACCCCAAGATTGAAGAATAACGCCGAGAAAACGGCGACGATGATCGCCGGCGCGACCGCGAGGATACTGAAGAGCGCGACAATGCGCGTATGAAGCCGCGAACCGGCCGAGCCACGGCGCCGCGCCACCCAAAGATGGACGAGCCGGCGCAGGATGATCGCGCCAATGGAGAGCAGGAGAACGAGATCGACGAGGAGGAGCACCAGGACCGACCGCGGGTCGGGCCCGAAGGGCGGTGTCCCGCTGAGCGCGGCGTAGGTTGCAATCCCCGAAGCGATCGCGCCAATGCTGAGCAGGATGGCGAGTTTGCGGGCCACACCGTAACGGTGGAGCCAACTGGTGATTCGCGCCCCGACCAGGTCTCCAGCGGTCTGGGTATCTGTTGCCATCCTGTCGTACGCCCCGATGTGCATTTGCCACTGTGCTCGCGGCTTTGCAACAATGTTGCATTATTGCATCACTTGGCCGCGCGCACCACAGGAATTTTGAGTTCCCGAATCTTCTTTCGCAGCGTGTTGCGATTAAGTCCGAGTAGCGCGGCGGCGCGGATCTGGTTGCCCCGCGTTGCCTGCAAACTCAAAGTGACGAGCGGGCGTTCGACTTCGTGCAACACGCGGTCATAGAGCCCGGGGGGGGGGAGGGCATCGGCGTGCGCCGAAAAATAGCGGCTGAGGTGGCGCTCCACCGCGGCGCCGAGGCTCTCGCCGTCCTCTTCGGAAGGCGCCTTGCCGGCCACCGCCTCGGCCAATTCGGCGGCGATGGCCTCGGGTCCGATGATGTCGTCGGCCGAAAGCGCGGCCAGCCGGCGCACCAGGTTTTCCAGTTCACGGACGTTTCCGGGCCAATCGTACTGCTGCAACCGGTCCATCGCCCCGGCGCTGAACGCCTTTTCAGGAAGTCCCTCGGCAACCGCGGCGGACAGGAAATAGCGCACCAGATCCGGGATGTCGGACTTGCGTTCGCGCAGGGGCGGCAGGCGCAAGGGCACCACATTGAGGCGATAGAACAAGTCTTCCCGGAAAAGCCCCTGATCCACGATCTGGCGAATCTGGTGGTTCGTGGCCGCGATAATGCGGACGTCGGTCCGAATCGGCGTGCGTCCGCCGATCGTGGTGAATTCGCCCTCCTGTAGCACCCTGAGCAATCTGGTTTGCGCCTCGAGGGGCATGTCGCCGACCTCGTCGAGGAACAGGGTTCCGCCCTCGGCTTGCTCGAAACGGCCGACGTGGCGCGCGGTGGCGCCGGTGAAGGCGCCCTTCTCGTGACCGAAGAGTTCGCTTTCGATCAAGTCCTTCGGAATCGCCGCCATGTTGATGGCGACGAATGGGCCGTGCCGGCGCTTGCCAAACTGATGCAGGGCGCGGGCCACGAGTTCCTTGCCCGTTCCCGATTCGCCGCTGATGAGGACGCTCAGATCGATGCTGACCAGCCGCGCGATCAGGCGGTAGATCTCCTGCATGGCGGGCGAGCGGCCGACGATGGGAAGGTTCTCTTCCGCGTCCCGCCCCTGGACGGGCTCCTCGGGCGCCGCCGCCGCGCCCCTAAGCGCACTCTGAACGACTGATATCAACTTATTGATATCGAAAGGCTTTGAAAGATATTCGTAGGCGCCGCGTTCGGTGGCGCGCAGGGCCGTCATGAGGGTGTTGCGGGCGCTCATGACGATAACCGGAATATCCGGCCGCAGCCGCTTGATGCGCGGCAAAAGCTCCAAACCGTCTTCGTCGGGCATGACCACATCGGTGATGATGAGATCGCCCTCCCCGTTTTCAACCCAGCGCCACAAGGTCGCTGCGTTGCTGGTGGTGCGGACATTAAAGTCGGCCCGGCCCAAGGCTTTACTCAGGACCTTTCGGATCGCCGCGTCGTCGTCGGCGATGAGAATCAACTCGCCGCTCATATCGCCTCACCATCCACGGCGTGCAGGACGGGCAGCCGGACGCGGAACACCGTGGAGCGCGGCATCGACTCGAACTCGATGACGCCGCCATGATCGCCCACGATTTTGGCCACCAGGGACAGGCCCAGCCCCGTGCCGGCGGGCTTGCCTGCTGGTTTGGAGGTGACGAAGGCCTCGAACATGTGCTGGCGCACGTCCTCGGGCACGCCGGCGCCGTTGTCGTGGACGGAAACCTCGAGCGGTAAATGGACGCGCTCGGTGCTGCCGCTTCCCGGCACGGCGAGCCGGAGACCGTGGCGGTAGGCGGTGGTGAAGGTAATCTCTCCCGAGGCCTGAGTAATCGCCTCGGCCGCGTTCGTGGTCAGGTTGAGGAACACCTGCACCAGCTGATCGCGGCTGCCGTGCACCGGCGGCAGGGACGGGTCGTAGTTTTCCTTGAAGGTGATGTGGTGGGCAAAACCCGCCTGCGCCACCTTGCGCACATGGTCGAGAACCTGATGGATGTTGACGGGCGCGCGTTCGATCGGGCGCTGGTCCGAAAACAACTCCATGCTGTCGACCAGCGCGCAGATCCTGTCGGTTTCGTCGCAGATCAGGCGAGTCAGCTCACGATCCTCAGCGTCCGCTCTTTGCTCGAGCAACTGCGCGGCGCCGCGAATTCCGGCCAACGGGTTCTTGACTTCGTGGGCCAGTACACCGGCCATCGCGGTGACGGACCGCGCCGCGCCGCGGTGCATGAGCTGGCGGTCCATCTTGGAGGCGATGGATTGATTTTGCAGGGTTAGGACCACATGTCCCGCCGGCTCCTCGAGGGGCGCCACCTGAATGTTGAGCAAGTGCGGACCGATACGCTGGGTGTTCAACTCGACGCCATGCTCATGCACGCTGTGACCGGTGTCCTGGACCTGCCGGACCAGCGCCGCCAAGGGGCTGTCGTAGGGCACGACGTCCTCGAGACGGCTGGCGCACAAGGTGGGCGCGCCCGCCGCAAAGAAATCCTCCGCTGCGGGGTTGGCATAGCGGATGCGCCCCGCGCCATCGATCGCCAGCACCGGATCGGAGATCGCGCTCAGGATCGCGGCCCCGCCCGGTCCGATTCCGCCAGGCCCTCCGGCGTTTGGCTCCGGCCGCGCCATCAGGCGGCGTCCTTGATTTCACGCGCCGCGCCGAAGAACTCAGCGATGAGGTCCCTCACCCGGCCTGAGTCGTCGCAGCGGTTGATGGTATCGACGAAGGCTTTGGCCCCGCCTAGCCCTTGGGCGTACCAGGCGAGATGTTTGCGCGCGATGCGCATGCCGGTCCGCGCGCCGTGGTGATCGAGCAGGCCCTGGTAATGTTCCTGGACCACGGCCGAACGTGTCTCGGCGCTGGGCGGGCGGGCGTACGTCCCGGTCCGCAGGAACGCCGCGACCTGGCCCAGGAACCAGGGCCGGCCGCGGGCGCCACGGCCGATCATGAGTCCGTCGGCGCCGGATTGGGACAGGCAGCGCGCCGCGTCGTCCTCCGTCGTGATGTCCCCATTGGCGATAACAGGCACTTGGACGGCTTCCTTGACGCGGCGGATGAAACGCCAGTCGGCGCGGCCCTCGTAGAAATCACAGCGCGTGCGGCCGTGCACGGTGATCATCCGGACGCCGCAGTCCTCGGCGATGCGGGCGAGCTCGGGGGCGTTCCGGTTGGCGGCATCCCAACCCGTGCGCATCTTGAGGGTGACCGGGATGCTCACGGCGTTTACCGTGCGCTCGATGATGCGCCGCGCCAGACCGAGATCGCGCATCAGGGCCGAGCCGCACAGGCTGCCGACGACTTTCCTCGCCGGGCACCCCATGTTGATATCGATGATGTCGGCGCCGCCGTCCTCGTTGAGCTTGGCGGCCTCGGCCATGATTTCGGGATCGCGGCCGGCCAACTGTACCGCGAAGGGGCCTTCATCGCGGGTGCGCCGGGCCATGCGCAACGTGCGGCGCGAGGCTTCCACCATCTCGCGGCTGGCGATCATCTCGGAAAAGACCAGTCCCGCGCCGTGGCGCTTCGCCAGACGGCGGAACGGCGCGTCGGTCACCCCAGACATGGGGGCGAGAAACACTGGACTTTCGATCACGAGAGAACCGATCTGGATGGCCATGAACCCGCACAAATGATTAATCGGTAGGCAGAGCGGAGCGCTGCCGAATCTTTGGGCAAACTACGCGAAGCAGCGGGTCATTACAACGCGGTACTGCCAAATTTCCCGCCTTGTTCTGCCTGAGTGTTCTTGGTACGTTCCAGTAGTAGAGTGGTTTAGTGGGAAATATGCATGAGGCAGGGCGGAAGGGGCGAAGCAAGGGGGCACGCCCACGGCCGGGGCGGCCTCGGGGCGCGGGCGGCAGGTCCATGACGGGACTTGGGCTCGCAAATCGCCGATCCTTACGGTAATCAATCCGGGCCTTACGGTCATCAACCCGGGCAAACCTCGCCGGCGACGCGGGCTCTTGAAGCCAGCTCCTATTGACGCGGCCGTGCCACGGCACTAATCGAACGCTTTCAATATGCCAAACTGGGCACCATGACGAACGCGGCAATCATCGTGGCGGCGGGGCGCGGCGAACGCCTGGGCGCCGAGGTTCCCAAGCAATACCTGCCCCTGGGCGGGCGGGCGGTCCTCTATCACGCGGCGGCGGCCCTGTGCGGGCACCCGGGCGTCGGGCCCGTGCGCACCGTGATCCGGCCCGAGGACCGGGAACGCTACGACGCCGCGATCGAGGGACTCGACCTGCTCGAACCGGTCGCCGGCGGGGCGTCGCGGCAGGACTCGGTCCGCCTTGGCCTGGAGAGCCTCGCGGCCCAAGCGCCGTCCAACGTTCTGATCCACGATGCGGCCCGGCCGTTCCTCGCGGCGGACCTCATCGGGCGGCTCCTCGGCACACTCGCCACCTCCCCCGGCGCGCTGGCGGCCCTGCCCGTGGCCGACACGCTCAAGCGCGCGCATGGGGGCAAGGTTTTGGAAACGCTGGACCGCGCCGGGCTGTGGCGGGCCCAGACGCCGCAGGCGTTTCACTTCGACGCCATCCTGAAGGCCCATCAAAGCGTCGCCGGGCAAACCGGTTTCACCGACGATGCCGCGGTCGCCGAGGCCGCCGGTCTGCCGGTGGCCCTGGTCGAGGGCGACGAGGACAACTTCAAGATCACCACTGCCGCGGACCTCGCGCGCGCGGAGCGTGTCCTGCTGGCGCGCGCCGGCGAAACCCGCGTGGGCACCGGGTACGACGTGCATCGCTTGGGCCCGGGCGACGGCGTCACCCTGTGCGGGGTGCGCCTGCCCTGCGAGATGTCCCTGCAAGGACATTCGGACGCCGACGTGGCGCTCCATGCCGTCACCGACGCCCTGCTCGGCGCCATCGGCGCGGGCGATATCGGCAGCCATTTTCCGCCCGGCGATCCGGAATGGGCCGGCGCCGCGTCGGACCAATTCGTGCGTGACGCATGCCGGAGGATCGCGGCGCGCGGCGGCCGCGTCGTGCACGTGGACCTGACCATCGTTTGCGAAACGCCGAAAATCGCACCGCACCGCGGCGCCATGACGGCCCGGCTCGCGGAGGTTCTGGGGGTCGGCGAGGGCTGCGTCAGCGTCAAGGCGACGACGACCGAGGGCCTCGGCCTGACCGGACGGGGCGAGGGCATCGCCGCCCAAGCGGTGGCGACCGTGCGCCTGCCACCCCACATGGTTAAGTCGTCATGAGTGATCGCCCCTACATGGCCGGCCTGCCCGCGGACCTGCCGCTCAAACACCCGGCTTCCATGGTCTCCACCTGGTTCGGCGTCGGCCTCATTCCGCTCGCCCCGGGGACCTGGGGATCGCTCGCCGCCCTGCCCCTCGCCTGGGTGATTCAGACCGTGGCCGGACCCTACGCGCTGCTCGCCGCAAGCGCCGTCGTCTTCGGTCTCGGCTGGTGGGCCGCCACCGTCTTTATTTCCCACAGCGAGGTCTCCGACCCCCAAGCCATCGTTGTCGACGAGGTCGCCGGTCAGTTGCTGGTGCTGGCCGTGGCGCCGGCGACGTTTTGGTACTACCTCGCGGGCCTCGTCCTGTTTCGATTTTTCGATGTGCGCAAACCGTGGCCCGTGCGCTGGGCCGACCGGTCCCTCAAGGGGGGATTCGGCGTCATGGCCGACGATGTTTTGGCGGGCGTGTACGGCGCCGCTCTGCTTTTCGGGCTCGTCCTGGCCACGGGGGGCGGGCATGTTTTCGGCTAAGCTCATTGCGCAAGCCGAGCGCCTCCTTGACGACTGCAAGGCCAAGGGGGTTCGCCTCGCCACGGCGGAATCGTGTACGGGCGGACTGATTATCGCCTGCTTGACCGAGGTCCCCGGCTCGTCGGCGGTCGTCGACCGCGGCTTCGTGACCTACGATAACGGCGCCAAGACCGAGCTCCTCGACGTGCCGGCGCACCTGTTCAGCGAGGTCGGCGCCGCCAGCGAGGAGGTCTCCAGCGCCATGGCCGAGGGCGCCCTGCGCCATTCATCGGCCGACATCGCCGTCTCGTGCACTGGAATCGCGGGGCCCAGCGGCGGCACCGAGGGCAAGCCCGTCGGCACTGTCCACCTGGCCTGCGCCGCCAAGGGAAAACCCACGCTTCACATTCAACGGAATTATGGCGACCTGGGGCGCGGCGAAGTGCGCGCCCGAACCACCGAAGACGCCTTCGGCCTCATCCGGCGGCAGCTCGAAGCGTAGACCCTTCCCCGTTCAGGTTGAACCACGCAGAAACTCATTCGTCTACCCCCCACCCTATCCCTCCCCCACGAGGTGGGGAGGGGACCGAAGTGCGGCATCGAACTAAACTCCCTCCCCCTCGATGAAAATTTCTGCGAAACGCGTTCTTTCTAATCCCCACTCCCCTGGTGGGAGGGGGTTGGGGGGAGGGGGAAACAACAGAACACCCCCTCCCTGCCCTCCCCCAACAAGGGGGAGGGGTTCTCTTTTCGACGCGCAGGTCGCGGGAATCTCGCGGGACTCTCGGCGAGGTGGGAGGGAACCCCGTTGACGGCAAACCCCGCGCCCCCTCCCCCTTGATGGGGGAGGGCCGGGGAGGGGGTGACCTCCCACCGGAGAAGGCAACGCCACCATGCGGCTGATCATCGGCATGTCCGGCGCGAGCGGGCTGATCTACGGCATCCGCATGCTCGAGGTCCTGAAAGGCATTGAGGATGTTGAAACCCACCTGTTGATGAGCCCCACCGCCAAGATGAACGCGGCGATCGAGACCGATTGGGATATCGCCGGCATCGAGGCCCTGGCCGACGTCGTTCACAACGTGCGCGACGTGGCCGCGGTCATCGCCAGCGGTTCCTTCAAGACGGACGGAATGGTGGTGGCGCCGTGCTCCATGAAGACCCTTTCGGCGATCGTACATTCCTACGCCGACAACCTGCTGGTCCGTGCCGCCGATGTGGTTCTCAAGGAACGACGCCGCCTCGTCCTCATGCCGCGTGAGACGCCACTGCACGTCGGTCACTGCAAACTAATGTATGAGGCGGCGCAATTGGGAGCCATCATCGCGCCGCCCATGCCCGCCTTTTACAATCGGCCTGAAACAATCGACGACATCATCAATCATTCGGTGGGACGGGTGCTTGACTTATTCGGCATCGACCCCGGCATCGTGAAGCGATGGGCGGGCACACTGACTGGCGCGGCGAACGGCTGACGCCGGCGGCCGCTAAAACGGTCGGCGACTTCCTCGGTTCGCACACGACCATGACCCTGGCCACCAGCGGCGAGGACGGGCCCTGGGCGGCGGCGCTGTTCTATGCCCACGATTCGGACCTCAACCTCTATTTCATTTCCGCCAAGGACACGCGGCACGCCGCGGACATCGAACGCAATCCGCGGGTCGCGGTGGCGGTGAACGCGCAGCACAAGGATTGGTCCGACATCCGTGGCCTGCAGATCGGCGGCGTTGCCGAGATTGTACCGCCCGATCAACGCGCCGGCGCGGTTGAAACCTACCTCGCCAAGTTCCCGGATTTCCGCCCCCTGTTCTCCGCGCCCCGCGACGAGCAGGAGAGCCGCATTGCCCGGGCCTTCGCGGCGAGCCCCTTCTACCGCGTGCGCCCCAATCGAATCCGCTTGATCGACAACCGTAAGTCGTTCGGCCACCGCGACGAGTACACGTTGACCTAAAGCGGTTCCGGCTTGGTCGGAACCACTCTAGCTTTTTGCCGCTCACGGCTGCGGGTCCGCGGGCGCGCCGGATAACCGGCGGGCCGCCTTGCGGCCTTGAGCGATTACAGCAGCCTTGAGCGATTACAGTTGAACCGGAAACGCCCTAAAACCTGGCCCCAGCCCCAAAACCCTCGGGGCGGCCGGGTGCGCCGGCGAAGACGCATCCTCCGTTTGGGGAGCGTGTCATACGAACGGGGTCCCCCTTTGGGGTTACTTACCTAACCGGGGTAGGCTGCTAGGCTTCCGGTTCGCAAGGAAACCCGCCGCACATTGGCTGGGGCCACGGCCAGGCCGGGGTGCGGCGTGAGAAGCGCTGGGGACCGCGATCCAACACCGTGCCGTTAACCCTCCAAGGCCTGAGTATGGCCCGCGGCGGCGAAGCAACGCGCGGGACCCCACCAAGGGCCTACGCCTTCTTACCCGAAACGGTTTTCGCGCTTTTCTGCCATCCTGGCCGCGGATTCGCCCCCCTACCGCCATCGATCCGATAACACGAATCCGGGTGGACACGACGTAATGTACATTGACGTCATCGAGAGCCGCGAGAAGCTCATTGAAGTCAGACGCGACTGGGATTCCGTGTACGAAGCAGACCCGGAGGCGCAATTCTTCATATCCTGGACCTGGATTTCAAAATGGTTCGAGCGCAGAAAACAGTGGTTCGTACTAGCCGCGAAACCAACCGCCGATGCATCGGAGTACGTTGGCTTTTTTCCGTTGAAGCTCGATATCAGAACGAGGAAAGGAGGCAGCTTCCACAATAACATTTCCATGGGAGGCGCCGACTTCGCCGATTACACCGGATTCATCTGCACCCCTGAGTTTCAGGATCGCGTGATCGACGCCTTCGCCGAACATATCAAAACTCTCAACTGGTCCAAGCTAAGGCTGAAGCATTTTTTCCTCTCAGACGAACGCACCCGTCTCTTCCTGCGGCATTTCCCGGAAGAGGAGTTTGGGACGACGAAAACAGAGCGCATGCTCGACGACGGCGGCGGCGCAGATCTTGGCAAAAGCCCGTGCGTGAGGCTGCCGGCGGATTGGGAAACCTATTTGAACGACAATTTGGGCTCCAGTACCCGGCAAAAAGCCAGACGCTTCTTGAGAAAAGTCGAAAACTCAGAGGAGTTCCGCATCACGGTTGCGGACGCCGAGACCGTGGAACGCGATCTGGAAATCCTCCTGCAATTTTGGAGCGCGAAGTGGGGAGCCCTGAAGGGTAAGTCGTTGGATGCCATACTGGGCAACAACCGAAAAATGCTTTTGCATTGCTTCGAAAGTGGATCGCTGTTCTTGCCCGTCCTGTGGAACGAAGACAGACCGCTTGCGGTGCTAGCCAGCTTTATCGACGCAAAAAGTAAGTCGCTGCGCTTTTTTATCGGCGGGCGCGACGATACATTCAAGGGTTCACCGCCGCCGGGCTTTGTCCTGCATGCTTACAGCATCCGGTACGCCATCGGCAGTGGTTTCACCACCTACGATTTCTTGCGCGGCGATGAACCCTACAAGTATGCGTTTGGCGCGGAAGACCGGTTTGTAAAAGACATCATCATCCGCACCGCGGACGGCAAGAACCTCGGCGGGAAATTGGATCCGAGGTGCGTGCCCACCGTATTCGACCGCACTTTCAAGCGTCACAAGTCTGGCCGGATCGCCGAGGCGAAAATTGGATATCGCCAGGTTCTTGACGTAGAACCCGGCCATCGAAAAGCGCTTTACGGCTTGGCCCAGCTTTTGGCGGCAGACGGCGATCACCGGGCCGCCACGAAAACCTTTAGGACGTTCGTGGCGCTCGAGCCGGAGGCCTACAAGGCCTGGTTCAAGCTGGGAGATTCCCTCGTGGCGCAACGCAAGTTCGCCGACGCGGTGGAGGCTTATCGAGAGGTCGTCAAGCGGCAGCCCGAATTTATCATCTACAGGAAACTTGGCGATGCGCTGGTACGGCTGGCCCGGGTCGAGGAGGCGGTCGCCGCCTTCGAATTGGCCCTTGAGCAACAATCCCCGACCGACGGCGGTTGGGCGAGTACCGTCGCGAAGTTGGCGAAACTTCCGGAAGCGGACCGGGTGCGGCACGCGTCGTCGATCGCCCATTTGGGTGACAAGTTTAAGGCGAACGGGGACCATGGGCTTGCCGTGGATTGCTACAGGCAAGCCATCGCGGCGCAACCCGGCCTGATCACCGCCCAGCTCGGCCTCGCGCTCGCGCTCCAGGGTCAAAAGGAGATCACCGGCCTATCCGAGCTCTCCAGTCCGCGGCGGCACGCCGGCTAGAGTCGTTCCGACTCGGTCGGAACCACTCTAGTTTTTATCGCTCACGGCTGCGGACCGGCCCATCTCGGATGAATTAAGGATGGCCGCGCCTGCGCGGGCGCGCCGGATAACCGGCGGGCCGCCTCGCGGCCTTGGGCGATTCCAGCAGCCTTGAGCGATTCTAGACGAACCGGAAACGCCCTAGCCTCGATCCTAGCGGCAAATACGGGCCGCCGCGTTTCGCGCGCGCCCTCGGTTCGGTCTTGAGGATATTGCCGCGCCAGGGGCTGCAATGGGGGGCACGGCGGACGCTTGTCAGGGCGTAGCTGAGAGCCGAGAATAGGCCGCTAAAGGAAAACAGCAACGGCCCCGCCGACCCCTCCATGATCGATCTCCGAACCTTTCTCGCCGATGAGGCGCGCCATGTCTGGCGCCCAAGTGGCCCCGTGCCGGTGGTGCAAGAGATCACCGGGCTGCAAACCGCGCTGGAGGCGGAGGGGCGCCATCCGATTATCGTCATCGAAAAACCACAACGCGCCGACGGCTCGATCAGCACCATGGCAGTGGTAACAAACGTAACGGCGAGCCGCGAAATCACGGCCCGGGCGCTCGGCGTCGGCGATCACCGCGATCTTGCCCAAGCCTACGCGGACCGCACGGCCGCCCCCATCGAACCGGTCGCCGTCGCCCGGGCCGCCGCGCCGGTGCCGGCGCCGGTG
>JADFIH010000050.1 GCA_022566715.1 Pseudomonadota bacterium | reverse complement strand
ATCCGTGACGCGGGCCACGTTGGTGACCGTCCCCGAGGTGGGGATGGGGCCGTGGATTTCCAGGTCCTGCTCCCCGTGCAGCAGCAGCGCGGGATTGAAAGACATGCCCGGCACGTCCAGCAGGCTCGCGCCGCTGAGGTAGGAGGCGATCACGCCAAAGCTGGGCAGTACCTTGAGCCCCTTCTCGTAGGTGTAAGCCAGCTCGCCCTCATCGGTGGGCGGCGTGCCCGCACCGAGCCCGAGATGATAGAGAATAACCTGATCGGCGTCCCAACTCTTGCTGCTTTCTCCGATCACCGCCCCCACCGCCTGCGTCAACGCGAAGAACACGCCGCAGCCCACGCCCCACCACAGCCGGCCCGGCGGCGCGTGCCCACGTTGCTCCGACCGCTCGGTGATGACCCACGCAACACCCGCGACCGTCAGCCCGATCCCCGCCCACGCGCCCAGGCTCATCGTCTCACCCAGAAACACCAGCCCGATCACCGCCGCCAACGGGACGGCGACCAGCACCCCCACAAATCCAAAAAGCGCGCCCGCCGCCAACACCGAGAAGATGATCCACACGGGATGGAGGCCGACCCGCGAGCCCACGAACTTGGGGGTCAGCACGGCGGTCTCTATGACCTGCAGGGCCACGTATATCCCCACGATGATCCCCACGTTGAGCAAATCCGCGCCCCATTGCAGGAACGCAAACAGCAGCGCGACGGCGAAGCCGAGGATGAATCCGGCGAAAGGAACGAACGTGATGAGCCCGGAAAAGATGCCGATCACCAAGGCGAATTGAAGACCCGCCAAACTCAACGCGATGCTGAACAACACGGCCAGGATCAACCCCACCATGGTCTGGCCGCGCAAAAATCCGGCCAGCGCCTCGTCGATCTTATGAAGTTGCTCGTGAATGGTGGTGCGATGCTGACGCGGCAACCAGCTATCGACCTTGGCGATGATGCGGTCCCAATCGCGCAGCAGGTAGAAGGTGACGACAGGGGTGATGAAAATCAGGGACAGCAGGTTGAACAGCGCCAATCCGGACGACAGGACGCCCTTCAGCACGTCACCAACGATCTTGCCGGCGTTCGACGTGATGAGCGAACTGGCGCCCCCCGGCCCTTCCGCCTCGCCGCGTGAAATCAAAGCGAGGCCACGCTCGACCAGGGGCAACACCGATTCCTGAACGCGCGCCACGTATTCGGGAAGGTTCCCCGCCAATTGCAGCACCTGCCCCTGCACCACCGGGAAAAGAAGCACGCCGCCGCCGACCACGATGGCGAAGAACACAACCGTGATGGCCGACGTCGCGAGCCAGCGCGGCGCGCCGATTTTTTCCACCCGGTCGACGGCCGGATCGAGGAAGTAGGCCGCGCCCAGCCCGGCGATAAAGGGCAAAAGAATGCTGCGCAGGAGCAGCAAAAGCACGACGAAGGCCGCGGCACCGACGGCCCAGAAAATAACCTGGCGCCGGATCGTCACCGCAAGTCCTCGGCGCGGCCCGTGGTCCTGGCCCACTGCACCAAGTAGATCCCGCCCGACATGATGGTGGCCGCGGCCACGCCATAGGTCAGGACTAACTCGACCCCGCCTATTTGCCAGTCCAGGCCGGCCCCGGCCAGCACGACTCCGGCCAGAACAAGTTGCCCCGTCGTCGTGGTCTTGCCAAGAAACGACGGGGTCCGCGAGAAGGGAAAACCGGCGGTGAAGGAGAACAAAAAAGCGCCGACGATAAGAATGTCCCGCGACACCACGAGGATGACGAGCCAAGACGGCAGGTAGCCCTGCTGGCCCAACGCGATGAAAACGCTCACCAGCAGGACCTTGTCGGCAAGGGGATCGAGAAACCGGCCGAGATCGGAGACCTGATCGAAACGCTTGGCGATGAATCCGTCGATGCCGTCGGATAGGGCCGCCGCCGCGAACACCCAGAAGGCCGCCGCCACCTCATGGACGAGAATGAGCCAAATCGTGATCGGCACCAGCAAGAGGCGGCCAAGCGTAATAACGTTCGGTGCGTTCACGGCGTCCGCTCCCCTATCGGCGCCTTGAGCCGCGCAGCGCAAGCGTCCAGAACCCATTCGACTCGACGAGGTCCAGATCGCGCTGCGAAAGGTCGAGCACGAGTTGAGCCGGCTCGCCGAGGTAGTGCAAGATGACCTGGGCGCCGGTGCGCGACAGGGCGGTAAGCACGACCTTGCGCACGACGGCCGATCCCTCGAGACGGCTGCGGATATCCACCCATTCCTCAAGCCCGCCAATGGGAACCCGGACGCTAAGCCGGTCCGGGTTGTCGAACCGAAGGATGTTGTCGCGCTTCCAATCCTCTTCCAGCCGCAACGTCGCCTCCGCGGCGGCCCGAACCAGCAACTCCGGAATCCGGTCGCGCGCCACCCCGCTGAAGCTTTGCACGATCACGGCGTTTCCCGCTGGACCCACCTCCCGCAGGGTGACGTTGAGGCGGGGCACGTTGGCGGCCAGGTCGATCTGCAAAATGGCATGAGCCACGAGTACGTCCTCGACATTGTAGCGCCGGGCGATCGCGCTGAGCCGGTTTGTGTCGCCCGCCAGCACCTGAGCCGCCCCGATCGCGAAAAGATCGCCGCGGTCGCCGCGCGGCAGGATCAGGGGCACGGCGCCGCCGTCGTCGGTGTCCCGCGTCTCCCAGGCGCTTCGCCAGGGGTTGGGATCGTCCCACAACAACGTCGCCCCGGCCGCTTCGTAGACCGGTAGGACGAGGCGTGGTTTGCTGACGGTCTCGGCATAGCTGAGCGACAGGTCGCGGAGGAAATTCCGCACCGCGTCTTTCTTCAACCTAACTGTCAGGTTTGCCAGGTAACGCGTTGAAGATGTTTTCTCATCCGTGACGGAAATAGCTTGGACGAGGGCGGAGATTTCGTTATCCTCGAGACGCGGAATGCGGTCGAAGTCCGATTGGAGCACCATGCGCCGAAGCACCCGGTCCAAGGCCCGCCGCTGACCGTCCGCGCGGGCGAGATCGCGGGCTACCGCCGCGCTCTCCGCAGTCTCATCGATGGGCAGGTCCTTGACCGTGAAGATGCGGTCTTCGTCTTCGGCGCCCCACCCTGCCGCCGGGTAGAGCCCGGCCACCAGCAAGCACACCGCCACGAAACTAAAGGCTTTGATCAGGAAGCGTGCCGGAGCGCCGCGAAGGGCCATTGCAAACCGTCGGTTATTCAGTATTTTCTGCGCACCGACGAGACAATATCGTATCCCCGGTGACCGCACCAATACTCCCGCCGCGTCTGCTTGGCGGTGGCCGTATTCGGCCGGCCGCGAGGACACGGAAGCGAACCAGGAGGACGTGGCCAAGGCATGGCGCGGCTGAAAACGGCGGTCCTGATCTCCGGACGGGGGACGAATTTGCAGGCTCTGATCGGCGCCTGCGCCGACCCCTCGTTCCCGGCGGAACTCTGTCTTGTGGTGTCGAACCGGCCGGACGCCGAGGGGTTGCGCCGCGCCGGCGCCGCGGGCATCGCCACGCGGGTGATCGACCACAAGGGGTTCGCGGACCGGCGGGGTTTCGAAGCGGCGCTCGACGCGGCGCTACGGGAGGCGCGGGCCGAGTTCATCTGTAACGCCGGATTCATGCGCGTGCTCACGGAATGGTTCGTGGAGCGTTGGCGCGACCGCCAAATCAACATACACCCGTCCCTGCTGCCTGTTTTCCCCGGCCTCGACACCCACGCGCGGGCCCTGGCGGCCGGAGTGCGGATCGCTGGTTGTACCGCCCATTTCGTCCGTACCGAAGTGGACGCCGGCCCCATTATAGCGCAAGCGGCCGTTCCGGTGCGGCCCACGGACGACGAAGAAACGTTGGCGGCCCGCGTGCTGGAGGCGGAGCATCGGATCTATCCCCGGGCGCTACGCCTCATCGCCGAGGGCCGCGTGACGGTGGTGGACGAGCGGGTGCATATCGAGGGCGCCGCCGAGCCCCGGGGCGTGCTGATCAACCCCGCCGACTCCTAACCGGTTGGATCAGCCGACGATCTCGCCGTCGCTGAAGAAAAAGGCGATCTCGGTCTTGGCGTTCTCCGCCGAATCGGAGCCGTGCACCGAATTGGCCTCGATCGATTCGGCGAAGTCCTTGCGGATGGTGCCGTCGGCCGCCTCCGCCGGATTGGTGGCGCCCATGATCTCCCGATTTTTGGCCACCGCGTCCTCGCCCTCGAAGACCTGCACCACCACCGGGCCCGAGGTCATGAAGGCGCAGAGGTCGCCGTAGAAGGGCCGCTCCTTGTGCACTTCGTAGAAGGCTTCCGCGCGTTCGCGCGTCAGCCGCAGCCGCTTCTGGGCGACGATGCGCAGGCCCGCGCTCTCGAAGCGCTGGTTGATGGCGCCCGTGAGGTTCCGGCGGGTGGCGTCCGGCTTGATGATGGAAAGCGTGCGTTCAATGGCCATCGCGATACCCTTCCGGCTCGGCTACGGGGACAGGGGCGCGGTTATATCGGCTTCGCCGCATCCCCGCAACGCCGGGCATCCCGTCTTGGCGCCTTTGCCCCGCCCTGGGCCCATGCTATGAGCGCGCGGGTACCCGCTCATAGTTCGCCGCGCCATGCTTCATATCAACGACCTAACCTACCGGATCGCCGGCAAATTGCTGTTCGAGAACGCGAACGCCCATGTGCCCGCGGGACACCGCGTCGGTCTCGTGGGCCGCAACGGCACGGGGAAGACGACCCTGCTGCGGCTGATCATGGGCGAGATCGCGCCCGATGGCGGCCGCGCCGCCGCCCGCCGGGGCGCGAGCGTGGCGATGCTGGCCCAGGAGGCGCCCGGCGGTTCCCATTCCGTGCTGGAGGAAGTTCTGGCGGCCGACCGCGAGCGCGCGTCGCTGCTCGCCGAATCGGAAACTGCCGCCGACCCCAACCGTGTCGCCGAGATTCACACCCGTCTCAACGACATCGGCGCGCACGCCGCGCCGGCGCGGGCGGCGTCCGTACTTGCCGGGCTCGGCTTCTCTCAGGAGGAACAGGCGCAGCCCCTCGAGACGTTCTCGGGCGGCTGGCGCATGCGCGTGGCGCTGGCGGCCGTTTTGTTCCGAATGCCGGATTTACTGGTGCTCGACGAGCCCACCAACTATCTCGACCTGGAAGCCACCATTTGGCTGGAGGGTTTCCTCAAATCCTACCCGCGCACCCTTCTGCTCGTCAGCCACGACCGCGACCTGCTCAACAAGGTGCCGCAGGCCATTCTTCACCTCGATCAACGGCGGCTCACCCTGCACACGGGCAACTACGAGCGCTTCGAGCGCATGCGCCGTGAGTCCCTGGTGCGGCAGGCCAGCATGTACGCGCGCCAGCAGGCGCAGCGCCGCCACATGCAGGACTTTGTCGACCGCTTCCGTTACAAGGCCACGAAGGCGCGGCAGGCCCAGAGCCGCATCAAGGCGTTGGAACGGATGGAGCCCATCGCCGCGGTCATGGAGGAACGCACCGCACCCATAAACCTTCCCGACCCGAAAGAGCTGGCGCCGCCCCTGATCACACTGGAGAACGCCGCGGTCGGCTATCAGGATGGCGCGCCGGTCCTGAGCGATCTCAATTTGCGCATCGACGGCGACGACCGTATCGCTCTGCTCGGCGCCAACGGCAACGGCAAGACCACCTTCGCGCGGCTCCTGGCGGGCCGCCTGCCGCTCATGGCCGGCGAGCGCAGAGCGTCCGGGAAAATGAAGGTCGGCTACTTCTCGCAACATCAACTCGACGAACTCGAGCCCACGCAAACCGCTTACCAACATCTGGCGCGGCTCATGGCGGGTACGCCGGAGGCCAAAGTGCGCGCGCGAATCGGCCAGTTCGGCTTCAGCCAGGACAAGGCCGATGTTCCCGCCTCAAACCTTTCGGGTGGCGAGAAGTCCCGGCTGCTGCTTGCGCTCATGAGCCACGATGCGCCGCACATCATGATCTTCGACGAACCGACCAATCATCTCGACATCGATTCTCGCGAGGCCCTGATACGGGCCCTGAACACGACCAGGGCCGCCATCGTGCTGATCAGTCATGACCGCCACCTTCTGGAGACCTGCGCCGACCGCTTGTGGTTGGTCGCGGAGGGCACGGTGCGCCCCTTCGAGGGAGACCTGGAGGATTACCGGACGTTGGCGCTGGCCGGCCGGGGCAGCCCCGGGCCCGCCGCCGGCGAGGCCCGCGAGCGCCGCGAATCCAAGCGCGAGTCCCGAAAGACGGCCGCGCGGGCGCGGCGGGAAACGGCGTCGCTGCGCAAAGCCGAGGCCGGCGCCGAGGCCGAACTGGCCAGGTTGAACAAGGACCGCGAGGCCGTGGAGGCGGCGCTGGCGGACCCCGATCTCTACGCCGGGGAGTCAGCGCGGGTCGCCGACCTTACCCAGCGGCGGGCCAAACTCGACCGCGCCATTGGCGCCGCCGAGGACACCTGGCTCGCAGCGCAGGAAGCGCTCGAACGAGGCGCGTGAGTGGTGCAGACAGGTCAGACTTCCGCGGCTTGTTCCCAGCGGCCGGCGTCGTCCTGTTTCCAGTATTTTACTGTGTTCCCTGGACCTTGCGCCGCGCGCCAGCGGCTCCGCGCGGCGTCCACCGCGCCGGAGTCCTTGCCGTCGAACAGATCGAGGCAACGCTCGAAGCCGCCCTTGAACTCCGCGTCCACACCGTCAAGCAGGACCAGCACCGTGGCCGCATTGGGATTTTCCTCATCGGTCGTGAGGAACACCGGCTGATCGCCGGCAAACCCATCCTTCGCGGTCCCGTGCGCGAGGAACGAGGCGGGATCGTAGGTCCACAGGAGCGAGCCGAGCTGCTCCACCCGCTCGGGCGACCCGGCGAGGATCACGGCCCGCAACCCACTCCCCAGGACGCGCTCCAGGAGCCGCGGCAAGACGCGCTCGAGGGGCGCCCGCTCAAGGTGGTAGAAGCTGAACTCGGTCATAAAAATATGGGCTGATACGGGCCGAATCGGGCCGATACGGTCCCGCCCCCGCCGGCGTTACTTCTCGTAATAATCGGCGACGAAGCGGTCCAGCAGGCGCACGCCGAAGCCGGTTCCGCCCTTGGGCACCGTTGGCTTGTTCTTTTTCGACCAGGTCACGGCGGCGATATCGAGGTGCGCCCAGGGCACGCCCGCGACGAAACGCTGCAGGAACTGGGCCGCGGTGATGCTGCCGGCGCCCCGGCTGCCGACGTTCTTCATATCCGCCGCGTCGCAGTCGATCAGCTTGTCGTACTCCGACGCAAGCGGCAGCCGCCAGATCCGCTCGCCGACCGCCAGCCCGGCCTTGCCGAGGCGGTCGCACAGTTCGTCGCTATTGCCGAACAGACCGGCGTGCAGGTCGCCCAGCGCGATGATGACCGCGCCCGTCAGGGTCGCCAGGTCGATCATGACCTTCGGCTTGAAGCGCTTCTGCGTGTACCAAAGGACGTCCGCCAGAACCAGCCGGCCCTCGGCATCGGTATTGATGACCTCGATCGTCTGACCCGACATGGAGGTGACGATGTCGCCCGGCCGTTGCGCCGTTCCCGAGGGCATGTTCTCGACCAGGCCGACGACGCCAACGGCGTTGACCTTGGCTTTGCGCGCGGCCAGCGCCTTCATGAGACCGATGACGACCCCCGAGCCGCCCATGTCCCATTTCATGTCTTCCATGCCGCCGGACGGCTTGATCGAGATGCCGCCCGAATCGAAGGTGACGCCCTTGCCGACGAAGGCCACGGGCTGCGTCTTGGCCGCCGCGCCATTCCAGTGCATGACGACGACCTGCGGCTCGTTGGCGCTTCCCTGGGCCACGCCCAGGAGCGCGCCCATGCCGAGTTGCTTCAGGCGCGCCTGGCCCAGCACCTCGACCTTGACGCCCAGCTTGCTGAGTTTGCGGGCCTCCTGGGCGAGCGTCTTCGGGTTGATCACGTTCGCCGGCTCGCTGACCAGGTCCCGCGTCAGGATCACGCCGTCGGCGATCGCGCTGAGGGGCTTGTAGAGCTTGCGGGCCGTCGCCACCGCGCGCGTCAGAATCTCGAAGGTCTTCAGGCTGGGCTTCTTCTCCGGCTTCTCTTGAGTGCGGTAACGGTCGAAGCGGTAAGCGCCGAGCTTGGCCCCATAGGCGGCCCGCGCGGCCATGTTCGCCGTGGCGAGCTTGGCGCCCTTGATGGCATCGATGACGATCGCGCCGCTGGTGACCCCGGCCCCGTTGAACCTCTTGGCGATGGCCCCGCCCACCGCTTCCATGCCCAGGTCCGTGAGATCGCCGGGCTTACCAAGTCCGACGGCCAGCAGCGGAGTGACCTCAAGGCCCACCGGAGCGTGAATCTCCAGAATCTCGCCGCGCGCGCCTTTGAACCGGCCCGAGCCGATGGCGCGGCTGAGCGCCCCGCCGGTTGCCGTATCGACTTTCTGGCCGGTCGCGGTTAGGATTCGCCCCTCCAAGACCCCAACCGCCAGGCCGCCACTTGCCGGAATGGAGAGATCGGAAATCGTAATTTTCATTAAGCCCTCACGGGTTGATAGCGGCGCGATTTGCGCGCAGAACATATGATTGATTGGCGCGCCCCGCGAAGACGCGAGGCGGCGGGCGCCATATTAGCCGCTCGCCCCCCGAATGAAAGAGGCAGCTTACCGTGCCGCCGGGCGCCCGTTTCCTAGGACGCAGGCCCGGTATGATGAGTCGATGAGCGGAATTACGCGTTACATCCTGTACCAGCTTGCGGGTCCGTTCCTGTTCGTGACGCTGACCCTGACCGGAATCGTCTGGTTGACTCAGAGCCTGCGTTTTCTCGATCTCATCATCAACAAAGGTTTGTCAATCGGCGGTTTTCTCTACCTGACCCTGTTGCTGCTCCCCGGCTTCTTGACGATCATCCTGCCGATCTCCGCGTTCACGGCGATTCTGTATGTCTACTATCGGATGGAGACCGACAGCGAGATATTGGTCATGCGCGCCACCGGGTTGAGCCATATGTCGCTGATGCGGCCGGCGCTCCTGATGGCGGTAGGCGTCACGGCGCTGACGTACCTGCTTACGCTTTACCTGATGCCGCTGGGCTTTCGCACCTTCAAGGATATGCAGTTCGTTGTGCGCAACAGTTTTGCGCCGGTGCTCATTCAGGAGGGAACCTTCAACAACATCGTCGCGGGAGTCACCGTGTACGTGCGGGAGCGGTCGAGCGACGGCGCGCTCTCGGGCATTCTCGTACACGATAGCCGTGACCCCGCGCGGCCCGTCACCGTGATGGCGGAACGCGGCGCGCTGGTGATGACCGAGGAGGGCCCGCGGGTTGTCATGGTCAACGGCAACCGGCAGGAGGTCGAGTTGGACAGGGGCGTTCTGTCCTTGCTGTACTTCGATCAGTATTCGCTCGACCTCGGTGGAATTTCGGAATCGCCCGCCTACCGGTGGCGCGAAGGCGGCGAACGTTATCTGCACGAGCTTTTCGATCCGGGCGACACCCCCGACGACATCAAGAGCGCCGACAGGCTTCGCGCCGAGGCCCACCGCCGATTGGTGACGCCCCTGTACGCCATCGCGCTGGCTCTGATTGCGGTGGCCGCCGTGCTGGGCGGGCGCTTCAACCGGCGCGAGAATTGGGTGCGGGTGATGGGGGCCGCCGTCCTTGCCGTCGGATTCGAACTCGTCGGCGCCGCCCTTGTGCCGTTTGTCGAATCCAGCCCCGCGCTTACGCCTCTCATGTATCTACACGTCGTCATCGCCATACTCGCCGGTCTGTACTTCTTGTGGCGCCCCCCCCGGCTTACCCCCGCCATGGTGCCTCCCGCGGCCGAGGCGGTCTGATGCATCTTTCCTGGACCCTGTCGCTCTATCTTGGCCGGCGCTTTCTGTTCGGGTTCGGGGGCACGCTGCTGGCCCTGATGGCCTTGGTTCTCCTGTTCGATTTTCTCGAGGTTCTGCGCCGTGGGTCCGACCGCGACGAGGTAACCCTGCCAATCATTATCGGTCTTGTGTTCTTCAATTTACCGGTGCTGATGCAAAAGGTCCTGCCCTTCGCCGCCCTGTTCGGCGGCATGTTCACCTTCGCAAGGCTTTCCCGGAGTCACGAGCTCGTCGTCGCCCGGGCCGCGGGTGTTTCGGTGTGGCAGTTCCTCATGCCGGGCCTCGTGATCGCCATCCTGGTGGGCGCGTTCGTGGTCACGGTATTCAATCCCCTGTCCGCGGTAACCGCGAGCCGGCACGAGCAACTGGTGGCCAAGTACCTGGACGGCAGGTCAAGTCTTTTGGCGTTGTCCCGCACGGGTCTTTGGCTGCGGCAGGCCGATTCGTTCGGGCAGACGGTGATCCACGCCCAGAGCGTATCGCAGCAGGGCCTGGAGCTTCGTAACGTGATCATCTTTCTTTACAAGGGCGTCGACGAGTTTTCCGGCCGCATCGATGCGAAATCGGCGACCTTGGAGGACGGTGCCTGGTCTTTGAAGGACGTTCTCGTGACGGGCCCCGACGTTCCGGCCGAGTTTTATGAGAACTATGTCCTGGAGACGTCGCTCACCTCGGGGCAGATTCAGGACAGCTTCGCCTCACCCGACACTTTGTCCTTCTGGGCTTTGCCCAAATTCATCACCGTCCTCAAGGAGGCGGGGTTCGGCGCCCGCAAGCATCGGCTGCAGTGGCATTCGGTTTTGTCGGTGCCGCTCCTCTTGTTCGCAATGGTGCTGTTGGCGGCGACGTTTTCGCTTCGGCTCAGCCGCCGTGGCGGAACCGGACTGTTGATCGCGGGCGGCGTCACGGCTGGTTTCGTGCTATTCTTCACGACGGATCTTGTCCTGGCCCTGGGACTGTCGGGGAAAATTCCCGTCGTTCTCGCGGCCTGGACCCCGGCCGGGGTCAGCACCTTGCTCGGGCTGTCACTTCTATTTCACCTCGAGGACGGGTGACGGACATGCGCTTTGCCGGGGGGGGTCGATCGAAGCGGCGGCACGTAGGGCTCCCCCTTGCGGCGGCGCTGGTCTTCGTACTCAGCCTTGCCGGGCTCGGCGCCCAGCCCGCGGCAACTCAAGACTTGGACGGTCGGGTTCTCTTCTCCGCCGACGACATCTCCTACGACGGTGAAACCGGCCTGGTGAACGCGAGCGGTTCCGTCGAAGTCACCGCCGGCGAGCGAATCCTCATGGCCGACCGGGTGACCTACGACGAGCGCACGGACACCGTGACCGCGCAAGGCAACGTCAGCGTGCTCGAGCCCGACGGCTCGGTGTTTTTCGCCGACCGCATCGAGCTCACGGACCAACTGAAGAACGGTTTCATCGACGGGTTCCGCGCCCTGTTGAGCGACAACTCGCGTTTCGCCGCGGCACGCGCCCAACGCACCGGCGGCAACCGGACGGAAATGGAGCGCGCCGTTTATTCGCCCTGCCCGATTTGCGAGGACGAGCCCGAGCGGCCTCCGCTGTGGCGGATACGCGCCTCGAAAATCGTTCACGACCAAGAAAAGCAAACCATCGAATACCGGAACGCCCGGCTCGAGTTCTTTGGCGTCCCCGTCGCCTACACGCCGTTCTTTTCTCATCCCGATCCGACGGTCGACCGTAAGAGCGGCTTTTTGGTGCCGACCTACCGGCAGACACAGCAACTCGGGACGACGATCGAGATTCCCTATTTTTTCAACATCGCACCCAATCGGGACGTGACGTTCCAGCCTCTCTTCACCACGCGGGAGGGGATCGTCGCCGACGCGGAATACCGCCAGCGCACCGAGGCCGGTCAATATCGGCTGCGCGGGACCGCGACGAGAGTGAACGAGCGCGACGACGACAACGTGAAGACCGGCGACAAAAAGGTCCGCAGCCACATCGAGGGAAACGGCCTGTTCGATATCGACGACACCTGGCGCTGGGGCTTCAGCGGCGCCCGGTCATCGGACGACACCTACTTGCGGCGCTACCGCTTTAGCTCGGCCGACAGCCTGACCACGAATGTGTTCGTGGAAGGCTTCAGCGGCCGCAGCTACGCCGCGGCGAATTTCTACACCTTCCAAGGACTTCGGATCGAGGACGACCCGGGACAGACGCCCCTGATCCTCCCCTCCCTCGATTACAATTTGGTCAGCGAACCCGGCCGGTTCGGCCAAACCTACGAATTGGACGCAAACCTGCTGTCTCTCAGCCGTAGCGAGGGAACGGACAGCCGCAGGATATCGCTGCGTGGGGCCGTGTCGTTCCCGAGCACTGGACCGTTCGGCCAAATCATCAACCTTTCCGCCGGCCTGCGCGTCGATGGCTATTGGGTCAGCGATGTGCCCGACCCGGCCAATCCGGCCGCCAGTAACCGCGACGGCCTAACCGGGCGAATCGTGCCGCAGATATCCCTGGACTGGCGCTGGCCGCTGGTCAGGGCGGAAAATGGCGCCCGGCAGGTTATCGAGCCCGTGGCGAATTTCATCCTCAGTCCTTTTGGCGGCAATCCCAACGATATTCCGAACGAGGACAGCATCAACTTCCAGTTCGATGATACGAATGTCTTCGCGTCGAACCGCTTTCCGGGACTCGACAGAATCGAGGGAGGCCCACGGATTAACTACGGTCTTCGCTATGGCTTGTACGGCGACAACGGCGGCTCCGTGACGGCCCTAATCGGCCAAAGTATCCGCGCGCACGCGGACGACACCTTCGCGGCCCGGACCGGGCTCGAGACCCGCCGGTCGGATTACGTGGGCCGGATCGACATCTCTCCCTCGCCTCTTTTCAGCTGGTACCAGCGCTTCCGGCTCGATCGTGACGACCTGGCTTTGCAGCGGAATGAGATTAGCTTCTCCTCCACCGCCGCGCGCTTTGGCGCCGACATCACCTATGTCCGCCTGAGCCGGGAATTGACCGCCGACGAGATCACCGGCCGTGAGGAGATCAATCTGCGGGCCCACGCCCAGATCGCTAAAAATTGGCTGGCCAACGCCCGCACGCGGCGCGACCTTGGCGACGACGGCGGGACCATTAACGCTGGCGCCGGCGTCGTTTACGAAGATATATGCTTCAACATCGCGCTCGACTTCGACCGCAACTTCACGCGCGACCGCGACGTTCAGCCGACCTCTTCGGTAACGTTCCGGATCAAGCTGAAACATCTGGGTTAGCCCGCAAGCCTCTGATTTCACTGTTGAATGGTGTCGCCGGAACCTTGATACTGACCCACCATCGAGAGAAGGTCCCATGCGCCGAAACCTGCTCATCGCGGTTCTAGTCCTTGCCTTAGGTGCTCTGGGGGGCGCTATGGGGCTGATTTCCGCTCCCGGAGGTCCGGCCGCCGCGCAAGGTGTTCAGCGCATCGCGGCCATCGTCAACGACGAAGTGATCTCCCGCTACGACCTCGAGCAGCGCCTCCGCCTCCTTCTCTCCACATCGCCCACGAGACCAACGCCGGAAATCATGCGCCGCATGCAGGCCCAGGTCCTGCAAAGCCTGATCGAGGAACGGTTGCAGCTTCAGGAGGCGAGCCGGCTAAATATCGGCGTGGATGACTCTGAAATCCAAGACGCGATCCGGTACATAGAGAACCAAAACGGGATGGCCGAGGGCGGCCTTCCGGAGAAGCTTCGCCAGGGGGGGACCAATCTGGACGCCTTGGTCGCCCAGCTCGAAGCTCAGATCGCCTGGAGCAAGGTCGTCGGTCAGCGGATACGTCCGCGCGTCAGCGTCGGACAGGAAGAAGTCGAAACCGTGCTCGCGCGCATCCGCGCCAACGCGGGACGAGGCGAGAACCTCGTGAGTGAAATTTTCCTGTCGGCCGAGGGTGTGGTCCAGAAGGAGGAGATCCGCCGGAGTGCCGTCGAACTTGTCGCTCAGCTTCGCCGTGGCGCGCCTTTTTCCGACGTGGCCCGCCAGATATCGCAGGGGCTGTCGGCGCCGCAGGGAGGCGACAGGGGTTGGGTCGAAGCCGGCGAGCTCGCCCCGGAACTCGACGCCGTCCTTGCCAAACTGAACGTGGGGCAGATTTCCGACCCGGTGGAGATCGTTGACGGTTTTTATATTTTGCACCTGCGGGAGCGCCGGGGCGGAACCGGCGCCGATGCCTCGCAGATTCGCGTGTCGTTGAAACAGATTTTTGTCGGATTCCCGCGAGGATCCGCGGAGAACGTCGTTGCGGCCCGGATAGAAGCCGCCCGGAGTCTTGCGGGAGATGTTCGCGGCTGCGCCAACTTTCAGGCGATCATCGACGATCTCGATTCCGAGCAGTCGGGCGACGTCGGCACCATTGTCATGGGAGAAACGCCGGAGTCCCTTCGCGCCGCGATCAGCGCCTTGAAGGTCGGCGAGGTCAGTCCCCCCGTGCTCGGCCCCAATGGCGTCCGCGTCTTCATGGTGTGCGACCGCCAGGTGCCTCAGGTGGAGGAACCGGACCGCGCCACCATCGAAAACAATATCGGCCAGACGCGCCTATCCATGTTGTCCCGCCGGTATTTGCGCGATCTGCGCCGCGACGCCGTCGTGGAATACCGCTGATGCCGCAGCTCGCGGCGCCATCGGCGCTCGCCGTGACGATGGGGGAGCCGGCGGGAATCGGCGCTGAAATCACGATGAAAGCCTGGGCCACGCGCAACGAGGCGCAGCTTCCCCCGTTCTTCCTGATCGACGATCCCGATCGCATCGACGCCCTGGCCCAGCGTTCCAATCTTGACGCGCCGGTAGCCCGGATCAGCGAACCCGAAGAGGCGGCGGCGGTGTTCCCGAGCGCTCTTCCGGTGCTCCCGATCGCCCTCGACGGCCCCGTGACGCCCGGCCATCCGAACAAGGCGACCGCCCGGGCGGTGGTGGGCGCGATCGACCTTGCCGTCGAGTGGGCCCTGTCCGGCCGCATCGCCGGCATGGTGACAAACCCGATCCAAAAGCAAGTGCTATACGCGGTGGGCTTCGACTACCCGGGCCATACGGAATACCTGGCGGATTTGTCCGGCGAAGGTGTGACGCCCGTTATGATGCTCGCCTGTCCCGGGCTTCGCGTCGTTCCCGTCACCGTCCATCTCAGTTTGCGTGAAGCCATCCTGGCCATCGACCGCGATGCGGTCGTCCTGCAGTCGATGATCACGTGGCGCGCCCTGCGGGACGACTTCGGCATCGCGGCGCCGCGCATCGCCGTGGCGGCGCTCAATCCCCACGCCGGAGAGGGCGGCGCCCTGGGCGCGGAGGAGACCGACATCATCGGGCCGGCCATCGAGATTCTACGCGACCGCGGTCTCGACATTACGGGCCCTTTGCCCGCCGATTCGATGTTCCACGAGGCCGCCCGGTCGACCTACGATGTGGCGATCTGCATGTACCACGACCAGGCATTGATCCCCCTCAAGACGCTCAATTTCGAGCAGGGAGTCAACGTCACCCTCGGGCTGCCGTTCGTCCGCACCTCGCCGGACCACGGAACCGCGCTGAGCATCGCGGGCACGGGGACGGCCAATCCGGCCAGCCTCATCTCGGCGTTGAACATGGCGAATTCCATCGCCCAACGGCGCACCGCCGTGGCCCTGCCCGCCGCCCAGGTCTGAGCCGCGGCGTGGCCAGCGCGCCCAACCTGCCGCCACTCCGGGAGGTGATCGAGCGCCATGGGCTCAGGGCCAAAAAGTCCCTGGGGCAGCATTTTCTGCTCGATCTCAACCTGACGGCCCGGATTGCGCGGGCGGCGGGCGACCTGTCGGGGGTCACCGTGTTCGAAGTGGGTCCGGGCCCCGGCGGGCTGACGCGGTCCTTGCTGGCCGCGGGCGCGCGGGAAGTTGTCGCCATCGAACGCGATTCACATTGCCTCCCCGCCTTGGCGGAGCTGGCGGCCGCCTATCCGGGGCGCCTCCGGGTCATCGAGGGCGACGCCCTCGACGTCGACGCCGCCACCTTGGTGCAAGGCCCGGCGAAGATCGTCGCCAACCTGCCCTACAACATCGCCACGCCGCTGCTCGTGCGCTGGATGGCCCAAGCGCCGCGCTATGCATCCCTCACGCTGATGTTTCAGAAGGAGGTTGCCCAACGGTTGACCGCCTCGCCGGGCAGCAAAGCCTACGGGCGGCTGAGCATCATGGTCCAATGGCGCTGCGAAGCGAACAAGCTGTTCGACGTGCCGGCGCGGGCCTTCGTCCCCCCACCCAAGGTTGACTCGTGTCTGGTCGGCCTGACGCCCCGCCCGGAGCCCCTGGCGCCCGCCAAGCCCAAGACCTTGGAACGCGTCACCGCCGCCGCCTTCGGCCAGCGGCGCAAAATGCTGCGCGCCAGCCTGCGGACCCTTGGCGGCAATGCCCTGGAGCTCCTGGAGGCCGCGGGGATCGCGCCGACCAGGCGGGCCGAGGAACTCGGCGTTGAAGAATTTTGCGCCCTCGCCCGGGCCCTGGATTCGCGGGAGGACCCTCCCCCTTCGACAAGCTCAGGGTGAGGCGGCGGCCTCGGCGGAGTGAGCTGGGTGGGCGAAGCTAAATTCCATTGGTCCTTTCCTCGAATGCGCACGCGCAGCGAAACCGACCATAGGTACAGATTGGACTTGGTTTTATCCACGTTGAACTATTTCGCTTGA
>JADFIH010000220.1 GCA_022566715.1 Pseudomonadota bacterium | reverse complement strand
GGCGGATTGCACCCTTGACCGAGACGCCCACGCCGGGTCCGCCGGGCCGGACGAACTCGAAGGAGCCCGCCAGGGTCCCCAGGAGTTCGAACGGTCCGTCGCCCCGCGCCGCGAGGCTGACTTTGCCGGTAACGCCGCCGCCGCTCAGGTCGAGGTCGAGCGCCACCCGCACCGGCGAGACACCCGCATCGAGGCTCGCCTCGCCGCCAAGGCTGTAGCCGCCCAATCGGGCGCGGATGCCGGACAGTACATAGCTCCCGGTTTCGTCCGCCAAATTGTCCGAAAGTCTGGCGGCAAACTCGAACGGTCCTTCGATCGCCACGCCGGACCCGGCGAGACCGGCTAGGCGCGCCGCATCGGGACCTTCGCCGCGTATCGCGATGTCGATCCCGGCGCCGGAGCGCCAGTCCGTGACCGAGCCCTCTACGGTGAGGGTCGCGCCGCCACTCGCGGCCTCCAGGCGTATCGAGCCCGGCCGGTTGGCGATGAGATCGGCAACCGCCGGTAATTCCACCGCGACCGCGACATCGGCGCCGCGGAATGTCAGCTCGGCGTCGGCGCTAAGGCCCTGTTCGGGGCCGGGACCAGGACCGGAATCGCGCACCTCGGCGCGGCGCAAAACCAGCGTGAGCGGTTCGCCGCCCCTTTGCCCGTCACGGAAGCTGACCACGGCGTCGTGGACCACGATGGCGCCGGGCACGGCTGCCGCCGCTTCCTCGGGCGTGGTCTCGGTCACGGACTCGCCGTCCCTGTCAAAAAGCCAGTTGGGCGCCCCCTGTGCGTCGGTTTCCAGGAAAATCTCGGCGTCCGCGATGTCGACGCGGGCCAACTCGATGCGCCCGGAGAGCAGGGGCAAGACCTTGACCGCGACGGTGACGCGCCGCGCCCGGAACAGGCTGGGCTCGGCGGCCCAATCGGCGTTCGACAGGGTGACGTCTTCGAGGACGAGCGCCGGCCGGAGGCCGGGCGCCAGGCGGAGCTTGCCGCCGATGGCGAGGTCGCGGCCGGTGGCTTCCCGTGCGGCCTCGGCGATGGCCGGTTTGAACCGGCCCAGGTCGGCCTGCAGCGCCACGCCATAGGCCACGGTCAGAGCCGCGAGCGCGCCGCCGGCGGCAATTGCGGCGATGGTACGGGGGCGCATGGCGGCGTGGACCAGGTTCTGCTTAGGGGACGGAGCGCGGCGGAGACGAGCTTCGGGTCATGGCTCGACCTGGGCTACATATGTGATCCGGAGCACCCCATTGTACTCCTTGAAGACAGGATTTACGCCCCCAGAGCGATTCCGGCTTGGCCGGAACCACTCTAGCTTTTGTCGCTCACGGCTGCGGACCGGCCCATCTCGGATGAATTAAGGATGGCCGCGCCTGCGCGGCCGCGCCGGATAGCCGGCGGGCCGCCTTGCGGCCTTGAGCGATTCCAGCAGCCTTGAGCGATTCCAGCAGCTTGAGCGATTCCAGATGAACTGGAATCGCCCCAACCCCCTTCGTGGCGGCGGCAGCAGCGGGGTGGCGCGGGTGCGCCGCGCGGCCTACTCTGGCCCCACGATGCCGGAGGCAAAGAAAAAGCCGCACTACCATGGCCACCGCCTGCGTCTTCGCGAACGCTTTCGCAAGGCGGGCGCCGACGCGCTGGCCGATTACGAGCTCATGGAAATGGTCCTCTTCATGGCCAATGCGCGGGGGGACGTAAAGCCACTCGCCAAGACGTTGATCGACCGCTTCGGCACCTTCGCCGACGCAATCGCCGCGCCCCCGGAGCGCCTGGCCGAAGTGTCCGGCATCGGCGACGCCAGCATAACGTCCCTGAAAGTGATCGAGGCGGCGGCGCTCAGGCTCGCGCAGCAGCGGGTACTCAACCGCCCAACCTTGAGCTCATGGCAGGCGCTGCTGGATTATTGCCATGCCAGCATGGCTTTCGAGCCGCTGCGGCGAGGATTTACCGCTTTATTTCAATTGGTTGGACTTCGACGGCGCGCGAGAGGCGGGTTTTGGGTAGCGCCTGGGTAGCGTTCTCGCAGATTTCGAGGCATTTGCCTGCACTTGAGGTGTCGAGTGGAACTTAGATTGACGAATCGACCAACAGTCTGGAGACGCCTTTGGTTCGGTGGTGGCATCCTTTTCACAGTTGCGGCGCCACTCTACATAGGCATTGAACTCGACGACCAAAGCGCATCATGGATTGCATTCCTAATTGGCGCGTTCATTACGTTGATGTCCAGGTTCGACGAAATCGCCGAGTTTTCCCTTGGTCCGCTTAGAGCCCGGATGAGGGAGAAGATCGAAGAGGCAACCGCGACCATCGAACAAACACGCTCAATTACCCTCGCCATTTCAAAGGTAGCCCTGACAGACCTAATGGCGGGAAACTTCTTTGACAGCACCACTTTGGCGGTGCGGCTCAGCCTGCACGATAACCTAGTCCGTCAACTCGAAGATATTGGAGCGAGTGCTGAGCAAATTGCCGATGCCGAAAACATGTGGCGTCGCGGGATCGCGATAATATACCACCGGTCAATCAGACGAGAGATTTTGCAGCGGCACGGCAGTCCCAATCAAACTGGTCCGAGCGAAACACCTGAGATGAAGGCCACGGCAAAGGGTTTCCAAGATCTCCTGAACTTCGCTCAATGGATGGCACCTAGTCCGGCAGAAATGGAATCATATCTAAGATCAGAGGACTCAATTACTCCCGAGATTCAGGCTTGGATAGACGACTATCGGCACTACCTTGAGACAGGAATAATACGCCGAAGGGATTTGTTTGAAGCAAATTGAATCGGTCGGCCCCCGCTAGATGAAACCCGTCGCTCGGGGTTCGAGTGATACGTCTAATGCACCGGCCCCGCTGGCACCGTGCTCTCCAATTCCTCAATGGCTTCGAGAATCCGCAGCCAGGTAACCTTGCCCGCTATATCGTCCTGAGCCGCGAGGGCATCAGCGCGCTTCATGGCCTCAGCGGTGGCGGCCTTGCCGTGCCGGTCGATGAGCAGCTTGGCGGCGCGCCAGAGGTCGATGTCGCTTACGATTTGCGCCTCGCACTTGGTTTCTTTCGCGGCTTCGTCTGAGGCGCCTCGGCCTTGGCGATTGCGCTTACAAGCCCCACCGCCGCTGAACGGGTGCCATCATCGGAAATTTGGATGAAGCTCCTTACGAGAGCGATCACCTGCTTGTCGTTCTTAAACAGCAATTCGGGGATGGGCTGACGGGCAGCCGATAATTCCAACCCTTCGACGAAATAGTCGAGTGTCACCCCCAGGTGCCGAGCCATAGCATAGAGCCGCCCCGAGCTCACCCGGTTGGCGCCGTTTTCGTACTTCTGAACCTGCTGGAAGGTAACTCCGAGGGCGTTACCAAGTTCAGTTTGGGACTGGCCAAGCTCAAGCCGGCGTTGGCGGACGCGCCTACCCACGTAGTCATCTACATCCGTCCCCCGTTTTGCCATCGCACCGCCCCCCAATACACTGCCCAACGCTTGGGTAGTATATCACGAGTACAACCATAGCGCACGCTCTTGATTCTGAAAGTCCTGCATTGCGCGGCCACTCCCCGCGCCTACCGCTTCGACGCCCTCCACCCTGCCGCTTCGGCCTCGGCTTCGCTACAGAAGAACCGGTCC
>JADFIH010000219.1 GCA_022566715.1 Pseudomonadota bacterium | reverse complement strand
GTGGACAGCACGCGAGCCGTAAGGACTACGACGCACGTCGAACAAAGCATCTGAGCGAAATGGGCTATCAGGTCTTGAGATTCTGGAACAACGACGTGCTCAAGAATATGGACGGAGTCCTGGAAACCATTCTGTCGGCGCTACACGCGCGTGACCGCCGCCCACCCCACAACGGGGAATCCTAGTAAAATGCGATCCTCGTAATCCGCTTCGGGAAAGGGGATTCAACAAAACACCCCCTCCCTGCCCTCCCCCTCGAAAAAGGGGGAGGGGTTCTTTTTTCGACACGCAGGTCGCGGGGCCTTCGCAAAGGTCCCCTTTACCGCCACTGAAAAAGTGCACTGAGCGCGGCGAAGGACTTTTTTTCACGGTCAAATCGGCCAACAAGGTGCGAGCCGTCCGCCCTGGCGCAGGGGAGCGACGTGGGTCGCCTTGCCGGTTGCGTCGTCGGTCTCGACGTAGACGCCGCACAAGGTGGCCTCGCCGAGCGCCGCCTTGAAGCGCACTTTCTGCACCTTGCCGAGAAAGCGCGACATGGGGCCCGCGATCTCCATGCCGATAATCGACTCATAGTCTCCGCACATGCCGGCGTCGGTCTGATAGGCGGTGCCGCCGGGAAACACCTGCGCATCCGCCGTGGGCACGTGGCTATGCGAGCCGACGACGAGGGAGGCCCGGCCGTCGGCAAAGCGGCCCACGGCCATCTTCTCGCTTGTCGCCTCGGCGTGAATGTCGATCAGCACGAAATCCACGCTTCCCCCGAGCCGCACCTTGGCGAGCTCGGCCGAAACATGAGCAAACGGATCATCGAGTTCGCCCATGAACACGCGGCCCATGACGTTCAGGACCAGCACCTTGGCGCCGCCCCGCGCCGTGAAGATGTTGGCGCCACGGCCCGGCGTGCCCGCCACGTAATTGATGGGGCGCAACAAGCGCGGCTCCGAATCGATGTAGGAGATAATCTCCTGCTGGTCCCAGACGTGATTGCCCGTGGTCAGCACATCGACGCCCGCCGCGTAGAGCTGAGCGCAAATGTCGGCGGTGATGCCGAAACCGCCGGCGGCGTTCTCGCCATTGGCGACGACAAAATCGAGATCGAGTTTCTGGCGCAGGCCGGGCAGCGCGCCGCACACGACTTCGCGGCCCGAACGCCCCACGATGTCACCGAGGAACAGAACCTTCATCGGATCTTCCTTGCCTTATGCTCGGTGACGATCCAGTCGAGCGGCTGGTCCCAGTCGTCGCGCGGCAGGCGCTCGGCGCGCTGGGCCTCGTAGGCAAAGCCGACGGCGATCACGCCGGGGCGGCGGCGCAGTTCCGCCAGAGTCATGTCGAAGAACCCCTTGCCGTAGCCCAAGCGGTAGCCCGCGCCGTCGAAGGCGAGCAGGGGCACGATGATGAGGCCCGGTGCCCCTTCGGGTGCGTCCGCCGGGGGCTCCCGCGTGCCGAAGGGTCCGGCGGTCAGGGCCTCTCCCTCGCGCCACTCGCGAAACGTCAGGGGTCGCCCCTCGCCCGCGACGGCGGGCAACAGGAGGGGGTGGCCGCGGCCCGCCAGGCGCGCCATCAGGGGCCGGGGATCCAATTCACCCCGCATCGGCCAGTACCCCGCTACCGGCTCGCCGGCGGGCGGACGAACCGCATCGAGGAAAATCTCCGCGGCCTCGCCGGCCGCCCTAGCCCGCGTCTCCTCGGGAAGCGCCCGGCGCCGGGCCAGCAAGGTGGCGCGCAACTCCTTCTTCGGGTCGGCCGTGGCGTTGGGCGCAAGGGGCATGGTGGGTCGAAGGGGCGGCGGACACTGGGGCGGTAAACGCTAGGGCGCCGGACACCGGGGTCCGGCAGGGTGCGATCGGGACCATCCTGCCGCCGGACGACAGTATCCTCCGTGGCCTGCACAAGCAGGTGGGCACCGCGATACCAAAACCACGGTTCTGGCAGAGACAGCTCCCTAGAAGATAGTATTGGCCCCAGGGAAATGCAGCCCGTCAAACCGGACAGTACCCGACCGCCTTCTATAGTTAGGCGGTCTCCAGGCGGGCCGCAATGCTCTCGATGCGGCTGGCAAGATGCTCATAGGTGGCACTGGCGTCCTCGGCCCCGGTGCCGGAGCGCAGGCCGTCCATCTCGTCAATCGCATCGGAGAGTTCGTCGGCAATCATAAGGCTGGCCATGAGGATCAGCCGCGCCTCACCGACCTGGCCCACATCTTCGGCGAGTTGAGCCACGCGTTTATCGACGTAATCCGCCATGTTTCCGAGATGGGTCTCCTGGCCCTCCTCACAGACAACCTGGTAATCCTGCCCGTTCACACTCACTTTCACCACCGGCATGTCAGCTCTCCAGTACCTTGCGGAGTCGGCCGATCGTCGCATCCAGGCGGTCCGACACCTGATCGATCACCTTTTCCAGGGCCACGTAGTCACCCCGCGCCGTGGAATATTGCTGCTCTAGGGTCTCGTGCTCCACACGCAACGCCGAGAGCTGCGTGTCGAGCTTGGCGCGTTCGGACTCAAGGGTCTCGACGCGTGCGCCTTCCGCATCATTCGCATCTTTCGCCGAGACGGTTTGAACGGCCGATTCAAGGCGCGTCACCGCCTTCTCGAGTCTTTGCTTTGCTGTCGTGATGCTCGCCATCGGGCCTTCCGGTTGCGAAGATAAACGCGCGCACCACACAGCGTCAACCGAATCGATTTGGCTTCGGCCCGGTTGGGAAACTCGCCGGTTGACGGAAAGAGGTGCGGCGGTCATGTTTCGCGCACCGTTGCGGGCAGGCGCGGCGGAAATCGGAGTCGCGGGCCCCTTCGAGTCCCAAATGAACGCACCAGATGATTTGAGAGGGCCCGTGCGGGACGCGGTTGCGGGCCATCGTGACATGGCCAACGCCCTGCGCGCGCTCGCCATGGACGCGATCCAAAAGGCGAACTCGGGACACCCGGGCTTGCCCATGGGCATGGCCGACGTGGCGACGGTTCTTTTCCAAAAGTTTCTCAAGTTCGACCCCGGGAATCCCGGCTGGCCCGACCGCGACCGCTTCGTGCTGTCGGCGGGGCACGGCTCCATGCTGCTTTACGGCCTGCTGCATCTCACCGGCTACCCGGACATGGACCTGGCGCAACTCAAGAATTTCCGCCAGCTTGGCAGCCGGACGGCGGGCCATCCGGAATACGGCGCCGCGCCCGGCATCGAGACGACGACCGGGCCGCTCGGCCAGGGTCTCGCCAACGGGGTCGGCATGGCGCTGGCCGAACGCCTGCTCGCGGCCCAGTTCGGCCCGGCGTTGGTGAACCACCGCACCTATGTCATCGCCGGCGACGGCTGCCTGATGGAGGGGATTAGTCACGAGGCGGTTTCGCTCGCGGGCCACCTGCGCCTCGGCAAGTTGATCGTCCTGTTCGACGACAACCACATTTCCATCGACGGACCGACCGAGATCGCGACCAGCGACGACACCATGGCCCGTTTCGCCGCGAGCGGCTGGGCCACGGCGGCGGTGGATGGGCACGATCCGGCCGCGCTCGAAGCGGCCCTCGCCGTGGCGCAAGACTCGGACCGGCCGTCGCTCATCGCCTCCCGCACGATTACCGGCTATGGCGCGCCCACCAAGCAGGGAACGGCGGCGACGCCCGGCAAC
>JADFIH010000218.1 GCA_022566715.1 Pseudomonadota bacterium | reverse complement strand
GACAGCGAACCCAGAACCTCGTTCACGATCCCCCGGATCACGCGAAGCGGATGCGTCGCCGGAACCCGAGCCTCAAGGTCCACGTAACTGAAAAGACTGCCGCTCGATCCGTCTTGGCCTCGCATGTCTCCCTCCTTCTCGTTAAAACGAGGGAATCACAAATCCCCCCCTTTGGGGAGAGTTTTTCAGCAGCCTGCTAGACGTTTCCAGTTCATCTGGAATCGCTCAAGGCTGCTGGAATCGAGCGGTGGTTGCGGTCAAACTCGATCCGGCCTGGGGCGCCGATGAGGCGGGCGGAGGGCCGTAAAGAAGGGTTCGCCAAGAGAAAGCCCCCAGGAATTGGGGGAACCTGGGGGCCTCCGGAGAGTGCCGACGCTCGCGTTTAGGCCAGAATCACACCCTTGATATGGAGGAGAGCGTTATGCAGGGGATTCAAGGCACGGCGCCATTAATGGAACGTCCCTCGGGTCCGCTCCCCTTAGCTCACGGACGGCCTCTCCGTTCGAGAAACTTTGGCGGTTCCAAGTCCTCGGAACCCGATTCGACTTGCGCCGCCCCGGCCACGATTTTGCCCGCCGCCGGTTCGATCCTCTTGATCTTCGAGAGAGCTTCCTTGGATATCTTCTGACCGGCAACCTGTCCGGTCACGAAATCCTCGAATTTGTCGGCGGCTTCCAATATATCGCCGTGCGGCTCATCGTTCAGCTTTACAGACAACCACCGCAGGATCGCCCAGCGGCGATCCTGTTCGGAGATATTAGTTGGAGAGGGTTCGCCGATCCCAACTTCTTCTTGGCTCATAGGGGCCTCCGCGTATCCGACACCGGACAGACAGCGCACCATTCAAGAAACGCCTGCCTGAATCTTGAGCAATTTATACTAGATATGGTGGGTTGTTGATAGTGACGCTCAATATCTAGCGTGGATTGATTGGGGGCCGTCGTCCCCGCGGGGTCGCCAAGGTCTTGCCAGCACCTCGCGGGCCGAATCGCAATCCGCCGCGATCTGGGCCTTGAGAGCGTCGAGGCCGTCGAACTTCTTTTCGGGCCGCAGGTAGTCGACGAACTCGACCTGAAGCTCCTTGCCGTAGAGATCGCCCTCGAAATCGAGCAGATGCACCTCGAGCACCACGCCGCCGCCGCCGAAAGTCGGCCGGTTTCCAAGGTTGGCGACGCCGTGAAACCAGGGGCCGCCGGACTCGAACGCCGCCTTGACGGCGTAGACGCCCAGGGCGGGTTCGAGGTAGTCGCCAAGCTCGAGATTGGCGGTGGGAAAGCCGAGCTTGACCCCGCGCGCCTCGCCGCGCTGCACCGTCCCCTCGACACACCACCAGCGCCCCAGCCCGCGCGCGGCATCGCGGGGGCGGCCCTCGCGCAGGGCCTGGCGGATGGCGCTCGAGGAATAGGTCTTGCCGCCGGGCTCCACCGCGGCCTCGACGATGCTGACCCCGAAGCCCTCCATCTCGGCCATCTGATCCAACATCACGGCGTTGCCGCGGCGGCCCTGGCCGAAGGTGAAGTCGTAGCCGACGACGGCATGGCGCAGCCCCAATCCCTTGACCAGAACCTCGACGACGAAATCCTGGGCCAGGGTGCCGGCAAGCGCCGCGTCGAACGGGATGGCGATGATCCGGTCCACGCCCCAGGACTCCAGAACGGCCGCCTTGCGGACCAGCGAGGTCAGGCGAAACGCGGAACCGCCGGGGCTGAAATAGCTTCGCGGATGCGGCTCGAAGGTCAGGAGTCCGTGGGCCGCGCCGAGCTCGCCGGCGACCCGGCCCGATTCGAAGATCACGGCCTGGTGGCCCCGGTGCAGCCCATCGAAATTGCCGATGGCATAGACCCCGCCGCGCAACTCCTCGGGCAGCATTGGTTGGCGCAGGACTTCCATGCCGCGGACCCGCGCCTAGGCCCTGGACGGAACCAAGACCAGGGCCTCGCCCTCGATCACCACCTTGCCGTCCACCGAGCAAGTGGTGAGAAGCGTCACGCGCTTCCTGTCGGTGCGGATGCCGGTAATCTCGGCGCGCGCCGTCACGGTGTCGCCGATCCTGACGGGCGCGGTGAAGCGAAGGCTCTGGCTCATATAGACGGAGCCGGGTCCCGGCAATTGCGTGCCCAGAATGGTCGAGATGAACCCGGCGCTCAACATGCCGTGGGCGATGCGCCCCTTGAACTGGGTGGTCTTGGCGAAGGCCTCATCGAGGTGCAACGGGTTGTCATCGCCCGAGACCTCGGCGAATTTAGCGATATCGGCCTCGGTCACGGTTTTGCTATAGGCCGCCGACATGCCGACCGCCAGGTCCTCCAGGAAATAGCCCGTCGCGTCCGTCATGGGCCGGTAGCCTTAAGTTTCTAGAGATGGAAGGATTTGAGGGCCTTCGCCCGATTGCGGCGCAATATAACGAAGCCCCTAGAGCAAATCCGGGTTGATCGGAACCGCCAGCGGCGATCCGTCAACCCGGAGAATTTGCTCTAACATATTGATGTAGGGCGAATTCACAAGTTTGGACGGAACCACGCCGTGGGTCGGTCCAAACTCGATCCGCCCTTGGGAGCGGCAAGCGGCCCCAACCCTAGGGTTTCCGCCGGTTCGCGGCATTTATCCTTAACTTTTTCTTTAATTCGATCTTCTAGTTTGGCTCGGCGCCAGAGTCCCCGGGATCATAACCGGGGCGTCCTGGCCAGGGCCGGGTGGGGTTCATGGACCGAGAGAAACTCAACACAAAGATCAGCCAACTCGTGGACATGTTGCGCACGGAAGAAGACCGGCGCATCAGCATGAGCGACATCGCCTCGATCACCGAGGTGCTGATCAACACCATGTCGCGCTATTTCGCGTCGATCGACACGACGATCTACCGTGAATTCCAGGACCTGTCCGATCATATCACTTCCATGCGCACGGAGATCGCCCGCGCCCAGCCCAAGGAAATCAAAGCAAAGAAGATCCCGCGCGCCGGCCGGGAACTGGACGCCGTGGTCCAGGCCACGGAGGATGCAACCAACACCATCATGGAAGCGGTCGAGACGATCATGGCCGCCGACACCACGGACGTCGAGGCCTACGCGCTCGCGGTCAACGACCAGTGCATGCGCATCTTCGAGGCCTGCTCCTTCCAGGACATCACGGGCCAGCGCGTCACCAAGGTGATCAACACCCTGACGTTCATCGAGGAGCGAATCGGATCGATCCTGACGGCCTGGCCGGAGGGCGAGGATATGGCGGACGAAGAATCCGCCGAACCGGGCGAACCGGGCGACAAGGAACTCCTGAATGGGCCGGCGCTCGAGGGCGAGGGCATCAGTCAGACCGATGTGGACTCGTTGTTCGACGAGGAGAGCCCGCCGGCGGAGGATGCCGCTCCCGCGGAGGCGCCCGAACCCGCGCCTGAGCCCGAACCCGCCAAGGCCGAGGAAGCCGCGCCCGAACCCACTCCCGAGCCCGCCAAGGCCGAGGAAACCGCTCCTGAACCCACGCCCGAGCCCGCCAAGGCCGAGGAAGCCGCCCCCGAACCCGCTCCTGAGCCCGCCAAGGCCGAGGAAGCCGCTCCTGAACCGGCCCCCAAACCCGCGCCTGAGCCCGCCCCTGAGCCCGCCAAGGCCGCGGAAGCCGCCCCCGAGCCCGCCCCCGCGCCCGC
>JADFIH010000049.1 GCA_022566715.1 Pseudomonadota bacterium | reverse complement strand
CGGGAAGCGCGAAATAAATGCCCGCGCCGGCGCCGACGGCCACGGGCAGCCACAGGATCCAGCGCGCGCGTTCGGCCAGCAGGGTGTCGCGCCACGCGAGCGCCACGCGAAGATGTCCCGTCCGGCCGACGCCGACGCGCATGATCCCTCTCCCCTCCCCAAGGAGCAGGTGACCCAACGGCGCCTGAGCGGCAATGTGCGGAGGCCGAGCGCGTCCGGTCCCATGATGCCGGCGCGTATTTATGTTATTGAACCCCCGCGCGTCGCATCTTAGGCCCGAACGTCAAAACCGCAAACCATGACCGTCGTAACGCGCTTCGCTCCCTCGCCGACTGGCTTCCTTCACATCGGCGGGGCGCGCACCGCGCTCTTCAACTGGCTCTACGCCCGCCACACCGGCGGCAAGTTTCTTTTGCGCATCGAGGACACCGACCGCAAACGCTCGACCAAGGAGGCGATCGCCGCCATCCTCGAGGGGCTGGACTGGCTCGGCCTCGATCGGGACGGCGAGCCGGTCTACCAATCGGCGCGGTCCGAACGCCACGCCGAGGTGGCGCGCGAACTCCTCGACGCCGGGCACGCCTACCGCTGCTATTGCAGCCCCGAGGAACTGGCGGAAATGCGCAAGAGGGCCCAGGCCGAGGGCCGCTCCACGCGCTACGACGGCCGCTGGCGCGGCCGCGATCCGTCCGAGGCCCCGGACGGCGTGCCGCCGGTGATCCGCTTCAAGGCGCCGCAGGCCGGCGAAACTGTGGTCGATGACGCGGTCCAGGGCGAGGTTCGGGTGGCCAACGCGCAACTCGACGACATGGTCCTCCTACGCGCCGACGGGAGCCCGACCTATATGCTCGCCGTCGTGGTCGACGACCACGACATGGGGATCAGCCACGTCATCCGGGGCGACGACCACCTGAACAACGCCTTCCGCCAGGCCAACGTCTACCAGGCCATGGGCTGGCCCGTGCCGGTGTTCGCCCATGTTCCCCTGATCCATGGTCCCGACGGGGCAAAGCTATCGAAGCGCCATGGCGCGCTCGGGGTCGAGGCTTATCGGGACATGGGCTATCTGCCCGAGGCTTTGCGCAACTATTTGCTGCGGCTGGGCTGGAGCCACGGCGACGATGAGACCATTTCCACCGCACAGGCCATCGAGTGGTTCGACCTTCCCGGAATCGGACGTTCTCCGGCCCGCATCGACTTCGACAAGCTGGCCAACCTCAACGGCCATTATATACGGGAGACCCCGGACCGCGATCTTGTGGGAGGCGTGGGAGGGGTCGGCGCGCGCGTCGCGACGTTGTTGAAACGGCCGCTCACCTCCGAGGAGGAGGTGCGCCTGACCGCGGCGGTCGGAGAACTGAAGCAGCGCGCGAAGACAACTCAGGAACTGGCTGAAAGTTCACTGTTTTATTTCAGCAATGGCGCCCCCGAGCCCGACGCAAAGGCGCTCAAGCTGCTCTCCGGCGAGGCTCCCGCCCTTCTGGCCCGCCTCGGCCCCGTGCTGGGAGGAGAAACGGATTGGTCCGCCGACACCCTGGAACACGCGATTCGCGGCTTTGCCGAGGCCGAAGGCGTGAAGTTGGGCAAGGTGGCGCAGCCCCTGCGGGCTGCCTTGACGGGCCGGGCCGCATCGCCAGGCATATTTCAGGTGCTCAAGGTCCTGGGCCGCGAGGAGAGCCTGGCCCGCATCGAAAAACTAAGCCGCACCTAGGGCGCCTGATCGCCGCTGTCTCCGCCGGCTTGGGCGCTGCCGGTGGGATTCGGCGCTACCACCCACGCCATTACCCAAATGGGTATGAGATCGGGTATGATCTTCCCAGAGTTCGTGCGGCACGAACAAAAAGAACAATAATTCGGTGAGGATGCTCGATGGCAGGCCAAAGTGGGGCCCCGCGCCCAAACGGCAAGGTAACGGTCACCGACGCGAGCGGAAAGACCTCGGAGTACCCGATCTTGGAGGGTTCCATGGGTCCGCAGGTCGTCGACATCCGCTCCCTCTACCGGGAGACGGGGTTATTCACCTTCGACCCCGGCTTCATGGCGACGGCGAGCTGTGAATCCAAGATCACCTACATCGACGGCGACGAGGGCATGCTCATGCATCGTGGCTACTCGATCGAGGACCTGGCCGAGCATGGTGACTACCTGGAGGTTTGCTATCTCCTCTTGAACGGCGATCTTCCCACGGTCGAGGAAAAGACGAAGTTCGAGCACTCGATCACCATGCACACGATGGTGCATGAGCAGCTGACCCACTTTTTCCGGGGTTTCCGCCGGGACGCCCACCCCATGGCGATCATGGTGGGTGTCGTGGGCGCGCTTTCGGCGTTCTATCACGACAGCTTGGACATTTCCGACCAGCATCAGCGGCATGTCGCGTCGATTCGCCTCATCGCCAAAATGCCGACCATCGCCGCCATGGCCTACAAATATTCGATGGGCCAGCCCTTCATCTACCCGCGGAACAACCTCAATTACGTCGAGAACTTTCTCCACATGATCTTCGCGGTGCCGTGCGAGGACTATCACGTGAATCCGGTCCTGGCCCGGGCCATGTCGCGCATCTTCATCCTGCACGCCGATCACGAGCAAAACGCCTCGACGTCCACGGTGCGGCTGGCGGGGTCCTCCGGGGCCAATCCCTTCGCCTGCATCGCGGCCGGCATCGCCTGCCTGTGGGGCCCGGCCCACGGCGGCGCGAACGAGGCGGTGCTATCGATGCTCAACGAAATCGGTACGGCGGACCGCATCCCGGAGTTCCTCGAGCGCGCCAAGGACAAGGACGATCCCTTCCGCCTGATGGGTTTTGGGCACCGGGTGTACAAGAACTACGACCCTCGCGCGGCGGTGCTGCGCAAGAGCTGCCACGAGGTTCTGGACGAACTCGGGGTGAAGAACGAGCCCCTGCTGAAGCTCGCCATGGAACTGGAGCGGATCGCGCTGGAGGATCCCTACTTCGTCGAGCGCAAACTATTCCCGAACGTCGATTTCTATTCCGGCATCATTCTACGCGCCATGGGCTTTCCGACGACCATGTTCACCGTCTTGTTCGCCCTGGCCCGCACCGTCGGCTGGGTGGCCCATTGGAACGAGATGATGGAAGACCCCTCGCAGAAGATCGGCCGGCCACGGCAACTTTACACCGGGGAGGCGCGGCGCGACTACGTGCCGTTGCATCAGCGTGGCTAGGGGGCGCAACGCGCAAAACCGGACCCGGCGGGCCCGCCTGCCCCGCCGGCCTTTGGCTCCGGTCCGACTCAAGCCCCGGCGCGCGAAAATGGCCCCGCCGGCCAATGACAACACGCCCTCGTTCTCGCGCAAGGCGAGAATCTATGGGCTGCGCGGTGGCGCGGCGCTCGTGGTGGGGGTGCTTATCGCCTGGGCCCTGACCTGAGGCGAGCCGGTTTCCCGGCCTATTTGTGCGGCCCTGAAATTTCGATACTTCCCTGACTTTCCGGTCCTTCAATGCAGGCCCGGGCCCTAACCTGAGGTGTGGCGGGCCATCACGTCCAGGACGGCGCGGGCCGCGCGGTCGCTGGGAGCCTCGCCCCCGGCGCCCAGCGCCGCCATGGCATCGCGGCTCGCGGCCATCTGCTCCGCCCCCACCCCTTCGTCTTCGAGCAGACGAAGGGTTTCCGCCGCGAGGCGCTGCGCCGTGCACGCGCCGTGAAGGATCTCGGGTATGACGCGCCGCCCCAGAATGAGATTGACCAAGTTGACATGCTCCGTCCGCACCAGACGCCGCGCGATGAACGCGGTTAGGGCGCTGACGCGGTAGGCGACCAGCATGGGGACTCCCGCCAGGGCGAGTTCCAGAGACACGGTACCCGAGGCCGCCAAGGCCGCATCGCTCGCCTGAAAGGCGTTGAGTTTTTCGGCCTCGCCCACTGTAACGATGGGTCGCCCCGGCCACCCGCGGGCCGCGCTCGTGACCTCGTCCGCGACGTGGGCGAGCGTCGGAACGACGATGCGCAGGCCGGGCACTTGCTCCGCGATCGTCCGCACCGCGGCGCCAAACGGCCCCAGCAAGCGGCTGGTCTCGCTATGGCGGCTGCCCGGCAGCACCGCCAGCAGCCGCGCTTCCGCCGCGATACCGTGCCGGGCCCGGAAGGCGGCGCCTCCCCCTTCTTCCAGGCGCTGTTCGACCGCGGGATGGCCCACGAATGTGCAATCCAGTCCCACGGCCTCGAAGTAAGGCGGCTCGAAGGGCAGCAGCACGAGCAGGTGCTCGAACAACGGCGCGATGGCCTTGGCCCGCCCGGGGCGCCAAGCCCACACCGTCGGCGCGACGTAGTGGATGATTGGGATGCCGCCGCCCCGCAGGCGCTTGGCCAAACGGAAATTAAACCCTGGCGCATCGATGGTGACAATGACGGCCGGCCGTTCGCGGCGCGCAAACGCGGTGGTACGCCGGATGTGGCCCAACAGGCGTGGAATCCGCGGGACAACCTCGGTGAGGCCCATGACGGACAGGTCGGACAGGGGCAGAATGGACTGCAATCCCTCGGCCGCCATTGCGGCGCCGCCAACCCCGATGAAGTCCAAATCCCGTGGCGAGGCCCGGCGTAGGGCGGCAATGAGCCGGGCCCCCAGCAAATCGCCCGACGGCTCGCCGGCGACGAGCATGATGCTCTGCTTGAGCGGTGCCATGACGCGGCGCCCGCGCCGCCGGTTTCAGGCTTCGGTGGGGACGATCCCCACGACGAACAGGCCGAGTTCGTCCGCCGTCGCGGTTACGCTCTGCAAGTCGATGATGATGGCCCCGCCGGCCTCCACGGCGATTCCGGCCAGGCCGGCTTCGGCGGCCTGCCGCACCGTCGATTCGCCGATGGCGGGCCGGTCCACGCGGCGGTCCTGTCCGGGCTTTGCGAGCTTTACCAAGACGCCGCGGCCGGCGGCGAGCTTCAGGGAGGGAATCCGGTCCAACAGGGCGCGGGTCCCTTCCGCGGCCTCGATGCCGAGAACGCGGCCTTCCTCCAGAACCACGGCCTGCCCAATGTCATACGGTCCCAACGCCCGCAAGATTTGCGACCCGCGGTCGATATCGCGCAGATCCTCTTCGCTTGGGCGATGCCGTCCCAGGGTTCCCTCCGGGGCCAAGAGTTGCGGCAGAAGGTCGTCGGCCCCGATGACGCGAAAGCCCTCCCCCTCCAGCGCGTCGAGGACGACCGAGAGCAACGCGTTGTCACCCTTCGCGGCGGCGACCTTGGGCAGGAGACGGGCGCCGCGCCAATCGAGCTTGAGCGACTTGAGAGCCGGCCGTTTGATGGGCCCCGCGAGCACCACCTCCTCGCAGCCTTCATCGTGCAGGAGCTTCAGTGTTTTGCCCACGGCGCCCACGCCGACCCGCGCCGCCGCGACCTCGGGGATCGGTTCGCTGTCCTCTCCCTCGAAGGCGATCACGAAAAATTCGCGGCCGGTCGCGCGGCAGGCTTCCACGAGGCGTCCGGGCAAGTCTCCCCCGCCCGCCAGTATTCCCACCTTAGGCGGCACGATCCAGCTTCGGCTGGCAAATCGAACGAGACGAATCGCCGCGCATGAACTCGACGATCTCCATGACGAGATCGTTTTCGCCGAACGACTCCGCGACGTCCTCGAGGCGCTCCTGCATGGTGCCCTCTTGGGCGAAGAGCAGGCGGTAGGCGCTGCGCAGGTCGTGAATTTGCTCGCGCCCGAAGTTGCGGCGCTTGAGCCCGATCAGGTTGAGGCCGGAGAGATGGGCGCGGTTCCCCGTCACCGAGCCATAGGGAATAACGTCGTTCTCGACGCCCGACATGCCGCCGACCATGGCATGCGCACCGATTCGGGCAAATTGGTGAACCGCCGACATGCCGCCGATGATGGCGAAATCGCCGATCGCGACATGCCCGCCCAGGGTCGCGTTGTTGACCAGAATGACGTTGTCCCCGATCAGGCAATCGTGGGCGACGTGGCAACCGATCATGAAAAGGCAGTTGCTGCCGGTGCGGGTCACCAAGCCGCCGCCGCCGGTTCCAGGGTTCATGGTGACATGCTCCCGGATCACCGTGTTGGCGCCGATGATCAGCTCCGATTCCTCGCCCCGGTACTTCAAATCTTGCGGTTGCTGACCGATCGAGGCGAACGGGAAGATAATGCTGTTGGGCCCAACGATCGTCCGTCCACCCAAGACCACATGCGCCTTGAGCGTGACGCCGACTCCCAACACCACCTGGCTCCCGACCAAGCAGAACGGGCCTATGGTGACGTCGTCGCCGAGGACGGCGCCGTCCTCGATAATTGCGCTGGGATGCACATCCGCCATGCCGTTACCTATCCATGATCATTGCCGCGAAATCGGCCTCCGCGGCGAGGTGTTCGCCGACCAGGACGTCGGCATGAAATTTCCACACATTGCCGCGGTTGCGTATTTTGCGGACTTTCACATACATGGTGTCGCCGGGCACGACCGGGCGCCGGAACCGCGCCCGATCGATCGTCATGAAATAGACGAACTTTCCTTCCGCCCTGTCCCCCAAAGTGTGTACGACAAGGACGGCTGCGGTCTGCGCCATCGATTCGATGATCATGACGCCGGGCATCACGGGCTGTCCGGGAAAGTGGCCCACGAACTGCGGCTCGTTGATGGTCACGTTCTTGATTCCGGTGGCGCTGGTGTCGTGCACCATGTCGATGACCCGGTCCACCATCAACAGGGGATAGCGGTGCGGGATCATATCCAGGATTCGCAGAATGTCGGCCGTGTCGGCCGGGGCCACCGCCACATCAGCCATCCGATTTTCCTTTTCTTTTGGCAAGCCGGCTCAAGGCGATCGTCCGCCGATGCCAATCGCGAACCGGGGTTGCCGGGTATCCACCGAATTTTGCGCCCGCCGGAACGTCTGTAATAACCCCACTTTGACCCGCAATTTGTGCACCGTCTCCGATTGTTAGGTGGCCGGAGATACCTGCTTGGCCCCCCACCATGACAAAATCGCCAAGCCGTGCGCTACCCGCCATTCCGGCCTGCGCGGCGATCGCGCAGCCCCGGCCCAGGACAACGTTGTGGCCTATTTGAACGAGATTATCAATGCGGCACCCGGCGCCGATCACCGTGTCCGACCCGGCGCCACGGTCGATCGTGGTGTTGGCGCCGATATCCACGTCGTCGCCAATCATGACGCGGCCCAATTGTGGGATGGTGACGTGCCCACCCGGGTCCAGCGCGAATCCGAATCCCTCGGGGCCGATGCGCGCGCCCTCACGAATCGTAACGCGGTCTCCGGCCAGGCAGTGGCTGAGGGACGCCGACGCGTACACGCGGCAATCCGCACCGAGCACGACGCCCGCGCCAATGGTGACGTTCGGGCCGATGTGGCCGCGCGGGCCGATTTCGGCGTCCGGTCCAATAACGGCCCCCGCCTCGACGGTGCAATCAGCGGCAACCTTCGCCGTCGCGTCGATCGTGGCGCGCTCGGACCGGCGCGGCGCGGCCACGGGCGCCGGATAGAAGCTGCGGGCGATCAGCCCGTAAGCCCTATAGGGCGTGGAACTATGCAGCAGATGCATCTGTCCGGGGGCGTCGCCCTGATCACGGGGCGAAACGACGCACGCGCCGGCCTTGCTCGCGCGAAACCGCGCGAGGAATTTGCGGTTGTCGAGGAACGAAATGTCGTCCGCGCCGGCGGCGTCGAGCGGCGCGACATCTTGAACCATCCTGTCCGGATCGGCCTCTGGCGCAAGCTCCGCGCCGCTGAGCTCGGCGAGTTCGGAAAGTTTGAAAGGACCGTGGCGCTGGAAGAACCGTGGATCGGCCATCACTGCGTTTCTGGTAAACTGAGATCGACCTCCGGAAGCGCCGCGTCCAACCGTGCAAGGACATCGTCGGTCAGGTCGATCGACCGCACCGCAAACATGATCTGCGTGCGTCCGACGATCATGGTGATCCCCCTCTCCAGCGAGAGGTCCGCGAAGATTGGCACCATGGCCTGGCGAATCGCGATCTCCCCCCGTGTTCTCAGGTTCTGGAGTTGCCGGTCGAGTTCCCGCCGCCGCGCGTCGAGCGCGCTTACGTCGGCGCGGAAGGCCCGCTCCCGCTCGCTATAGGCCTCCGGCGACAGCAAGGGACGTTGCCGCGCCAACTCCTGTTGCTCCTGCCTCAGTTCCTCCTCGCGCGAGGTGAGTTCGCCGCGGCCCGCGTCGAAGAAGGTCTGAACTTGGGCCCCGGCGCTTCGCGCGGCCATGGCGTTCTGGAAAACTCGCTCCATATCGACTACGGCGATGACGGCGGCTGGGATCGGCCCGCCGGCGGCTTCCTGGGCCAACGACGGGTCCGCCAAATGCGTCAAACCAAAGATTACGAACGCGCTTGCCCAGAAACATCTCCGCAGCTTCCGCATCGCCAAGGCCATAGCCATCTCGCCCCCCTTTTCCGGGTGACAGTTTAGCCCCTAGAAGCGCGTGCCGAAACTCAAGAAAATCGCCTGGGTTTCGTCGAAGTCCTCCTTCTTGATGGCGGTCGCCCAATCCACTTGGATGGGACCAAAGGGGGAGCTCCAGGACACGCCGAAACCGGCCGTGACGCGCACCGAACCCACGTCCGAGAGCCCGGGTCCGCTCTCGTCGACCCGCGCCAAGCTGCCCGCCTGCGAAAAGACGCGGCCGAGGAGGCCAATTTCACTTGGCAGGCCCACGGGGAACGTCAACTCCGCCGTGCCGACGTAGAACAAATTTCCGCCCAGGGCGTCACCGGACGCTGTGTCTCGCGGACCGATGCCACCCGACCGGAATCCTCGGAAATCGTTGCCGCCCACGAAAAACCGGTCGCTGATCGAAATATCCTCACCTAGCCCCACGATGAAGCCGTCCACGAACCGCAGCGAAACGGTCCAGTTCTCCGCGAGGGGAAAAAAAGCGGCATAAGCGAGCCGGCTACGCAAAAAGTGCTTGTTGCCGCCGAGTCCGGCGAGGGTCTGCTCGAGCCGAACGATGAATCCCTCGGTCGGTGAAATCCGGTCGTTGCGCGTATCCAAGGTCAGGATGTAGCCGATGGCCGAGGTTACGGATGTCCCCTCCTGCCCCCTAACGAAGCGTGACGCACTTGGGTCGATGTTGCCGATGGTATCGGAGCGAAGGGTGTAATTAACGGACTGACGCAAAAACTCGGTAATCGGAAAGCCCGCACGCAGAGAAAACCCGATGGAACGCGATTCGAAGGAGCTTTCCCGCTGCAGGTCCGCGGATTTGCGGAAGAGGTCGAAGCCCGCGGCCAGGTTGCGGTCCAGAAAGAACGGCTCGGTGAAGGATAAGTCGATCTCCTGGGTCCGCCCGGATAGCGTGATGGAGGCACGAAGATCTTGGCCGCGGCCGAGGAGGTTGCGCTCGCGAATCCCGATGTCGGCGAGCACGCCTTGGTCCGAGGAGAACCCGGCGCCGAAGGAAAGTTCCCCGGTCGACTGCTCCCGCACATTCACATTGATGACCGTCTTGTCCGGTTGGCTGCCCGGATCCTGGGTCATCTCAACCGTTTCGAAAAATCCCAGCGCCCGAATGCGCTGCCGTGAGCGCTGAAGCAAGGCGGCGTTGAAGGCATCTCCTTCGACCAGCCGGAATTCGCGTCGAATGACTTTATCGAGGGTGCGGGAATTACCCGTGATGTTGATACGTTCGACGAAGATGCGCTGAGCTTCGTTTACGACGAAGGTCACGTCGATAATCCGAGTATCGCGGTTGATCGACAGGTCGGGCCGGATATCGACGAATGCAAACCCCAACCGGCCAGCCTCGAAGGCAATGTCCTGAATAGTCTCGGCGACATCTTCGGCGTTGTAGATCTTGCCGGTCTTTAGGACGACCAGCTCCATAAGCCGCGACTCCTCCAAGTCGCGGATGGCGCTCCGGACATCGGTTTCGCCGACGCGGAAGCGCTCGCCCTCGTCGACGGTGATCGTGACGAAGAAGTCCTTGCGGTCTGTGCTGAGCTCCGCGACGGCGGAAACCACGCGAAAATCAATGAACCCGTTTTTCAGATACAGCCGCCGCAACAGCTCCCGGTCGACTCCCAGCCTGTCCGGATCGTACTTGTCCGCCGAGGTAAACAGGCGATAGAAGCGGTCCTCCTTGGTGGCGATTTCGCTACGCAGTTTGCGGTCGCTGAAATGCCGGTTCCCAATGAACGTGATTTTCCGGATGCCCGTAACGGGGCCCTCCTCGACCTCAAAAATGAGATCGACCCTGTTTTGCGGCAACTGCACGACTTTTGGCTCGACCGAAACGGAGAAACGGCCGGCCCGCCGGTAGATGTCGATAATCCGCTGCACATCGGATTGAATCCGGGCCCGCGAGTACACTTGGCGCGGCCGCAGTTGCACCTCGGCCGAGAGCGCGTCGTCGTCTATCCGGTTGTTACCTTCGAAGGCCAGCCGATTGATGATCGGGTTCTCGACGACGTTGACTACCAGATCGTTGCCGGCACGCCGGATCGTTACATCGGAAAACAGCCCCGTGGCGAACAGGGCCTTCAGCGACCGGTCGATTTTCGCCTCGGTGATTACATCGCCTTGACGCAGCGACATGTAGGAGCGAACGGTCTCGTCCTCGATCCGCTGGTTTCCTTCGACCTGGACCCGATCAAGCTCCTGCGCGAAGGCGTCCCCGCCGCCGAACATAAACACGGCGCCGGCGATCAGGACTCCAAGCAACAGGCGCCGGAAGGCACTCGGAATCCATCCGCGGCCGCCCGCCTGTGCGTGTGCCGGGTTCACGAAAACAGTCCACTAACGAATCCGAAGAGATCGAGCCGGTTTAGATCGTTGAAGGTCGTCAAAAGCAACAGTCCGAAGATGAGCAAAAGCCCGAATCGGAGACCGTACTCCTGCGCTTTCCGGCTCAGGGGTTTCCCGCGCAGTGCTTCAAAGCCGTAGAATAAGAGGTGCCCGCCGTCCAAAACCGGGATCGGGAACAAGTTGATCAGCCCCAGGCTGACGGACAGGAAAGCCGCGAACTGGATGGACGCCAAAAGACTAATTGTCGCCACGTCCTTCGACATTTGAGCGATCCCCAGCGGGCCGGCCAACTCCCCCGCACCGCGGCGGCCGCTGACGATCTGCTGTAGAGCGACGAAGGTTTGTCCGACAATCTCGTATGTAGCGCGGAAGCCGTACCAAACGGCGGTGATGGGATCGCGCTTTACGAACTCGATCGCCGTGCTCCGGATGCCGAGGCGCCCGAAACGGATCGTATTGCCGAAGCGGTCCTCTTCGACCACCAGGCGGGGGGTCACGCTTAATGTGTGCTCGGCGCCATCCCGCAAGATGACCAGCGCCATTTCCTCGCCGGGGCGGATTTGGACGATGCGCTGGATGTCCTCGAAGCGCGCGATCTTGCTTCCCCGGACCCGCACGATACGGTCTCCGGGCTCCAATCCGGCGGAGGCCGCGGCGCTGCCGGGCGTCACCGTGCTGACGACCGGTGGTGTGAAGGGTTGTCCCACGATCGAGAACAGCCCGGCGAAAAGTACGATCGCCAGGACGAAATTCGCCAGCGGCCCCGCGACGACGATCGCCGCCCGCTGACCCAGCCGCTTGTGATGGAAGGCGACGTCCCGTTCTTGCGGGGTTAGGGAGTCGTCCTCTTCGCCGAGGCCACTGGCCACGCCCATGTCGCCGAAGAACTTCACGTAGCCGCCGATCGGGATCCAGCAGAACTTCCAGTGGGTTCCCCGGCTATCGTTCCAGCCAAAGATCTCCCGGCCGAACCCAATGGAGAAAACCTCGACCCGCACGTTGTTCCAACGCGCGACCAGGTAGTGGCCCAGCTCATGAATAAAAATCAGAACCGTGATCGTTATGAGAAACGGAAGGACTATGGAAGGGAGATCGCCGAGGAACGCCATAGCGGGACCAACACCGAACCGAGCGTCTACAACAGGGCGATCACCGCTCGCGCGGTGTCGCGCGCCTCTCGATCAATAGCTACTACGTCGTCGAGCGAATTGATTTGAGCGGCGGGGGCCTTAGTCAGGGTCATCTCAACAGTCCGGGCAATATCCAAAAAGGAAACTTGTCCTTCGAGAAAAGCGTGAACGGCAATTTCGTTCGCCGCGTTGAGAATAGTAGGAGCAGCACCGCCGGTTTGTAAAGCCTCACGCGCGAGTTCAATGGCAGGAAAGCGTTTTGAATCAGGCTTTTCGAACGTTAACTGGCCTAATTCGGCGAGGTTGAGCCTGGCCACCGGCGTGGCGATGCGGTTCGGCCAGCCCAAAGCGAAGGCGATGGGCGTGCGCATATCGGGTGAGCCGAGTTGGGCGAGCACCGACCCATCGACATACGCCACCAAGCTGTGAACGACCGACTGCGGGTGGATGACAATTTCGATATTTTCATGCGGCACCCCAAAAAGGTGATAGGCCTCGATCAGTTCGAGCCCCTTGTTCATCATGGTCGCGGAATCGACGGAGATTTTCGCGCCCATGCTCCAATTGGGGTGGGCGACCGCCTGCTCGGGCGTCACGTCGGCCATACTGGACAGGTCGAGATCCCGGAACGGCCCCCCCGACGCTGTAAGGATGATCTTTTCGACGCTCTCGCGGCGGTCGAAGTCGAAAACCTGGAAAATCGCATTGTGCTCGGAATCGACGGGCAGCAAGGTGGCCCCGTGTTTGGCGACCTCCGCCATCATCAGGTCGCCGGCACTGACCAGACATTCCTTGTTCGCCAAGGCAAGGATGGCGCCCTGCTGAATCGCGGCGAACGCCGGCCGCAGCCCGGCGGCCCCAACGATTGCCGCCATGACCCAGTCGACGGGCCGGCTGGCCGCCTCGACCAGGGCCTCCGGTCCGGCGGCGACCTCGATGCCGGTTCCCTCGAGCGCCTGGCGCAGGTGGCCGTACTCGCCGGGATCGCCGACCACGGCAAGCGCCGGACGGATGCGCCGCGCCTGTTCGGCAAGGCCGTTTGCGTTGCGAAAGGCGGTTAGGGCTTCCACCGTGTAGGCCCCGGGATTTCGCTCGATGAGATCGAGCGTGCTGCAACCCACCGAGCCCGTCGACCCAAGTATGGTGACGCGGCGCCTTTCCGAATCGGGCTCTTTCTCGGTCAGCGCCATAGGAGGGCGCTCCCGTCATTCAAAAGCGCCACCGCCGCCATCACGGGCGCGGCGAGGAGCAACCCATCCACCCGGTCCAGGATTCCGCCATGACCCGGAATCAGATTTCCGGAGTCCTTGACGCCGTAGTGGCGCTTGACGGCGGATTCGACCAGGTCGCCAGCCTGCGCGACCAGCGACAAGGCGACGCTCAGGCCGACCAGCAGCGCGATAGCCGCGGCGCCGGTGAGCCAGCCCATCAGGGCCCCCACGGCGGCGGCACAGGCGAGGCCGGCGATTGCACCCGACCAGGTCTTATTTGGGCTGATCCTCGGCGCCAACCGCGGTCCGCCCAGGGTGCGGCCCACCGCCAGCGCGCCCGTATCCGTTGCCCAGACCAGTACAAAAAGCCAAAGGAGTGAGGCGCGGCCCGCCTCGGGTTCGCCACGCAGCCAGATCATGGCGATGATGGGAAGAGCGAGATAAATGACGCCGGCCGCCGGCCAGACGGCGCGGCGTTCGAACTGCATGGCAATGACCGTAACGCCAACCGTTCCGACCGCGGCGAGCGCCAGCGCCGCGCCGTAGAGTTCGGCGCCGGACAACAGGGCGGCCGCGAGGACGACACCGGCATGCACGATCCCGACCGAACCCCGCACCCCGTCACCTCCGCAAAGGCGGTCCCATTCGTTGGCCAGCAGCACCCCACCCAGCGCCACCAGGAGGACGAGCAACCAACCGCCAACGTAGATGGCCGCCACCACCAGCGGAATGAGAACCGCCGCGGACAGGAGACGCGCCCGGAGCCCACCCGGCCGCGAGGGCGGCACGAGCATCAGGCGGACGCCGCGCCGTAGCGCCGTTCGCGGCGCTGATACTCGCGCACCGCGGCCGCTAGATGATCCTTCGTGAAATCAGGCCAGAGTGTGTCGAGGAACACCAGTTCCGAATAAGCGGCCTGCCACAGGAGAAAGTTGCTCAAGCGCTGCTCGCCGCTGGTCCGGATGAGCAGATCGGGATCGGGAATGCCGGCGGTCTGTAGTTCGGCCCGAAAGAGGTCTTCGGAAATGGCGTCGGCCCGCAGCGTTCCGGCCTCGACGGCCCGCGCGAGTTTCCGGCAGGCCTCGACGATCTCGTCGTGGCTGCCGTAGTTCAAGGCAATGGTCAGGCACAGTGCCGTGTTGCCGCGCGTCTTCCATTGCGCGCTTTCGATCAGGTCCTGAATGTCGGACTGCAAGGCGTCGAAGTCGCCGATGAACTGCATCCGGACGTTGTTGCGGTGGAGATCCGCCAGCTCCCGCTTGAGATAGAGGCGCAGCAGGCCCATTAGATCGTTGACCTCGGCTTGTGGCCGCTTCCAGTTCTCGGACGAGAAGGCGTACAAGGTGAGGTGACCGATCCCCAGTTCCTGGCATCCCTCGACAACGGCGCGCACCGCCTTTGCGCCCTTCTGATGGCCGGCGAACCGCGGCAGTCCGCGCGCCTTCGCCCAGCGGCCGTTGCCGTCCATGATAATGGCCACGTGCTTGGGCGCCGGGGGCGGTGTATTTTCAAGGGATGGGGCGAAGGTCATGCGTTCAGACCTGTAGGATTTCCTTTTGTTTCCCGGTAACCGCGTCGTCGATGCGTTTGATCGTTTCGTCGGTCATCTCTTGAATCTCGTCCGACCAAACCTTGTGGTCGTCTTTCGACATTTCCCCGGCTTTTTCCATTTTCTTCAGGGTCTCCATCCCGTCCCGGCGGACGTTGCGTACGGCAACCCGCGCATGTTCCGCGTACCTGCCCGCCACCTTGGCCAACTCGCCGCGCCGCTCCTCGGTAAGTTCGGGGATGGGCACGCGAATCAACTGACCATCCGCGGATGGATTTAGGCCCAGGCCAGAATCGCGAATGGTCTTCTCGACGGCCCTGACCATGCCCTTGTCCCACACCTGCACCGTGATCAGGCGTGGCTCCGGCACATTTATGGTCGAAACCTGATTGAGCGGCATCGCCGCCCCATAAGCGTCCACCTTAACGTGTTCAAGGAGGCTCGCCGAGGCCCGCCCGGTGCGCAGCCCGGAGAATTCCTGTTTGAGGACCTCGACGGCGCCCGTCATGCGCCGTTGAAGGTCGTCGACGTCCGGATCATCCGACACCCGTTCCTCCCACCCCCGTGGCCGCTTCGTCCGCGCTACCGCGGATTATCGTTTTCAACCCGGCGCCGCGGACAACGTCGGCGAAGGCGCCCGGCTGGCGGATGGAGAATACTAGAATCGGTATGTCGTTGTCTCGCGCCAGGGTGACGGCCGACGCGTCCATGACGCGCAGGTCCTTCGCCAGAACCTCAAGATAGGTGAGCGACTCGTAACGTTTGGCGTCCGGGTGGGTCTTTGGGTCGGCCGTGTAGACGCCGTCCACCTGGGTCCCCTTGAGCAGGGCGTCGCACCCCATCTCCGCTGCCCGCAAAGCGGCCGCCGTGTCGGTCGTGAAATAGGGGTTGCCGGTCCCGGCCGCGAAGATGACGACTCGGCCTTTCTCCAGGTGCCGGACGGCGCGGCGGCGGATGTAGGGTTCACACACCGTTGACATGGGGATCGCCGAGAGGACGCGGGCCGGAACGCCGCGCTCGTCGAGAGCATGCTGCATCGCCAGCGCATTGATGACGGTCGCCAGCATGCCCATGTAGTCGGCGCTGGCCCGTTCCATTCCTTGGCCCGACGCCGGGCCGCCCCGGAAAATATTTCCGCCGCCGATCACGAGGCACACTTCCACGCCGGAGTCCCGCACGGTCTGCACCTCGGCGGCGAGCCGGTTGACCGTCGGCCAGTCGATTCCATACCCCGTGTCGCCCATCAGGGCTTCGCCGGACATCTTTAGCAGAACGCGGCCGTATGGGCTTGTTCGGGGCATGGTGCTCGCCGGAGGAACCTCTGGGCCGCGCTTGACTCATCCAAAGCAACCCGGCCCAAGCAACTCGGCCCGGGCAACTCAGCCAAGGCAACTCGGCGGAACCCGCGCACCTCAGACCGTCAGCGCATTAGAAATCTTCAAGTGACACGTCGCGGGCGAGGATACACCAACTCGCCGCCGAGCGGAACCGCGCAAGACGCCGCGCCGCGCGCAGGCGCGGACCATCCGGTCCGCAGTTGTGAGCGAAAAAAAGCTAGAGCGGTTCCGATCGAGCCGGAAACACTTTATCCGGCGCTTACCTGCGCCGCCACTTCGGCGGCAAAGTTGCTTTCCTCGCGGGCGATTCCTTCGCCCAGCGCAAAGCGCACAAAGCCAACGACCTTGATCGCCGCGCCCGCGTCCTTCGCGGCGGCCTCCACGGCCTTTTCGACCTTGGTTTCGTTGTCGATCACGAAGGTCTGCTCCAGCAGCACGGTCTCTTGGAAATATTTACGCAACCGGCCCTCGACCATCTTGTCGATGATGTTGTCGGGCTTGCCGGATTCGCGAGCCTGTTCGGCCAGGGCTTTGCGCTCCTTGGCCACGACGGCGGGGTTGATCCCGTCTACCCCGACCGCCTGTGGAGCGGCGGCGGCAATGTGCATCGCGAGCTGCTTGCCAAAGGCCTCGAGTTTGGCTTGGTCGCCCTCCGATTCGAGACCGACA
>JADFIH010000005.1 GCA_022566715.1 Pseudomonadota bacterium | reverse complement strand
AGAGCTCTTCGATGAAAGCGCTGTTGGCGCCGGTCAGAAACGACGCCTGTTCATTCGTGTTCGTCATAACCGGGAGTGTTCGCAATTCCGGGCCGCCGCGGGCGCAGAGCGCCGACTTTTGTCCGTGCGTCAGCCGCCGTTTTTCAAGACCTCGACCATCGTCGAACCGATGGACGCGGGGGAGTCCGCTACCGTGATGCCGGCGCTTTTCATGGCGTCGATCTTGTCCTGGGCGCCCCCCTTGCCGCCGGCGATGATCGCACCGGCGTGACCCATGCGGCGTCCCGGCGGGGCCGTGATACCGGCGACAAATCCGACGACGGGCTTCTTGACCTTGGAAGACTTGATCAAGTCCGCTGCGTCCTCTTCGCCACTGCCACCGATTTCACCAATCATCACAATCGATTGGGTCCCAGGATCAGCCAGAAACATTTCCAGACAGTCAACGAACGAAGTGCCGTTGACCGGGTCGCCGCCGATCCCGATACAGGTGGATTGACCCAGGCCCACCGCCGTGGTCTGGGCGACAGCCTCATAGGTAAGCGTGCCCGAGCGCGAGACAATACCGACGCTTCCGGGCTTATGGATATGGCCCGGCATGATCCCGATCTTGCACTGGCCCGGCGTAATCACTCCGGGGCAATTGGGCCCGACGAGCCGCGTTTTAGAGCCGCCGAGCACGCGCTTGACGCGCACCATGTCGAGGACGGGAATGCCTTCGGTGATGCAGACGACGAGCTCGATCTCGGCGTCGATGGCCTCGAGGATGGCGTCCGCGGCGAACGGCGGCGGCACATAGATCACGGAAGCGGTGGCCCCGGTCTTTTCCACGGCCTGGGCCACGGTGTCGAAAACCGGCAGGTCCAGGTGGGTCGCGCCGCCCTTCCCCGGCGTGACGCCGCCCACCATTTTTGTCCCGTATGCGACCGCCTGCTCGGAATGGAAGGTGCCCTGCGTGCCGGTGAAACCCTGGCAGATAACGCGTGTCCCCGAATCGATCAGGACCGCCATCAGGCCGCTTCCTTCACCGCGAGGACGATCTTCGCGGCGGCATCGCCCAAGTCGTCGGCGGTAACGATGGGCAACCCCGAGTCGGCGATGATCTTATTTCCTTGCTCGACGTTGGTGCCTTCTAGCCGGACGACCAGGGGCACGTGGAGGCTGACCTCCTTGGCCGCCGCCACCACCCCGTCGGCGATCACGTCGCAGCGCATGATGCCGCCGAAGATGTTGACCAGAATGCCCTCGACATTGGGATCGGACAGGATGAGCTTGAAGGCTTCGGTCACGCGGTCCCGCGTCGCGCCGCCGCCCACGTCGAGGAAGTTCGCGGGCGACCCGCCATGCAGCTTGATGATGTCCATGGTCGCCATGGCGAGGCCCGCGCCGTTCACCATGCAGCCGATGCTGCCGTCGAGCTTGATGTAATTGAGGTCGTGCTTCTGGGCTTCGATCTCGGCAGGGTCCTCTTCGTCCTCGTCACGCAGCTTGACCACGTCCTTATGGCGGTAGAGCGCGCTGTCGTCGAAATTCATCTTGGCGTCGAGCGCGATCACCTCGCCCGCGGCGCTGACCACCAGGGGGTTGATCTCCAAGAGGCTGGCGTCGGTCTCGTTGAAAGCGCGGTAGAGACCAAATATGAGCTTCACGGCCGATTTGACCTGATCCCCCTCGAGCCCAAGGCCGTACGCGATTTCCCGCGCGTGGTGACTTTGCAGGCCCGCCGCCGGGTCGATGGGGACCATGAGAATTTTTTCCGGAGTCTTGGCCGCGACCTCTTCGATGTCCATGCCGCCCTCGGTCGAGGCCATGAAGGTAAGGCGGCTGGTGTCCCGGTCGACCAGAAGCCCGAGGTAGAGCTCGCGGGCGATCTCGCAGCCGTCCTCGATGTAGATGCGCTTCACTTCCTTGCCGGCGGGGCCCGTTTGGTGGGTGACCAGCATCATGCCGAGCATTTTCGCCGCCGCGTCCTTGACCTCGGCCAAGGACTTGACCACCTTGACGCCGCCGCCCTTGCCGCGGCCCCCGGCATGGATCTGGGCCTTGACGACCCAGACCGGCCCGCCGAGATCGGCGGCCACCTTTTCCGACTCGTCGACCGTATAGGCGACGCCCCCCTTGGGCACCGCGACTCCGTACTGCGCCAAGAGGCCCTTGGCCTGGTATTCGTGAATATTCATGACGTTCGTTCGATGGTTGGCCCGGACCGCCCCTCCCGGGGGGGACACATACTCTTATGCAAATGCGCCGGTTAACAAAGGGTGCTCAGCGCTTTCGCGCCGCTGGCTTTTTGGCCCGCTTCGCCGGTATCTTCCTGGCCCGTGCGGGTTGTGTCTTTTTCTTTCGCGGTTTCAACGAGGGATCGAGGCGAACCACCGCATCGACGAGGCTCTTCACCGCCCCGACGGACTTCTGGAAGGCCTTTTTCTCGGTGGCGTTCAGATCGATCTCGATGATGCGTTCGACGCCCTTGGCGCCGATCACCACGGGCACCCCCACGTACATGCCGCGCACCCCGTACTCGCCTTGCAGGTAAGCCGCGCAGGGCAGCACCCGCTTCTTGTCCTTGAGGTAGGAGTCCGCCATGGCGATGGCCGACGACGCGGGCGCGTAAAAGGCCGACCCGGTTTTCAGCAGGCCGACGATCTCGGCCCCTCCGTCGCGTGTGCGCTGGATGATCTTGTCGAGCCGCGCCTTGGTGGTCCAACCCATCTTCACGAGATCGGGCAGGGGAATGCCCGCCACCGCCGAATAGCGCGCCAAGGGGACCATGGTATCGCCATGCCCGCCGAGCACGAAGCCGGTCACGTCCTCCACAGAGACGCCGAACTCCTCGGCCAGGAAATACCGGAAGCGCGCCGAATCGAGCACACCGGCCATGCCGACGACCTTTTGATGGGGTAGCCCGCTGGCTTCCCGCAGCGCCCAGACCATGGCGTCGAGCGGGTTGGTGATGCAGATTACGAAGGCCTTCGGCGCGTTCTTCCGGATGCCCTCGCCCACGGCCCGCATGACCTTGGTGTTGATGCCGAGCAGGTCGTCGCGGCTCATGCCCGGCTTGCGCGCCACGCCCGCGGTGACGATCACCACGTCCGCGCCTTTGATCTTGCTGTAATTCTTGGACCCGGAAAGGTTCGCGTCGAATCCCTCGATCGGTGAAGACTGGGCCAGGTCCAGCGCCTTGCCCCTGGGCAGGCCGTCGACGATATCGAAGATCACGATGTCGCCCAGCTCTTTCAGGGCCGCCAGGTGGGCGAGCGTGCCCCCGATGTTACCGCCGCCGATCAAGGCGATCTTGTTCCGCGCCATGGGTTCTCCTTCGAATTCAGGCCGCATCGGTTGGCGAATCGCAGCGACCCGCTAACTACTCCGATTCCCAAAGCGCCGCAAGGCGCGCCGCCGCCGGCGGCCCTTGAAGGCGCGCCTGGCCGTCACATATGGATTCACAAGCAATTGCGCGAGACAGCGCCGCGACAGGAACCGTCAACAGAACGGACCATGGCAACAAAGGCAAAAGAGACCGAAGCGGAAGAAAAGCTGAGTTTCCAGGCGGACGTCAGCAAGCTTCTGCACATCGTCGCCAACTCGCTCTACAGCGAGAAGGACGTCTTCCTGCGTGAACTCGTTTCCAATGCGTCGGACGCTTGCGACAAGCTGCGTTACGAGGCGTTGACCAAACCCGGCCTGGTGGCCGGCGACGCCGAGTTCAAGGTCGAGCTTTCCATCGACAAGCGCGCCAAGACGCTCACCATCGCCGACAACGGAATCGGCATGAGCCGCGAGAACTTGATCGAGGACTTGGGAACGATCGCCCGTTCGGGAACCACCTCGTTCCTCGACAACCTTTCAGATGACGACGGCGATCCGGTCTCGCTGATCGGCCAGTTCGGCGTCGGCTTTTATTCCGCCTTCATGGTGGCGGATAAGGTAACGGTCGTTTCACGCCGGGCCGGCGAAGACAGCGCCTGGACGTGGGACTCCGACGGCAAGGGCGAATTCACCGTGGCGCCGGGCGAGCGCGAAGGCCGCGGCACCACCATCACGCTCCACCTCAACAAGACGTCGCAGGACTACCTCGATCCCAACAACCTTGGCCGGATCATCAAGACCTACTCGGATCACATCGCGCTGCCCATCGTCTTGAAGGGCGGCGACAAGCCGGACGGCGAGACCCTCAACATCGCCTCCGCCCTGTGGACGCGCCCGAAGAAAGACATCAGCGAAGACCAATACCGCGAGCTCTATCACCACGTCGGTCATACGTTCGATGATCCGTGGCTGACCCTGCACGCCCGCGTCGAGGGCAAGATCGAATATACGCTGCTGCTGTTCGTGCCCACCCAGCGCCCCTTCGACCTGTTCGATCCGGCGCGCCAGCACCGGGTCAAGCTCTACGTCAAGCGGGTGTTCATCACCGACGAATGCGAAGGGCTGGTGCCACCCTACCTGCGCTTCCTGCGCGGCATCGTCGATTCCGAGGACCTCGACCTCAACATCAGCCGCCAAGTCCTGCAGACCAATCCCCTGGTGCGAAAGATCCGCAAGGACATCACCAAGCGCCTGTTCCGTGAGCTCGAGAAAAAGGCGAACAAGGACGCGGACGCGTATGCGGCGTTCTGGAAGGAATTCGGCGCCGTTCTGAAGGAAGGCCTCTACGAAGACGCCGACGTGCGCGCACCCCTGTTCAAGCTCGTCCGCTTCAGCACGACGGCCGGCGAAATGGTATCCCTCGCCGACTACGTGGGCCGGATGAAGGAAAAACAGACCGCCATCTACTACGTTTCGGGCGCCGAAGCGGATTCTCTCGCTCAGAGCCCGCACCTGGAGGGCTATCGCGCGCGCGGAATCGAAGTGCTCCTGCTGTCCGACGCGGTGGACGATTTCTGGATCAACGCGGTCCAGGACTTCGACGGCAAACCATTCCAATCCGTCACGCAGGGCAGCGCCGATCTTGACGACATCCCCCTGGTTGACGAAGCGGCGAAGGATGACGCCGCGGCGCCGGACGGCACGAGCGTCGATAGCCTGATTGCGCTTCTCAAACTGAGCCTGGGCGACACCGTGAAGGACGTGCGCGCCTCGACCCGGCTGCGCGAGAGCCCGGTCTGTCTCGTCGCCGACGAATCGGGCATGGACCGCCATCTCGAACGTTTGCTCATGCAGCATGGCCGGATGGAAACAACCATGGCGCCCATCCTGGAGATCAACCCGCGCCACGACCTCATCAAGGTCATTGCCGAACTCGCGAGCAAGGAGGGCGCCGCGGACGCGCTCGCCGACGCCGCCCAGCTCCTGTTCGATCAGGCGCGGATCATCGAAGGCGAACTGCCCGCCGACCCCGCGGGTTTCTCGCGGCGCCTGTCCGCCATAATGGCTAAGGGCCTCTCGGGCTAAACACCGTCCCCGCCGTCATGCGGGCGGCGCCAGTGCTTGCGGCCGCCCACGGCGGCCGGCCAGCGCGACCCCGAACAATATGATCGCAAGCGCCAGGAGCGCCCGCGCGGAAACGTCCTCGCCAAGCAGCACCGCCCCGGCGGCCACGGCGACTACCGGCGTGAGGTAGCCCGACAGGGCCGTGTATGCGCCGCCGGCCGTTGCAATAAGGTGGAAGTACGCGATTGCCGCGACCGCCGTGGCGACGACGGCCAGAAGAACGATCGCCCCGACCGAAAGGGCGGATGGCGCGAGGTTCCACGGCGAATCGAAGATTAGGCTCATCGGTATGAGGTAGAGCGCGCCAACCGACAGGGTTCCCACGCTTTTCACCGCAGCCGAATATCTCCCCAGGCCCGTCGCGATGAAAATTCCCACGGCATACGAAATCGCCGCAACCACGAGCGCGATCTGCGCCCAAACTTGCGTTCCAAATCCCCCAAGGGCGTCGGGACCGACAAGAACGACGACGCCCGCTAAACCAACGGCGATCCCGGCCAGACGCGAAACCGACATGCGCTCCTCGCGCCCCGTGAGCTGCAACAAAAATACCGTGAACAGGGGCATCAGGGCGATAAGGATCGCGGCCAGGCCACTATCGACGTGCTGCTCGCTCCAACCGATTATCGCGAAGGGCAAGGCATTCGAGGCGACCCCAAGGGCGAGAAATGGTAGCCAAGCGCGCCCCAAGGGCGGCATACGCTCTCCGCGCAGCCGCAGCCACCCATATAAGACGATGGCGGCTAGGCTCGCCCGCGCCGCGCCGGCGGTAAACGGAGGGATGGTTTCCACCGAAACCTTGATGAGAAGAAACGACGTTCCCCAGATCAGGCTGAGCAGGAGCAAGAGATAGGCGGACCGCGCCGTGCGGACATGGCGCTCCCCCAGGTTCGCCGTGCTGGCCATGGGCAATACGATCTAGGCGGCTTGATTGCGGGGCCGAGCCCGCATGGGAATGAGGCTGCCCCACCCTAGCCGCTTGTTCAATCAGCGGCCAGAGCGCATCGGATGAAATGGAGTGGGAAGGGCGCCTGCCCTAGATGGCGTCGAGATCGACCTTGGCGGCGCCGATGATGCGGCCCGAGCCGCCTTCCTGGACCAAGATCACGCTCCCGTCGTGGCCGCCTTCGCGCAACTCGGAGACCTTGAGCTCGAGCTCGATCTCGTCCCCGTACCACATCGCGAGCTCGCGGTAGTCGGAAACGATGTTGCGGTAGACGATCGTTCGTCCCCGGTTCTCGCCGCGCCGGATTTCAACTTCGTCCGACGAATCGTACCGCACCAGCCAGACGACGACGTCCCGTTGTTTCAATTCGCCCGCGGGGATACGGACCGCGATCTTTCCGCCTTCGACCCGCCGAACACGGACGTCGAGATATGGGCCGGCGCGCTGACGCAAGCCGTCGATCACCTGATTGACGTCGCCGCGCCGGGACCCAACCTTGTGGGTCACGCCGCCAATTACCATCTGCGGCGTATAGACCGTGCGCTCGCCCAGGAACGTGGCATAGGTCCGCTGGCGCTGAGTCGTGGCGTCGCTGGCGAAAGTGTCCTTCCACCCCAGGTAGTCCCAATAATTGACGTGAAAGGCAAGCGCGATAATGTCGTCGCGCTTGGTCAGTTCGGCCAGGAACTCGTCGGCCGGCGGGCAGGAGTCACAGCCCTGCGAGGTGAAGAGCTCGACGACGATGGGCAGCTTCTCTCCCGCCACCGCGGAGCCGGCGGCCACGGCGAGGGCGGCGCCCAAAAACGCGAAGACAACCGAACGTATTCTCTGCATGCCGGAAATCTAGTCGTTCGCGCGGCTCAACCCGAATCAAGATTGAGTGAGAAGTCTCACGAAAGAATCGCGGAACTCCGCCACCGTTTACCTTTCGCTAACCATTGACCGCGGAAGACCTAGGCCGCGCCACGCATGAGGTTGCGCAGGACGTAATGCAGGATGCCGCCGTTCCGGTAGTACTCGACCTCATCCAGGGTATCGATCCGGCAGAGCAGCGGAATTGTGACGCTTTTCCCATTGGCCCGCGTGATGCGGCAGGTCACATCCATGCGAGGCTTGAGCCCGGCCTCGGGCCCGGTCAGGTCAAAGACCTCGCTGCCGTCCAGGCCGAGTGATTTGCGGTCATGGCCGTCCTTGAACTGAAGCGGCAGCACGCCCATGCCGACCAGGTTCGAGCGGTGGATGCGCTCGAAACTCTCCACGATCACCGCCTCCACGCCCAGGAGCTTGGTTCCCTTCGCGGCCCAATCGCGGGAAGACCCCGTGCCGTATTCCTTGCCCGCAACGACAACCAAAGGCGTCCCGAGCGCCACGTACTGCATGGCCGCATCGTAAATCGGCATCTCCTTGCCGTCCGGCATGAAGCGCGTCACGCCGCCTTCCGTGCCGGGCGCCATTTCGTTGCGCAAGCGGATATTGGCGAAGGTGCCGCGCATCATCACCTCGTGATTGCCGCGCCGCGCGCCGAAGGAATTGAAGTCGAGCACCTTCACCTTGTGACCGGCCAGATAGTCCCCGGCCGGGCCGTCGCGCTTGATCGCACCGGCGGGCGAAATGTGATCCGTGGTGATGCTGTCGCCCAGAAGCACAAGCAGCCGCGCGCCTTTGATGTCACGAACCGTGCCGGGCTCGGGCGCGATGGCCTCGAAGTAGGGCGGATGCTTCACGTAGGTCGATTTCTTTTTCCAGGCGTAGGTCAGTCCCTTGGCGGTCTTGATCTTCCGCCAATTAGCGTCGCCCCGGAACACCTCGCCATATTCCTTCTTGAACATGGCGGGACCGACGGATTTGCGGATCGCGCCCTGAATCTCGGCGTTCGTCGGCCAGATGTCCCTGAGGTAGACGGGCTTGCCGTCCTTGCCCTTGCCCAGCGGTTCGCGCGTGATGTCGCACTTCATCGAACCGGCGATGGCGTAGGCCACCACGAGCATGGGCGAGGCCAAATAGTTGGCCCGCACATGGGGACTGATGCGGCCCTCGAAATTCCGGTTGCCCGATAGAACGGACGCCGCCACTAAATCCCCCGCGTCGATGGCGTCCACGATCGACGGATCGAGCGGACCCGAGTTGCCGATGCACGTCGTGCAGCCATAGCCCACCACGTTGAAGCCGAGTTTGTCGAGGTATTGCTGCACGCCCGATTTCTTGAGGTAATTGCTCACCACTTTCGAGCCGGGCGCGAGCGAGGTCTTGACCCAGGGCTTCACCTTGAGGCCCCGCTTCACGGCGTTGCGCGCCACCAGCCCCGCGCCCAGCATCACGGACGGGTTCGAGGTGTTGGTGCAACTGGTGATCGCGGCGATCACCACGTCGCCGTGCCGGAGCTCATGTGAGCGGCCCTTCATCTTGACCGACTTGTCCGGCGCGCCCGCCCCGAGGCCGGGCAGGGCTTCAGTAAAGGCCTTGGCCGCACGCGACAGGGGCACGCGGTCCTGGGGCCGTTTGGGACCGGCGAGGCAGGGTTCGACCTTGGAGATATCGAGCGAGAGGGTGGAGGTGTAGAGCGGGTCCGGCGTGCGCGCGGTACGCCACAGCCCCTGCGCCTTGGCGTATTTCTCCACCAACGCGATCTGGGAGGGTTTGCGGCCGGTCGCCTTGAGGAAGGCGATGGTCTCGGAATCGACCGGAAAGAAGCCGCAGGTCGCGCCGTACTCCGGCGCCATGTTGGCGAGCGTCGCTCGGTCCGGCAGCGACAAATCGCTCAGGCCCGGTCCGAAGAACTCGACGAACTTCCCGACCACGCCCTTCTTGCGCAGCATCTGGGTCACCGTCAGCACGAGGTCCGTCGCCGTGGCGCCTTCGCGCAGCTTGCCCGTCATCTTGAAGCCCACCACTTCGGGGACGAGCATCGAAATCGGCTGGCCCAGCATGGCGGCCTCGGCCTCGATGCCGCCCACGCCCCAGCCCAGCACCGAAAGAGCGTTGACCATGGTGGTGTGGCTGTCGGTGCCGACCAGGGTGTCGGGATAGGCCACCGTCTTGCCGTCCACCTTGGACGTCCACACGACCCGGGAGAGGTATTCCAGATTCACCTGATGGCAGATGCCGGCCCCGGGCGGCACCACTCTAAAATTATCGAAGGCGTCCTGGCCCCAGCGCAGGAATTCGTAGCGTTCGCCGTTGCGTTCGTATTCGCGGGCGACGTTTTCGCGCAGCGAGCTCGCCGAGCCGAAGCTGTCCACCATCACCGAGTGATCGATCACCAGGTCCACCGGCGAAAGCGGATTGATGCTTTGTGGGTCGCCCCCCATCTTGGCCACCGCGGCGCGCATGGCGGCAAGGTCGACGACCGCGGGCACGCCCGTGAAGTCCTGCATCAAGACGCGCGCCGGGCGAAAGGCGATCTCGCGGTTCGCCTTGCGCCGTTTCAGCCATTTGGCGATGGCTTTCACGTCGTCCACCGTGACCGTGCGGCCGTCCTCATGGCGCAACAGGTTTTCCAGCAGCACCTTGAGGCAATACGGCAGCCGCGACACATCGCCCAGCCCGGCCTTTTCGGCGGCCTTGATGGAATAATACTCGTACTGGCGGCCACCGACCTTCAGGCGGCGGCGTGTCTTCAGGGTGTCGTGGCCAACGGACGTCACGGGGTCTGCTCCTCGCGGCAAAATTGGAACGGATTGGGATAGGCCCAACCTACTCCGTGCCGGACGGAATTCAACCCGCCGGCGCGCGGGGACATAGCTATTGGGTGGGGTTCAGCAGCAGCTCTTGGCGCCTTTGGCGCTTCGGGAGATTTGGCCGTCCGGCCCGAGTTTGTGCGCGGTCACGGTCAGCGAGCGGAACTCGATCCCCTCCACGGTCCGCCAGGGCTCCTCATCGCGCGCTTCGATCTCGATGCCGCGAAAGCCCGCCTCCTCGAAGGCGCGCAGGAACGCCTGCTCCTGAAAGGCGCCCGAAATGCAGCCCGACCAGAGTTCCGCGTCGTCGCGCATGGCCTGGGTCGGCGTCTTGTCGGAGACGATATCCGAAACCGCGGCGCGCCCCCCCGGCTTCAGCACGCGAAACATTTCTTGGAATAGCTGGGCCTTTTCCTCGGTCCGCACCAGATTCAGAACGCAGTTCGACAGGATGACGTCGATGCTGGCGTCGGCGACAAGGGGGTGCTGGGCGGTCTGCCGCCGGCGGAATTCCTCCAAGTCGAGGTACTCGTCCGCGTTGCGCACCGGTGCGTCCGCGAGACGCCGCCCGATCGCCCCGTAGTCGGTGCGCAAATCCTGAATCTTGCCGTAGAGAAACGTGACGTTGTCCCAGCCGATATTGGCAACGGCCTCGGGCTGGTGCTTGCCGGCCAGGGCCAGCATCGCCGGATTAAAATCGACGCCGATGACGCGGCCCTTCGGCCCCACGGCCTGTGAGGCGATATAGCAGATCTTGCCGCCGCCGCTGCCCAGGTCGAGCACCACGTCGCCTTCGCGCACGTAACGCGACGGGTCGCCGCAGCCATAGTCCTTATCGAGAATTTCCTGGGGGATCGCCTCGAGGAACTTGGCGTCGTATTGGACGGGGCAGCACAGCGCGCTCTCGCGCTCCTGGGCGGCGCCGGCATAGCGCTCCAAAACCTGCCGTTCGGTATCGGGAACGGGCCGTTCGGTTTCGCTAATGGCCATGAATCGGAATTCCTCTAGCTCGGCTGCCTTCACCGAAGACTAGCGCCCACCCATATTATCCGGGCGTCACGTTTCGGTGACGCCGCGGACCGGCCCGACTATGGAGCGGGGCGGCGCGAATGTCACGGCGATCCGCGACACGCGCGTGTGCGGACCCTATATGATCCCCAAAGGCCCGAAACCGGCACGGTAAGCCAGAACCGGTACGCTAAGAATGACGGACCAAACGGAAGTGGCGGCAAACGGCGGGCGGGTTTTTGAGGGCCGCTTCGCCGCCGAGCAAATCGCCTGCGTGCGCGGCGAGCGGCTCGTTTTCAGGGACCTGGATTTTGAGCTGGAGACCGGCGGGGCCTTGATCTTGCGCGGGCCCAACGGCAGCGGCAAATCGAGCCTGCTGCGCCTCGCCACCGGTCTGTTGCCCCTCGAGGCGGGGGTTCTCACCTGGGATGGCGAGAACATCGGCGACGACGTGGCGGGACACCGCGCGCGCCTTCATTACGTGAGCCACCAGGATCCGGTGAAGCCGGCCTTCACGGTGCAGGAGAACTTGGCATTCTGGGCCGCGCTCGGGGGCCAGCCGGACGCCGTGTCCGGGGCGCTCGCCGCCTTTGGTATCGCGGACTTGGCCGACGTGCCGGCGCGGTTTCTCTCGGCCGGTCAGCGCCGGCGCCTCAACCTCGCCCGCATTGCCGCCGTGCCCACGGCGCTCTGGCTTCTCGATGAACCGACCGTCGGTCTGGACGATCTCGCGGTCGAGGCGCTGGGCCGGGTGATCCGTGGCCACCGCGCGCGCGGCGGCCTGGTGATGGTGGCGACGCACCTCGATCTTGGTCTCGCCGACGCCAAGGTTCTGACCCTGGCGCGGCCGCCGTCGGCCGAAGCCGCCTAGGACCGCCATGCCGCACTTTCTCCTTTTGGTCGCCCGCGATGTCCGCTTGGCGTCACGCCAGGGCGGCGCCAGCGGCTTGGTGGTCATCTTCTTCGTCTTGAGCGTCACCTTGTTCCCCCTCGGCGTCGGGCCGGATACGGAAATCCTGACGCGGATCGCCAGCGGCGTGATCTGGGTTTCCGCCCTGCTCGCCTCCATGATCTCCCTCGACCGCCTGTTTCAGGCCGATTTCGAGGACGGCAGTCTCGACCTCATCGCCCTGTCGCCCCTGCCCCTGGAAATGACCGTGCTGGCCAAATCCCTGGCCCACTGGTTGACGACCGGCCTGCCCCTGATCGTCGTCTCGCCGGTGTTGGCGATCCTGCTGTCGCTCGACGGCTCGGGTTACCTCGCGCTCGTAGCCGCCATGATCCTGGGCACTCCCACCCTCAGCCTGGTGGGCGGCATCGGCGCGGCGCTGACGGTGGGCCTGCGGCGGGGCGGCGTCCTTTTGTCGCTCTTGGTTTTGCCCCTATACATCCCGATATTGATCTTTGGCGTGGGCGCGGTGGAAGGCGCCATCAGCGGCCTGGGCGCCCGCCCTCATCTGCTCGTTTTGGCGGGACTGTTTCTCGGGGCCGTTGTGCTGGCGCCCGTGGCGAGCGCCGCGGCCCTGCGGCTTAACCTGGAATAGCGCCACGGCGTTGCTTGGAATAGCGCCGCTGCGTTGCTTGGAATAGCGCCGCGGCGTTGCTTGGAATAAGGAAAGGGCCCCGCATGTTTGCCGACGAGGCGAGGCCTTGGCGCGCGCGCGGAAACCGGCGGCGATTTCGGCCGGGACTCACAACTCCGTGCATTGAAGCCCGGGACCCCGGCGCGCTAGATAAACGGTGCAAAAGATGAACCTCCATAAATTCGCCAACCCCGCCCGTTTCGTGCGTTACAGCACGGCCGTCTTCCCGTGGCTCGCGGGCGCGACCGCGGCCCTGCTGGGCGTGGGCCTGATTTGGGGTCTGTTGATCGCCCCGGCGGACTACCAACAGGGCGAGACCGTACGCATCATGTACGTCCACGTCCCCTCGGCCTGGATGGCGATGTTCATTTACGGCGTCATGGCCGTGGCCAGCGCCGTCGGTCTGATCTGGCGCCATCCCCTGGCCGACCTGACCGCCAAGGCGAGCGCGCCCATCGGTGCCGGCTTCACCGCGGTGGCCCTGGTAACCGGCTCGCTTTGGGGCCAGCCCACCTGGGGCACCTGGTGGGTGTGGGACGCTCGGCTCACGTCGTTTCTGATCCTGCTGTTCCTGTACCTCGGTTACATGGCCCTGTGGCAGGCCTTCGAGGACCCACGGCGGGGCGCGCGGGCGGCGGCAATCCTGGCGCTTGTGGGCTTTATCAACGTGCCCATCATCAAGTTTTCCGTCGATTGGTGGAACACCCTGCACCAGACGGCGAGCATCTCGAGTTTTCAGGGGCCGACGATCCACATTTCGATCTTGATCCCGTTGTTGATCATGGGGCTTGGCTTCACGACCTATTATTTCACCGTCCTGATCATGCGCGTGCAGCGTGAAATCCTTTCACGCAAAATCCGCTCTCTCCGGTTGTTTCAGGTTCAACCAGGGGATGGGCGGGTCGAGGCCACGCCGCAGCGGGGTTAGGGCGTCACCTGGCTTATCCGGCGCGCCCGCGCAGGCGCGGACCGTAGGTCCGCAGCCGTGAGCGACAAAAACGAGTGTGGTTTTGGCTCTGAAGGCGGGGCGCAATGCCGGTTGCGGCAAAGAGCCGCGTGGGCAAGCCTGGACCCTGGCCGGGCCGATGCCTATATTTTTGAGAGGTTCAAATGAGAGCGCAGGTACCGAACGGCCCCCGGGCCACCCATCGGGATGGCCTGCGCCCAACGCCGATTGGGGCGCGAGGCCATGGATTGGATCACGGATTTCCTGAGCATGGGCGGCTACGCCGAGTTCGTCTGGCCGGCCTTTGCCGTGACCATCGCCGTCATGGCCGCACTCGTGATCGTCAGCCGGCGCGCGCTCCTGGCCGACCGCCGTACGCTGGAGTCCCTGGAATCGGTGCGCGAGCCGCGCCGCCAGGGCGCGCCGGAGACGGACGAAGGAGGCACGGCCGGTGAAGCCTAAGCGCCGGCGCCTTTATTACGTGCTCGCGGGGATGGCGACGCTCGGAGTCGCCGCCGCCCTTGTGCTGACGGCCTTTCAGGACAACCTGGTTTTCTTCAACAGCCCCACGGACGTCTACGAAAGAAACATCCAGCCCGACACGCGCTTCCGTCTTGGCGGCCTCGTGGTGGAGGACAGCATTCGCCGCCAAAGCGATGGCCTGACCACCGTGTTCGAGGTGACGGATCTGATCCGCACCGTCCAGGTGAGCTACACGGGCATCCTGCCGTCCCTGTTCCGCGAGGGCCAGGGCGTCGTCACCGACGGCAGCTTGGACGCGCGCGGCGTCTTCATCGCGAGCCAAGTCCTGGCGAAGCATGACGAGACCTACCTCCCCAGGGAAGTGGTCGAGTCCCTGAAAAAGTCCGGCAAATGGCAGGGCCAGGGCTCCGGCGAGGCAAACGCCCAATGATCCCGGAGATCGGTTATTTCGCGCTCGTCCTGGCGCTGGTCATCGCGGTGGCCCAGGGCACCATTCCCCTGATCGGCGTGCAACGCGGTATCGATTCCTGGGCGGCCGTGGCCCGGCCCGCCGCCGTTATTCAGTTCGTGCTGGTCACCATCGCTTTCCTGGCGCTGTTGCAGGCCTTCGTCGTCTCCGATTTTTCAGTGATGAACGTCGTCGCCAACTCCCATACGAACAAGCCGATGCTCTACAAGATCTCCGGCACCTGGGGGAGCCACGAGGGCTCCCTGGTGATGTGGGTGTTGATCCTGTCCGCCTTCGGCGCGGCGGTGGCGGTGTTCGGCAACAACCTGCCGCCCGCCCTGCGCACCCGCGTCTTGGCCATTCAGGGCTTGATCGCGGTCGGCTTTTTGTCGTTCAGCGTGTTCCTGTCGAACCCCTTCGAGCGTGTGGTGCCGGCGCCCCTCGACGGCCGCGGATTGAACCCATTATTGCAGGATCCGGGTTTGGCATTCCATCCGCCCTTCCTCTACCTCGGCTATGTCGGCTTCTCGATCGCCTTTTCCTTCGCCATCGCCGCCCTGATCGAAGGACGGGTCGATCCGGCCTGGGCGCGCTGGGTGCGGCCCTGGACGCTGGCTTCGTGGGGCTTCCTGACAGTGGGCATCGCGCTCGGAAGCTGGTGGGCCTATTACGAGCTGGGCTGGGGCGGCTGGTGGTTCTGGGACCCGGTGGAGAACGCCTCGTTCATGCCCTGGCTTGCCGGGACCGCGCTTTTGCACTCGTCGATCGTGGTGGAAAAGCGCGACACCCTGAAAACCTGGACCATCCTGCTCGCCATTCTCACGTTCTCGCTGAGCCTGCTCGGCACCTTCATCGTGCGGTCGGGCGTTCTCAACTCGGTTCATGCCTTTGCCTCGGACCCGGCGCGCGGAATATTCATTCTCGGCTTCCTGGTGCTCGTGGTGGGCGGGTCGCTGACGCTCTTCGCCATACGCGCGCCGGCACTCAAGGGCGGCGGCTTGTTCGCGCCGATCAGCCGCGAGGGTGCGCTCGTTCTCAACAACCTCCTGCTCATCAGCGCGCTCGCGACGGTGCTGCTGGGCACGCTTTATCCGCTGTTCCTCGACGCGCTGACGGGCGAGAAGGTCACCGTCGGCCCGCCGTTCTTCAACCGTACCTTCGTCCCCCTGATGGTGCCCTTGATCGCCATGATGGCGGTCGGGCCCATGCTGGCCTGGAAGCGCGCCGATCTGGCCGGCGCGATGAGCCGCCTCAAGGTTGCCATCGCGGCCGTCCTCATCGTGGTTTTGGCAACATTTTACCTAAGCGGGAACGGGCCGGTGCTCCCGCTCCTCGGCATGGCCCTTGGCGCCTGGCTTGTCGTGGGCGCGCTGACCGAGCTCTCCGGCCGGCTGAAGTTGTTCCGGGCAACGGCCCGCGACAGCTGGAACCGGGCCAAGAACCTTCCGCGCTCCGCCTACGGCACGGCGATGGCGCACGGCGGCGTGGGCATCGTCATCTTGGGGATGACGGCGTCCTTGTCTTGGGAAACCGAAAAGCTGCAAGTCATGAGGCCCGGTGACAGCGTCGACGTGGGCGGCTACGAGTTTGTCTTCGAGGGCGCACGCAATGTTCCCGGGCCCAACTACACGGCGCTACGCGGCACCTTCCGCGTCCTGCGCGGCGGCCGCGAGATTACGGTGATGGAGCCCGAGACGCGCACTTACTCGGTGCCGCCCATGCAGACGACCGAGGCCGCCATCAAACCCGTTCGCCTTGCCGACCTCTATGCCGTGGTGGGCGATCCGGACGGTAACGGCGGCTATGCCACGCGGCTTTACCACAAGCCGCTGCTGAACTGGCTGTGGATCGGCGCGCTGATAATGGTGGCGGGTGCGTTCGTCTCGTTGACCGACCGACGGCACCGCGTCGGCGCCCCGGCCCGCCGCCGCCGTAGAGCCGGGGCCGCGGCTCCGGCTCCGGCTCCGGCTCCCCAGGACGCCTAGCCGCCCACGGTGTCATGCGGCTCAAGTTCTTCATTCCGCTCTTGGCGTTCGTGGTGCTGGCCATAAGCCTTGGCGTGGGGCTGACGCTCAAACCACGGGATATCCCGTCCGCGCTGATCGGCGACCCCGTCCCCGAGTTCTCCCTGCCGGGCATCCCGGGCCACGAGGACGGCCTGTCGACGGCGGACTTCGGCAACGGTGAAGTGGTGCTGGTCAACGTCTTCGCCTCGTGGTGCATCCCTTGCCGCCAGGAGCACCCCTTATTCATGGAGCTTGCCCGCACCGGCGGCATCAAAATCTACGGTCTCAACCAACGCGATAAGGTCGAGGATGCAGTGCAGTGGCTCGCCACCTTCGGCGATCCCTACGACCGCGTGGGCTCCGACCTTGACGGCCGCGCCGGAATCGATTGGGGCGTTTACGGCGTGCCGGAAACGTTCATTGTCGATGGCCGGGGCCGCATCATCTACAAGCACATCGGCGTGGTGACGCGGTCGGTCCTGGATAAGGAGATCCTCCCACGGATGGAACAGGCCCGCAGGCAAGCGGCGGAAACGGCCGAAACGAAATGATGGCCGCGCGCAAGGGAGTCTTCGGTTTGGCGGCGCTGGTGTTCGGCGTTCTTATGCTCCTGGCGGGCGACCCGCCGCTGGCCCAGGCCATCGACCTGCCCTTGCCTGACGCGGCGCAGGAGGCGCGGGCCCGCAGCTTGCACAAACAATTGCGCTGTCTGGTCTGTCAGAACCAGTCCATCGTCGATTCGAATGCGACCCTCGCCCGCGACCTGCGGATCATCGTGCGCGAACGGGTGGCGGCCGGCGAAAGCGACCGCCAGGTGCTCGATTTCATGGTCGCACGCTATGGCGATTGGGTTCTGATGAACCCGCCCTTCAAGGCGGCGACTCTGGTCTTGTGGATCGGTCCGGGACTGATTTTTCTGGGGGCCTCCGTGGGGGTATTTTTCTATTTCCGGCGGGCTCGGCGGCAATTCGCCGCCGCCGCGCCCCTGAGCAAGGCCGAGCGCCGACGCCTCGATGCGCTGTTCGACGACGGCTAAGATTAGCCGCCCGCTCGAAGGGGGCGCCCCGTGACCCTCTGGATCATTCTCGCGGCGATGATGCTCGCGGCCACTGCCGGCCTGGTGATACCAGCGCTGCGCGCGGCGCCGCCCACGGCGGCGCGTGGCGACTACGACCTCACGGTATACCGGGATCAGTTGCGCGACCTGAAGGCCGACGTGGCGCGGGGCGTGGTGACGCCCGAGGAAGAGGACTCCGCGCGCACGGAAATTTCACGCCGCATGATCGCCGCCGGCGCCTCCGCCGAGGAGGCGCAGGGAGCGGACGGACCGGAGAAAGCCCGACCCCGCTTCGCGCGAATCGCCGTCGCGGTGCTCCTGATCCTCGCGGTGCCGGTGGTGGCGACGCCGATTTACCTCCTGACGGGGTCGCCCGGCACCCCCGGCCAGCCCTTTGCCAGCCGCACCGATATTCGCCTCACGGACGAGACCTCCCTGCCCGAGGGGTTCGAGGACGGCGTCGCCCGGCTCGAGGCGCGCCTGCAAGAAGAGCCCGATGACCTCGAGGGGTGGATCACGCTGGGCCGCGCCCTCATGCTCGTGCGGCGTCACGAGGCGGCGGCCGGCGCCTTCCGCCATGCCACGGCCTTGTCGCCGAGACACTCCCTGGCCCAGTCCCTGCTCGGCGAAGCCATCGTTTTCGCCGTCGGCGGCACGGTCACACCCTCGGCGCTGCGCGCATTCGACGCCGCCATTGCGGCGGATCCGCGGAACATACCGGCGCGGTTTTACCGGGCCGTTGAACGGGCCCAGGCTGGCGAGGTGCGCGACGCCTTCGACGCCTGGCTGGTCCTGGCCGCGGAATCGCGGGCCGATGCGCCCTGGATGCCCGACCTGCGGGCCCGCCTGGAGGAGGCGGCGCGGATCCTCGATGTGGACCTGGCGGCGGTCATGCCCGACCCCCTGCCGCCAAGCGCCGCGGATCGGGCACAGCGCCCCGGCCCCAACGGGGACGCGGCGGCTGAAGCGGAAGACGAACAGGGGCGGCAAATCCAAGCCATGGTCGCCCGCTTGGCCGCGCGGCTCGAAACCGAGCCGGATGACGCCGAGGGATGGCTCATGCTCGGGCGGTCCTATGGGGTTCTGGGCGACCGCGAGGGTGCCCGCGCCGCTTTCGCCCGGGCCGCCGCGCTGCGGCCCGGCGACGCTCAGGTCCTCTCCGCCTACGCCCGGTCCCTGCTGGACGATCCAGCCGGCACCGGCCCGCTGCCGGCCCGCGCCCGCGATCTCTACGGCCGTATTCTCGAACTCGATGGGGACAACCCCGAAGCGCTCTACTTCTCGGGGCTGGCCGAAACGCAAGCGGGGAATACGGCCGTCGGCATCGCCCACTGGGAACGTCTTCTTACTCTGTTGGAGCCGTCTTCAGACGCCTACCGGATTGTCCAGGAGGGTCTCGCGGCACTCGGGCCCGCGGAATAGCGCGTGATGGGGTCCAGACATAAGTAGGAGGCGCATTTGGGGGAATGACGCCTCCTACAATATTGCGGACCTAATGGGGGTTCGATCCACAATTCCCGTATGACCCGGGGTATGTCAGACGTGAGCGTTCCGCCCCCGCCCGTATTTGAACACTTAGCCGCAATGTCCGTACCAGCGCCAGCACCCGTGCCATAGGAGATTAAGGCATTGTTTTTACTGGTAATAATTAAAACATCAAATCGCTCTGCAATCTAAGGTGGGTCTTGAATCGGCACATAGGCCCATATTAGCACAATTTGTGCCCCAAATTGGGTCAGGCCGCGGACGAAAATAATTTGGAATTTACGCTCGACGGAAAGGTTTGACCGGCACAATTCCCAGGTTGGGTCATTGACCCCACAGAAGGACCGGCAGAGAACGCTGCCGGTGGAAAGGACGATAAAAATGCAAGTCGACTTTGGTGCAACTCAAACCGCTCAGCCGCCGCCGTTGCGGCGAGCAGCGGATCAGGAAACGAATCGGCCCGTCACGAGGACGGACGAGGCGGACCTACGTCGCCGCGAAGACACGGAAAGGCCGTCGGTGGACCGGCAGGCCTCGGGGGACGACAGTGGTTCCTCCCGCGTCAAGGATGAAGGCCAAAGGGTCGACATCCGCGTGTAGACGCTACGCCAAACGACCAACTTTGGGCGCCCCTTTGGGCGCCCTTTTTTTACGGGCCCCTGAGCGGCAAAAAGCCAGAGCGGTTCCGACTAAGCCGGAACCGTTCTAGCCGGTCTCTTCCTGGGGCCGGTAGCGGGTGAGCAGGGGCAGCTGCGAAAAGCTAAACAGGATGGTCAACGGCATCATGCCGAAGACCTTGAAGTTCACCCACATGTCGGTGGAGACGTTACGCCAGACGATCTCGTTGAGGATCGCCAGCAGGAAGAAGAAAAGGGCCCAGCGGACGCTGAGCTTGCGCCAACCTTCGTCGGTCAGCGTCAACACGGTACCAAGCAGCGGCTTCATCACCAACCGGTTCATGGCGACGCCGCCGAGCAGAAGAACGCCAAACAGGGTGTTCACCACGGTCGGCTTTATTTTGATGAAGAAGTCGTCATTAAGAAAGATCGTCAATCCGCCGAAAAACAGGACGAACACGGCGGTCACGAGCGGCACGAGGGGAAGGCGCCGGAACAGGCTCAAGCTGGCGGCCAGCGAAACGACCGTCGCCGCCATGAAGACACCGGTCCCCGTGATGATGCCCCAACGCGTGTTGGCGATTAAGAAGGCCAGCAGCGGGCCCACTTCGATGGCGAGTTTCAAAATTGGATTGGGCGGGGCGCGTTCCACGGGCTCGGTCGTCATGCCCTAAAGATAGAGATTGGCCGGGGTCAATAAAAGGCCTGAAAAGGTCCGCGAGGCCGCTCACGCTGGCGCAACGCGGGCCGCGCGCCCATAGTAGGACCATGCCGGCGCCCCTGATCCTTCTTTTCACGGACTTCGGGACCGAGGGACCCTATGCCGGCCAAGTGAAAACCGTTTTGAGCGTTCGGGCGCCCGGGGTTCCGGCGATCGACCTGATGCACGATGCGCCCGCGCACAATCCGCGGGCGGCGGCCTATTTGCTGGCGGCGCTCGCGCCCGGGTCTCCTCCCGGTTCCGTTTTTCTCGGCGTTGTCGATCCCGGTGTGGGGACCAGGGCGCGCCGGCCCATGGCGGTGCAGGCGGATGGGCGATGGTTCGTGGGACCGGGGAACGGCCTGTTCAACGTCGTGGCGGCGCGGGCCGGCGGGGGTTCGTGGTGGGAGATCACCTGGACGCCCGAACGGGAGCCCAGCGCGAGCTTTCACGGCCGCGACCTGTTCGCGCCGGTTGCCGCGATGCTTGCCCGTGGCGAGGCGCCGCCGGGAGACCCCGCCGCGCCGCCGGAGGACTCCGGCGCCTGGCCGGACGACCTTTACGAGGTGATCTACATCGACCGCTTCGGCAACGCCATGACCGGCGTGCGGGCGTCCCGCGCGGTCCAGTTCGAAACCCTGTCCGTCAATCGCCACGACCTGCGCCGGGCCCGCACCTTCGGCGACGTGCCCGAGGGCAAAGGGTTCTGGTACGCGAACTCGAGCGGGCTGGTCGAGATCGCCGTCAATCAGGGCCGGGCCAGGGACGCTTTTGGGATCGAGATCGGAACCGCGGTGACCTTCACCTAGGGCACGGCGCCGGGTTAACGGGCGGCGCCGGCGTCGCTGGGCGCGCCGGAGTCGATGGGGACGCTGGACTCGATGGGGACAAAGGTCAGCACCTCCGTGTCGACCTGCCTCTTTTTTGCGATCCTTCGGTCGCGCGCGATCCTTTCGGCATTCGCGTCCCCAAGGGCCACATCGTGCGCCGTGGGCCGCGGCCGGACGGCCCGGTCCTGGGCGGCCCGATCCCGGCGCGTTGCGCCGCGTTCCTTTAGCGCCGCCAGGGCGCTCACTTCGAAACGGGACACGCTCAGGCCGACCTGCTCGAAAGCGTCCCGCATGGCCAGCCCGATCGAACGCCCAACGGCCTCCCTCGCGCCCGCGCATCCGCTGCCGCGCCGCGCCGCGCCGCTCTTGACCGACCGTGCCGAGGTGACGAATCCGCGGCCATCCGCGCCATTCAACGTTGCGCTGAGGGCGAACTCGGTGGTGGCGACGCCGGTCGCCTTCGCCCCCTTGAAGTCAAGCCGCGTCTTGAATCGGTCAACCCGGACGGTAATGACGCCGTCAATGGAGTCCCGGCGCATCTCGGCCTTCGAGGGCACGGCGTTGGCGAACTCGATGCGATCGAAGACCTGCCGCAGCGCGTTACGGGCCGACTCGGGCGCCGCGCTTCGAATGCTGACCGGATAGGTGTCCCACGGACACGACAATCCGCTGGCCCGCACGGTGCGGGACAGGCGGGCGCCATCCGGGTCAAGGACCAAAACGTAGTTGCCCGCCACGGCCGCGACGGATGGTTGGGTCGCGTCGAATGCAGGCGCAACGCCGACGGGGTTCTGAAAGGTGCAGGCGGCAACCACGGCCGCTCCAATCGCTGGCAGGACCTTCTTCAATATTTTCTTGCTCCTCTCAACGGGCGTTCACGGCCTCCGGAGTCGTCTGCACGCCCGTCGAGGACGCGAACTCGCGCCGCCCGCACCGGCGGGCCACTTCGCCAAGACCTCTGCGAAAGATTGTAGGTGTCCGCCGCGAAACGGCAGGCGCAACTTGGAGGTAAGGTCGAGATTTATCAGAACTTGCAACAAGCATTCGCTAGCGGTGTATCCCACCCCGCAAACCGGGGCGCGCGGAAATACCAAGAAGCTGATCAATCTGGGTAGGGAACTTAACGTTGCGACTCCGGTTTGGCTACACCCGTTTGCGGCGCGCCGGCAAGGTTCCGCTAATCGGCGATGCCGGCCAGGGCGCGGGCGAAGTTTTGGGCGTCGAACGCGGCCAGATCCTCGATCTCCTCGCCCACGCCGATGGCGTTGATGGGCAATCCGAAGCGGCTGGCCAGCGCCACCAGCACGCCGCCGCGCGCCGTGCCGTCGAGCTTGGTCATGACGAGGCCCGTGAGGCCGCAGGCCTCGCTGAACAGTTCGACCTGACTGTGCGCGTTCTGACCCGTGGTGGCGTCGAGCACGAGGATGCTGGCGTGCGGCGCCGACTCGTCGACCTTCTTGAGCACGCGGACGATTTTCTTCAGTTCCTCCATCAGGTTGGTCTTGGTCTGGAGCCTTCCCGCCGTATCCACCAGTAAGACGTCCGCGCCCGCTTTGCGCGCTTCGGAATAGGCATCGAAGGCAAGGCCCGCGGCGTCGGCGCCCACTTTGCCGGCGATCACGCGGGCGCCCGCGCGTTCGCCCCAGATTTTCAATTGGTCGATGGCGGCGGCGCGGAAGGTATCGCCCGCGGCGAGAAACACGGTCTTGCCGTCCTCCCGGAAATGGCTGGCGAGCTTCCCTACGGTCGTGGTTTTTCCGGTGCCGTTCACGCCCGTCACCAAAATGACGAACGGCTTGTGCGCGGGGTCGAGCACCAGGGGATGCGCCACCGGCTCGAGAATAGTGGCGATCTCCTCGGCCAACGCGGCGCGCACCTGTTGCGTCGTCACGTCCTTGCCGTAGCGGGTGGCGGCGAGCGTCTTGGTCACCGCGGCGGCGGCGGCGACGCCCAGATCGGCGCTGATCAGCAGATCTTCGAGGTCCTGCAAGGTCTCGTCGTCGAGCTTGCGCTTGCCGACGAGACCGGAGATGCCATCGCCCAGGCTGCTGGCGGACTTGGCGAGGCCGCCGCGCAGGCGCGAAAGCCAGCCGCGCGTCTTGGCCGCGGTCTCAGCCATCGAGCGCCCGCGCGATCAGACGGGCGCCGTCGTGCCCTTCGACTTCGGCGTTGAGAATCTGGCCGGATTGAAACGCCCGGTCCAACCGGACGGCCGCGTAATGTTCGCTGCGGGCGGCGTGGCCCTGCTCAACCAGAACGCGCGCCGTTGTCCCGATGCAGGCTTCCAGGTGCTTGACGAGCCCGGCCCGGCCCGCGGCCCGAAGGCGCGCGGCGCGTTCCTTGCGCACCTGGGCGGGCAGTTGCGGCATGCGCGCGGCCGGCGTTTCCGGCCGGACCGAATAGGGAAACACATGCAGATAGGTGAGGCCGCATTCATCCACAAGACTGAGCGTGTTCTCGAACATGGCCTCGGTTTCGGTCGGGAACCCCGCGATCAGGTCGGCGCCGAAGACCACGTCGGGCCGGCGCGCGCGCAGGCGGCCGCAAAAGCGCACCGCATCCCCGCGTGTGTGCCGCCGCTTCATGCGCTTGAGGATCATGTCGTCACCCGACTGCAACGAAAGGTGCAGGTGCGGCATGACGCGGGGCTCGTCCGCAACGAGATCGAAGAGCGCATCATCCACCTCCGCCACGTCGATCGAGGACAGCCGCAACCGCGTAAGCTCCGGTGCATGGTGAAGCACCCGGGTCACGAGCGTCCCGAGAGTCGGTTGCCCCGGCAGGTCCGCTCCGTAAGCGCCGATGTCGACGCCGCTGAGCACGACTTCGCGGTAACCCGACGCGGCCAGCATCCGGGCCTGCGCCACGACTTCGCCCACCGGCACGCTGCGCGAATTACCGCGGCCGAAGGGAATGATGCAGAACGTGCAGCGGTGATCGCAACCGTTCTGCACCTGCAGGAAGGCGCGGGCGCGGCCGTCGAATCCTTCGATCAGATGACCCGCGGTTTCGCGCACCGACATGATGTCGTTGACGATGACGCGCTCGCCCGGCGGCGCGCCGAAGTTCCGCGCCTCCAGCTTTTCGGCGTTGCCCCATACTTGGTCGACCTCGGGCATCGCGGCAAAGGCGCCGGGATTGATCTGCGCCGCGCAGCCCGTGACCACCAGCCGCGCGGTCTTGTTGCGGCGGCGCGCCTTGCGGATGGCTTGGCGGGCCTGGCGCTCCGCCTCCTTAGTCACCGCACAGGTATTGACGATGATGGTGTCCTCAAGCCCCGCCTCCGTTGCGTGGCGGCGGATCACCTCCGATTCATAGGCGTTCAGGCGGCAGCCGAAGGTGATGATCTCAACGCCGCACTTGTGAGATTCGGGCGCCTCGCGCTCGATCAACTCGGTCATGCGGCCGCCCCGTTCCTCAGGGCGTCGAGATCGAACGCGCCGGTAAAGCTCGTCGCCACCGGGCCGGTCATGAGCACGTGGCCGTCGCCGCGCCATTCGATCTGCAGGTCGCCGCCGGTCAGGTGCACGGTTCCGCGCCGTTCGGTCAAGCCGCGCCGGGCCGCGGCGACCAGGGCGGCGCACGCCGCCGAGCCGCAGGCCGCCGTCATGCCGGCGCCGCGCTCCCACACCCGCGCCCGAATGTTGGTCCGCGAGGTAACCTGCGCCAGGGTGATGTTGGCCCGTTCGGGAAAGAGCGGGTCGTGTTCGAGCTTCGGCCCGATCCGCGCCAGGTCGAAGGCTTCGGCGTCGTCGACGAAAAACACCGCATGCGGGTTGCCCATGTTGACGCCCACGGCATGGGTCAGACCCTTGCCGCGCCCGGGGTCGAGCGCAAGGTCGAGGTGCAAGGTGTCCATCTCGCGGGCTAGCGGGATGTCCTGCCAGGCGGCCCGGGCCGGGCCCATATCGACGGTCACGAGGCCGTGCGGCGCGCTTCTCACGGCGAGCGGACCCGAGGCCGTGTCGATGGTGGCTTCGCCCGCGCCAGTCTCGCCCATGAGAACCGAGCCCACGCAGCGCGCGCCGTTGCCGCAGGCGCCGACCTCGCCACCGTCCGAGTTGAAGATGCGCATGAAGGCGTCGGCGCCCGAGGCGCGCTCGATGACGATGACCTGATCGCAGCCGATGCCGTGGCGGCGGTCGGCAATGGCACGCGCGCCGCCGCCGCTCAGCAGAGCGGGCGGGGCGGGCTGGGCGCGGGCGTCGATCACGACGAAGTCGTTGCCGAGGCCGTGCATCTTGGTGAAAGGGGTCCGGGCCATAGGCCGCTTATATGGCGGTTGCCCTATGGATTCCAATTGTTTTCAGCAGGCGGTGGGAGGGCATGCCCGCGCCTTGACGGCGGGCCGGGGCCGGGGGTAGGCTCCGCGCGCTTAAGTTTATTGGTGACGGGGCGACCGGCTCCCTATGATGGGTCCGGGCACCAGTCCGCGAGGTTTCGCGCACTGGTGTATTTGGCGTTGTAGCCCCCATTATGGCCCCAATTACGGCCCCAATTGCGCTCTGGGGGGGGGCCGGTCTGGCGGAATAGGCATGTTCGACAGTCTCACGGAACGGCTCGGCGAGGTCTTCACGCGGCTCACGAAGCGCGGCGCGCTCTCGGAGGGCGACGTGGCCGAAGCCCTGCGCGAGGTGCGGGTGGCCTTGCTGGAGGCGGACGTGGCCCTGCCCGTGGTCAAGGACTTCGTCAAGGAGGTTCAGGCCCGGGCCGTGGGCGCCGACGTGCTCAAGAGCGTCACGCCGGGGCAGATGGTGATCAAGGTGGTCCACGATCACCTGATCGAAATGCTGGGCGGCGAGACGGAGGAACTGAACCTGCGCGCCACCCCGCCGGTGGCCCTTCTGGTGGTGGGCCTGCAGGGCTCGGGCAAGACCACGTCGGTGGCGAAGATCGGCCTGCGCCTGACCTCCATCGAAAAGAAGAAGGTCCTGCTGGCCTCGCTCGACGTCCACCGGCCGGCGGCGCAGGAACAGCTTCGCGTGCTGGGTGAGCAGGCGGAGATCAATACGCTGCCCGTGATCGATGGGCAGGTACCGGTCGATATCGCCAAGCGCGCCATGGAGGCCGGCAAGCTGGGCGGCTATGACGTAGTGATCCTGGATACCGCCGGACGGCTGCACATCGACGAAGCCTTGATGACCGAGGTGGCCGCGGTGCGCGACGCCGTACAGCCGGCGGAGGTCCTGCTGGTCGCGGACGCGCTGACCGGTCAGGACGCGGTCAACGTGGCCAAATCCTTTAAGGAGCGGGTCGGCGTCACCGGCATCATGCTCACGCGCATCGACGGCGATGCCCGTGGCGGCGCGGCGCTCAGCATGCGCCAGGTGACGGGCTGCCCGATCAAGCTGCTGGGGACGGGCGAGAAGCTCGACGCCCTCGAGGCCTTTCATCCCGACCGCATCGCCTCGCGCATCCTCGGCATGGGCGACGTGGTCAGCCTGGTCGAAAAGGCCGCCGAAACCATCGATAAGGAAGACGCGGAGAAACTCGAGGCCAAGTTCCTCAAGGGCCAGTTCGATCTCGACGATCTTGCCGCGCAACTGCGCCAGATGCGGCGCATGGGCGGCCTGGAAGGCCTGATGGCGATGCTGCCGGGCGTGGGCAAGGCCAAACGCCAGATGGCCGGGGCGAATATCGACGAGCGCTCGCTCCTGCGCCAGGAGGCGATCATCAGCTCGATGACGCTGAAGGAGCGGCGCAGCGTCAAAATACTGAATGGCTCGCGCAGACGCCGTATCGCCGCCGGCGCCGGCGTCGAAATTCAGGACGTGAACCGGCTGCTCAAGCAGTACAGGCAGATGGCCGGCATGATGAAAAAGGTCGGCAAGCTCAGCCGCAAGGGACGCAAGCAACTTTCGCAACAGGATCTCAAAAACCTGATCCCGCCGCAGGGCGGCATTCCGCGCTAGCCGGGAGAGGGCATGACAGGATCGACAAGCAAAAAAGGATAAAGATCGAATGGGTGTGAGAATCAGGCTTTCCCGGGGCGGCGCGAAGAAGCGCCCCTACTATCGTGTCGTCGTCGCCGATGTGCGCAGCCCACGCGATGGCCGCTTCATCGAGCGCGTCGGCAGCTACAACCCGCTGCTGGCGAAGGACGATCCCAACCGGGTCAAGTTGAATGAGGAGCGGATCAAGCACTGGTTGTCGCAGGGCGCGACGCCGACCGACCGGGTCGCGCGCTTCCTCGGCGAAGCCAACATCGCCCCCATGCCGGCCCAGCGTCACAACCCGAAAAAGGCGAAGCCCAAGGCCAAGGCGGTGGAGCGCATGAAGGCCGAGGCCGAGGCCAAGGAGGCCGCCGAGAAGGCCGCCAAGGAAAAGGCCGAAGCCCCCGCCCCCGCCGAGGAGGCTGCCCCGGCTGAAGATGCTGCCCCGGCGGCCGAGGAAGCGCCCGCGGCCGAGGAAGAGAAGTCCGAATAAGGCGGCACGCCGCCGTTGGAGCAAGGGCCGGCGGGCCGGATGACGGGGCCCGAATGGTAAGCCCCAAATGGTAAGTGGATGCCGGAAGAAAAGGCCGCACAGGAGTCCAAGGTCTGCCTCGGCGTCATCTCGGGCGCCCACGGCATCCGAGGCGAGGTCAAGATCAAGTCCTTCGGCGCGGACCCCTTGGCGATCGGCGCCTATGGCCCGCTGAGCGACGAAACGGGCGGCGCCACGGTCGAGATCACCACGGTACGGCCCAACAAGGGCGGGGTGATCGCCCGCATCAAGGGCGTCGGGGACCGGACCCAGGCCGAGGCCCTCAAGGGGTTTAAGCTGTTCGTCGAACGCTCCGCCCTGCCGGACGCCGGAGAGGACGAGTACTACCACGCCGACTTGGTCGGCCTGAGGGTCGAGCTGAGCGATGGAAAACCCATGGGAAAGGTGATTGCCGTACAGGATTTTGGCGCCGGTCCCATGCTCGAAATCCGCCTGTCCGGGCCATCAAAGACGGAAGGCAAGCCGGGAGCGAAGGCGGAGAATACCCTTCTCGCGCCCTTCACGCGGGAGATCGTACCCGAGGTCGATCTCGCGGGCGGGCGGCTCGTCCTCGATCCCCCGCCGGGACTTTTGGAGGAGCCCAAGCGGCCCCGGCAAGGCCAGGGCGGCCAGGGCGGAAAGAGCCGGACGTGAGCGCCGCCGCGCCGGTCTGGCGGGCCAGGGTCTTCACCTTGTTGCCCGGCGTTTTCCCGGGGCCGCTTGGCGCGTCGCTTGCCGGGGCGGCCTTGAAAAAGGGGATTTGGGTCCTCGAAACGGTGGACATCCGGGGTTTTGCGCGCGATAAACACCGCACCGTCGATGATGCCCCGTTCGGCGGTGGTCCTGGTATGGTGATGCGGCCCGACGTGCTCGCAGCGGCGATTGATGCAGCGGGCGCGCGGCGGGCGGCAAGGATGGGCGGCTGATCTACCTCAGCCCGCGCGGCCGGATTTTGGATCAGGCGTTGGCGCGCGAGCTTGCCGCCGAGCCGGTGGTGGGCCTGATTTGTGGCCGCTTCGAAGGGGTCGACGAGCGCGTTCTTGAGGCGCGCGGAATCGAAGACGTGAGCCTCGGCGATTTCGTGTTGTCGGGCGGTGAAATCGCCGCGATGGCGTTGATCGACACCGTGGTGCGCCTGTTGCCGGGCGTGATTGGCGATCCGGCGGGGCTGACGGACGAGAGTTTCGAGGCGGGGTTGCTGGAATATCCCCAGTACACCCGGCCGCAAGTGTGGGAAGACCGCGCGGTGCCCAAGGTGTTGTTATCGGGGCACCACGCCGAAATCGAGGCCTGGCGCCGGTCGCAGGCGGAAGCCGTGACAAGGACACGCAGGCCCGATCTTTGGTCGCGGTTCTCGGCAAGGAAGAAAGGCGAGGTAAGGTCATGAATATATTGGAGAAGCTGGAGCAGCAGGAGATCGCCGCGCGGGCCGAGAACGCGGCCATTCCCGATTTCGGTCCCGGCGACACCCTGCGCGTGAACGTCAAGGTCGTCGAGGGAACCCGCGAGCGCATTCAGGTCTTCGAGGGCGTCTGCATCGCCCGCAAGAACCGAGCCCTGAACTCCGCCTTCACGGTGCGAAAGATTTCTTACGGTGAGGGCGTCGAGCGTATCTTCCCCCTCTATTCGCCGCAGATCTCCAGCATCGAGGTCGTCCGCAGGGGCGCCGTCCGCAGGGCAAAGCTCTACTATCTGCGCGGGCTCACCGGGAAGCGGGCGCGCATCGCGGAGAAACGCGACGAACGGCGGCCCAGCAAAAAGAAGACCGCCAAGAACTAGGGCCGGCTCACCGGCCGCGGTTCGCTTCGGCCCCCGCCGTGGGGCCGGGCGGGGGAGAAGATATGGCAGCCGCGCGAACGCTGTTCGACAAGATTTGGGATGCCCACGTCGTCGAGACCCAGGACGACGGCACGTCGTTGGTCTACATCGACCGCCACCTGGTTCACGAGGTCACGAGCCCGCAGGCTTTCGAGGGTTTGCGCCTCGCCGGCCGCAAGGTGCGCCGCCCCGACCTCACCCTCGCGGTGCCGGACCACAACCTGCCGACCACGCCCGACCGGCTCGAGTTCATCGAGGACGAGGACTCGCGTATCCAGCTCGATGCGCTGGAAACGAACGTGACCGACTTCGACGTTCCTTACATCCCGGTGGACGACATCCGTCAGGGCATCGTTCATATCATCGGCCCCGAGCAAGGTTTTACCTTGCCGGGCATCGTCATGGTGTGCGGCGATTCGCACACCGCGACCCACGGCGCCTTTGGTGCGCTGGCGTTTGGGATCGGCACCTCGGAGGTCGAGCATGTGCTGGCCACCCAGACGCTTCGCATGAGGCGGCCCAAGAACATGCGCATTTCCATCGAGGGCGATCTGCCCAACGGCGTCACGGCCAAGGACCTCATCCTCGCCATCATCGGCGCCATCGGCACCGCCGGCGGCACGGGCCACGTGATCGAGTATGAGGGTCCGGCGCTTTCCGCCATGTCGATGGAAGGGCGCATGACCGTATGCAACATGACCATCGAAGCGGGCGCGCGCGCCGGTCTGATCGCGCCGGACGACACCACGTTCGACTACGTGCGGGGCCGCGCCATGGCGCCCAAGGGCGGCGCCTGGGAGCAGGCCGAAACCTACTGGCGCACCCTGCCCTCGGACGAGGGCGCCGACTACGACAAGGACGTGACGATCAAGGCGTCGGACATCGCGCCGCAAGTGACCTGGGGCACCAGCCCCGAGGACGTGGTGCCCATCACCGGCCGGGTCCCCGACCCCTCGAGCGCCGGCAGCGAAGGCAAGCGCGCCTCGATGGAACGCGCGCTCGACTACATGGGCCTTACGCCAGGGACCCCCATGAGCGAGGTCAAGATCGACCGCGTCTTCATCGGCTCCTGCACCAACAGCCGCATGGAGGACCTGCGGGCCGCCGCCGCGGTGGCCAAGGGCCGCAAGGTCGCAGCCGGCGTCGGCGCCATGGTCGTGCCGGGCTCCGGCCTGATCAAGGAGCAGGCCGAAGACGAGGGCCTCGACAAGATATTCCTGGAGGCGGGCTTCGAGTGGCGCGAAGCCGGTTGTTCCATGTGCATCGCCATGAACCCCGATTTTCTCAATCCGGGCGAACGTTGCGCCTCGACCTCGAACCGCAACTTCGAAGGGCGTCAGGGCCGCGCCGGCCGCACCCACCTCGTCAGCCCGGCGATGGCCGCCGCCGCCGCCGTGACCGGGCGCCTGACCGATGTGCGCGAGCTCGAAAGCTAGTTCGTCATGGAGAAGTTCACCACGCTCTCCGGGACGGCCGCGCCGATGGCGCTCGACAACATCGACACGGACATGATCATCCCCAAGCAGTTCCTGAAGACGATCAAGCGGTCGGGCCTGGGCAAAGTCCTGTTCAACGACACGCGCTTCAACCCGGACGGAACGGAAAAGCCCGATTTCGTGCTCAACCAGCCGCAGTACCGCAACGCCAAGATCCTTGTCACGGGTGGAAACTTCGGCTGCGGCTCGAGCCGCGAGCACGCGCCCTGGTCCCTGGCGGACTTCGGCATCCACTGTGTCATCTCGACGAGTTTCGCCGACATCTTTTTCAACAACTGCGCCAAGAACGGCATCCTGCTCATCACCCCGCCGCAGAGCGGCGTCGATCAACTCATGAAGGACGCGCACCAGGCCGGAACGCTGAACATCGATCTCGAGGCGCAAACGGTGACCCGGCCCGATGGCTCGGTGATCACGTTCGACGTCGAGCCCTTCCGCAAGCACAACCTGCTCAACGGCCTCGATGATATCGGTTTGACCCTGCGGAGCGCCGGCGCCATCGACGCCTATGAAAAAAAGCTGAAGGCGGAACGCCCCTGGCTCTAGGGCACGTCTATTCATAACAAGAGTTGGGGAAATCCATGGCGTCAAACCGCAAACTGCTCGTCCTGCCGGGCGATGGCATCGGTCCCGAGTGCATGAGCGAGGTCATGCGCATCGCCGACTGGTTCGCCAACTACCGTGCGGTGTCCTTCGACATCACCGAGGAACTGGTCGGGGGCGCCGCCATCGACGCCCACGGCACCCCTTTGACCGACGAAACCATGCAGCTTGCGCTCGACTCCGACGCGGTACTGTTCGGCGCCGTCGGCGGGCCGAAGTGGGAGGGGCTCGAATTCGCGGCGCGCCCCGAGCGCGGCCTCTTGCGTCTGCGCAAGGAAATGGACCTGTTCGCCAACTTGCGGCCCGCCCTGGTGTTCGACGCACTGGCCGACGCCTCGACCCTCAAGCGCGAGTTCGTGGCCGGGTTGGACCTGATGATCATCCGCGAGCTCACGGGCGGCATCTATTTCGGCGAGCCGCGCGGCATCGAGACCTTGCCGGACGGGACGCGGCGCGGCGTCAACACGCAGGTTTACACGACACCCGAAATCGAACGCGTGCTGCGCGTCGCCTTTGATCTCGCCGGCAAGCGCCAGGGACGCGTGTGCTCGGTGGAAAAAGCGAACGTGATGGAAAGCGGCGAGTTGTGGCGCGAGATCGCGCAGGAGATTCACGACAAGGAGTTTCCCAACATCGAACTCACGCACATGTACGCCGACAACTGCGCCATGCAGCTGGTCCGCCAACCCAAGCAGTTCGACGTTATCGTCACCGACAACCTGTTCGGCGATATCTTGTCCGATTGCGCGGCGATGCTGACGGGCTCGCTCGGCATGCTGCCCTCGGCCTCGCTGGGCGCCCACGATGGGACGGGCCGGCGGCGGGCGCTCTACGAACCCGTGCACGGCAGCGCGCCCGACATCACGGGCCGGGGTGTCGCCAACCCCCTGGCCACGGTGCTGAGCTACTCCATGATGCTGCGCTATTCCTTCGATCTGGGCGAGGACGCCGATCTGATCGAACAGGCGGTCAAGAACGTCCTGGGCGGCGGCTTGCGGACCGGCGACATCATGCAGCCCGGCAAGGCCAAGGTCTCGACCCGGGTCATGGGCGACGCCATATTGCAGGAGTTGAACGCGCTGGCGGCCTAGGAACGGGCCCGCCTCACGTTAGAATAACGGTGTAAGATTAATGGGTTACAAGATTGCGGTGGTCGGCGCCACGGGGAACGTGGGCCGCGAGATGCTCAATGTCATCGACGAGCGGCAATTCCCCGCCGACGAAGTGGTGGCGCTCGCCTCCACGCGCTCCATCGGCAAAAAGGCCGCGTTCGGCAAGAAGATTCTGAAGGTCCTGGCGCTGGATCAGTACGATTTCAAGGGTACGGACATCGCCCTGTTCTCGGCGGGATCGGACGTGAGCCGCGAATGGGCCCCCAAAGCGGCGGCGGCGGGCTGCGTCGTGATCGACAATTCGTCGTGCTTCCGCATGGACCCGGCTGTGCCGCTCGTCGTGCCGGAGGTCAATGCCGGGGCGGTCGCGGGCTTCGCCAAAAAGAACATCATCGCCAACCCCAACTGCTCGACGGTGCAGATGGTGGTGGCGCTCAAGCCCCTGCACGACGAGGCCACGATCAAGCGCGTCGTCGTGGCGACCTATCAGTCGGCCTCGGGCGCCGGCAAGGAGGCGATGGACGAGCTGTTCAACCAGACGCGCGCCGTGTTCGTAAACGACCCCATCGTGCCGCAGTTCTTCCCCAAGCAGATCGCCTTCAATGTCATCCCCCACATCGCCGATTTCATGGAGGACGGCTACACGGAGGAAGAGTGGAAGATGATGGCGGAGACGAAGAAGATCCTCGATCCGGCCATCAAACTGACCGCGACCTGCGTGCGCGTGCCCGTGTTCGTCGGCCATGCGGAGGCCATCAACATCGAGTTCGAAAAGCCCATCAGCGCGGCGCGGGCGCGCCACGTGCTGCGCGAAGCGCCGGGGATCATGGTGCTCGACAGGCCGGAGGACGATAGCTACATCACGCCGGTCGAATGCGTCGGCGACGACGCCACCTTCGTGAGCCGAATCCGCGTGGACGCCACCATCGACAACGGCCTCAGCATCTGGGTGGTGTCGGACAACCTGCGCAAGGGCGCCGCGCTCAACGCCGTCCAGATCGCCGAAGTGCTGATCAACCACCACCTCAAAAAGGCGGCTTAGGCCTCACCCTATCTTCCGTGCCGCGAAGGTCCGCGAGGGCGAGACGATCTCGTCCTGCGCGGCGACCAGAGCAAGGTCGAGCGCGGTTCCCGTCGCCTCGAGCACGCCGAAGGTTCCGGACACGGCGGCGCCGAGCGCGCCCGCAAGATCGAGGCCCCGCAAGGTGTGGCCCAGAAAGACGGCGGAAAACAGATCGCCCGCGCCATGGAGCGGTCCGGGAAGTTCCGGGGTCTCCACGAGCCAAGCCTCCTCTCCCGCAACCGCGAGCGTGCCAAGCGCGCCCCCGCCAAGCGGCAAGGAGGTGCAGATCGCGGTCTCCGGTCCAAGGCCGCGCAGCGCCCGGCAGGCCTCGAGGGCGGACTCGAGGGAATCAACCGGAACCTTGGTCAGGTCGGCCAATTCGAAGGGATTGGGCGCCGCGATGCTGGCGCTGGGAATGAGCCGCGTCCGCACGGCCTCGGCCACGGCCTTTGAGACGAACAGGCCGTCTTCGTGGGCAAAGGCGGGATCGCACAGGTAGGGCGCGGCAACCTTGTGCGCGCGCACCATCGCCACGGCCTCCGCCACAACGTCCGCCGCGCCGGGGGAGGCGAGATAGCCGCTCAGCACGGCGCCGCAGCGGGCCAGCGCACCCAGGGAGTCGAGGCCCCCGACCAGCGCCCCCATGGCGTCGGGCGCCACGGCGTCGCCGGCCGTTCCGCCATGCGCCGGATGATTGGAGAACAGCACCGTGGGCACGGCCCACACCTCAAAGCCCAGGCGCTGCAACGCCAAGGTGGCGGCGCTGTTGCCCACGTGACCCAAGACAACGTGGGACTGGATGGACAGAATATTCACGGGACCTCGGCCAAGATTCCCTCCCGGGTGCGCGGAAGGTTTAATACACGGCCAGCGCATATTTAGGCCACGTGAATCATCTTGGCTTTCGGGCAAAGCCTGGAACCGGACCGCGCGCCGTTGACTTGGTGGCGGGCTGGGTCTTAAATCACGCCCGCCGAGACGACCCCAACTGTGACCCTTCGCGCGCGGCATCGCTCCACGAAGGGTAATTGCCGCGAAAGTCATTGGAAAGTCATTGAATGGCGCAGCCCGACCGCCCGCTGTCCCCGCACCTCCAGGTCTATCGCTGGCAGATCACCAATACCCTGTCGATTCTTCACCGGCTCACCGGCGTCGCGCTCGGCGCCGGGACCCTGCTGATGGCCTACTGGCTGATCGCCATCGCCGCGGGACCGGAAGCCTTCGCCACGGCGCAGGGCTTCGTCGGAAGTATCGTGGGCCGCATCATCCTTTTGGGCTTCACCTTCGCGCTGGCTTTTCATTTCTCGAACGGCATCCGCCATTTATTCTGGGACAGCGGACGGGGGTTCGAGCTCTCCGCTGTCCACACCAGCGGATGGATCGTCGTGATCGCATCGGCCATCCTGACGCTCGCCATTTGGATCTTGGGCTACGCCGTGCGGGGCGCCCTATGAGCTTGCGGACGCCGCTCGGCCGTGCACGCGGCCTCGGTTCGGCCAAGAACGGGACGCAACACTGGTGGCACCAGCGCCTGACCGCGCTCGCCCTGCTGCCGCTGGCGGTTTGGTTTGTCGTTTCGCTGATCACCCTGGCCGACGCCACCTACGAAGACGTCATCGACTGGCTGTCCTCGCCCATCGTCGCGGGGCTGATGCTTCTCTTGATCTTCGCCATGTTCATGCACTTGAAGATCGGCCTTCAGGAGGTCATCGAAGACTACGTCCACAGCGGGTGGCGCAAGGTTGCGTCGCTCGTTTTCGTGACATTCGGCACGATCACCCTTGGGTTGGCATGCGCGCTTGCCGTCCTGTGGGTTTGGTTGGTGGGGTAGTGTAATTCCGATGACTGGTCCCGCCTATCCCATCACCGTCCATGAGTACGACGTTGTCGTTGTCGGCGCCGGCGGCGCCGGTCTGCGCGCGACCCTCGGCATGGCCGAAGCCGGGTTGCGTACCGCCTGCCTGACCAAGGTCTTCCCCACGCGCAGCCACACCGTCGCGGCGCAGGGCGGCATTTCGGCGGCGCTTGGCAACATGGGCGAGGACGATTGGCGCTGGCACATGTACGACACCGTCAAGGGATCGGACTGGCTCGGCGATCAGGACGCCATCGAGTACATGTGCCGCGAGGCGCGCCAGGCCGTGATCGAGTTGGAACACTTCGGCGTGCCCTTCTCGCGCACGGACGACGGCAAGATCTATCAGCGCGCGTTCGGCGGCATGACCACGAATTACGGCGAGGGAACGGCGCAGCGCACCGCCGCCGCCGCGGACCGGACCGGCCACGCCATCCTCCACACCCTGTATCAGCAAAGCCTTCGCCGGAAGGCCGAGTTCTTTATCGAGTACTTCGCGCTCGACATCGTCATGGACGATGACGGCGCCTGCGTCGGGGTCATCGCCTGGTGCCTCGACGACGGCTCGATCCACCTGTTCCGCGGGCACATGATCGTGCTGGCGACGGGGGCTACGGCCGGACGTACTTCTCGTGCACGGGCGCGCACACCTGCACCGGGGACGGCAACGGGATGGCGCTGCGCGCCGGGTTGCCGTTGCAGGACATGGAATTCGTTCAATTCCACCCCACGGGCGTCTACGGCGCGGGCGTTCTGATCACCGAAGGCGTGCGGGGCGAAGGCGGCTTCCTGCTCAATTCCGAAGGCGAGCGCTTCATGGAGCGCTATGCCCCCCACGCCAAGGATCTGGCCTCGCGCGACGTGGTCAGCCGCGCCATCACGTTGGAGATGCGCGAGGGCCGGGGCTGCGGCGAAAAAGGCGAATACGTGCACCTTCATGTCGACCACATCGACCCCGCGATTATCGAGGAGCGCCTGCCCGGCATCGCCGAAAGCGCCAGAATTTTCGCCGGAGTCGATGTGACGAAGGAACCGATCCCGGTGTTGCCCACGGTGCATTACAACATGGGCGGCATCCCGTCGAACTACCACGGCGAGGCCATTCGCCCGACCGCCGACAACCCCGACGCGACGGTGCCGGGCTTGATGGCGCTGGGCGAGGGCGCAAGCGTTTCCGTGCACGGCGCCAACCGGTTGGGATCGAATTCCCTGCTCGATATCGTAGTGTTCGGACGCGCCGCCGCGCTGCGCTCGGCCGAAATCCTCACCCCCGGGGCCCCTCACCGGGATCTACCCAAGTCCGTTGCCGAGGCGACCCTCGGCCGGTTCGACAGGATGCGCCATGCCAAGGGCGGCACGTCGACGTCCGAGATACGCCTGAACATGCAGCGCACGATGCAGGACTATTGCGCGGTGTTCCGCACGGGCGAGACCCTGGCGGAAGGCATAAAGCGCATCGAGGAGGTTCGTAAATCGATGGACGATCTCTCGCTCGGCGATCATTCCCTGATTTGGAATACCGACCTCGTCGAAACGCTGGAGCTCGAGAACCTGCTGTCGCAGGCCATTGTCACGATACACGGCGCCAACGCGCGCGAGGAGAGCCGCGGCGGGCATGCGCGCGAGGATTTCCCCGACCGTGACGACGAGAACTGGATGAAACATTCGCTCATCTGGGAAGACGCCGGCAGGGTGAAGATCGGCTCCCGGCCCGTCCACACCTATACCCTGACGAATGACATCGCCTACATTGAACCGAAGGCGCGCGTTTACTAATGCCAAAGTACGGAAAGCCGAAACGTATCCCCCTTCCTATCCCTTCGCCACAAGGCGGGTGCGAATTGGAAGGAAGGCGCAGTGCGAATCCCCCTCCCCCTCGATGGGGGAGGGCCGGGGAGGGGGTAAGCCCCCCATACGCTTTGATGCAAAGGATTGCCGCCCCGAGGCCGCAAGGGAACGGACATGGTTGAGTTTACGCTGCCGCGCAATTCCAAGATCGGCAAGGGGCGGACCTTCAAGGCGCCCGAGGGCGCAAAGCGCATCCGCAAGTTCCATGTCTACCGCTGGAATCCCGAGGACGGAAAGAACCCCACCGTCGATACCTTCGAGGTCGACCTCGACACCTGTGGGCCGATGATCCTCGACGCCTTGATCAAGATCAAAGACGAACTCGACCCCTCGCTGACCTTCCGCCGCTCCTGCCGCGAGGGCGTGTGCGGCAGTTGCGCCATGAACATCGACGGCACCAACACCCTGGCCTGCACAAGGACGATGGACGAGGTGAAGGGGGACGTGAAGGTTTATCCGCTGCCCCACATGTCCGTCATCAAGGACCTGGTGCCGGACATGACGAACTTTTATGCGCAGTATGCGTCGGTCGAACCGTGGATAAAGACCAGCACACCCGAGCCGTCGCGCGAACGGCTTCAATCGCGCGAGGACCGCGCTAAGCTCGACGGCCTGTGGGAATGTGTGTTGTGCGCCTGCTGTACGACCGCCTGCCCGAGCTATTGGTGGAACGAGGACCGCTATCTGGGACCGGCCGTCTTGCTACAGGCCTATCGTTTCATCGCGGACAGCCGCGACGACCACACGGGCGAGCGCCTCGACGATCTGGAGGATCCCTTCCGGCTTTACCGCTGCCACACGATCCTCAACTGCACCCAGACCTGCCCCAAGGGCCTGAACCCCGCCAAGGCCATCGCCGAAACAAAGAAATTGATGGTGGAGCGGCGTTAAAGCGTTTCCAGTTCATCCGGCGCGCCCGCGCAGGCGCGGACCCGCAGCCGTGAGCGAAAAAAGCTAAACCTGGCGCGTCCTACCAGCTGAGCCCGCCCATGACGCCCACGACCCGGTGGTCCGGGCTTTCGAGGCGCTGGGCGAAAAAGCGGTCGATGCGCGCGGCGTCCGGGGTTTCGCCGGGCGCGGCCCCGAGTTCGGCGGCGTGAATGCCGCTGGCCACGAAAATGGCGTCGAGGCCGGCCCGCGTGGCCCCCGCGATGTCGGTGTGCAAGCTGTCCCCAAAGACGATGACCCGGCTTGTGTCGGCCACGCCGAGGCGCTCGAAGCACGCGTCGTAGGCGACTTGGTGGGGCTTGCCAAAATAAGCCGTTTCGCCGCCGGCCTCCTCGTAGGCCTGGGCAAGAGCGCCCGCGCACGGAAGCTCGACCTCGCGCCGCATGACGCTCAGATCGGGATTGACGCAGACCATGGGCTGGCCCCGCGCCGCCGCGTCCCGCAACCGGCCGGCGTAATCGGCGGTGGTCTCCGACGTGTCGTCGAATAGCCCGGTGTTCAGGATGAAATCCGCGTCTTCCATGGCGGGGAGTTCGCGGTAAGGAAGGCCGTCGAGAAGACCGTCGTCGCGCGCCGGTCCAAGGTGGTAATAGGTGCGGCCAAAACGGAACGTGGCGCTCGTGGCTTCGGCGGCAAGCGCCTCGTACGTCAGGTCCCCCGACGTGACGATGACATCGTAGCTACTCCGCTCCACACCGAAGTCGCGCAACTGTTCGGCGATCCGGCTCGATCGGCGCGGCGCGTTCGAGAGCAGCGCCAACTTGAGCCCGGCGCCGCGCATGTGCGCCATGCAGTCCGCCGCCGCGGGAAATATCTCCCGGCCATTGTGGACCACGCCCCAGAGATCGAGGATCACCGCGTCGTACCGCGGCGCCAAGGGGGCGAAGCCACTCAACAGGGGAATACTCATGCCGGTTCGCGGGGTTGGGGGACTCGGGGATGCGCAAACTAACGCACTGAAACGGCCGACGCCATTTTTCGTTGCCTACCCGCCCTCCCTCCTTATGGCGAAGGGCGGGGGTGATCCTTTAAGCGACGAACGAGTGCTAACCCGTTTCGATCAGTTCGATCAGCGCGCCGCCGGGGCCGTGTAGGGTAATCGCGGCGCGGCCCTCGTAGGGCGCCGCCGATGGGCGCACGGGCGGCGCCAAGGCGGCGTCCAGATAGGGCGCGAGCGACGGGACGGCGAAGGAGGTCATGGCGAAGCCCGCGGGCAATCCCCCGTTGGCGCGGGCCCGCGGCGGAGCATCGGCGGGGTACTCGTCGACTTGAATAAGACTTTTTCCGGCAAGCTGAATCGTCGTCATGCGCAAGGGGTCGGTGACGGCCAGACCGTAGCCCGGGCCGATGAAATAGATGCCGCGCTCGCGGGCCGGCCGCGCCGGGAGAGAGAATCCGGTCTCGAAGTCCGCCAGGGCGTGATCGAAATCGGGGACGCCCAGCACCACGATGAACACCCGGTCGACGGCGCTTTGCACCGTGGGCAGATCCTGTTCGCCGCCGCCCGAAGGCACGTTGGTCAGGTAGAGCACCTCTCCGGCGGGCCCGATGGCCTGCATGGCCTTGATCTCGGGAAAGCTGCGCAGGGGCGCGGGCGGGCCGATGATGTCGAAGGGCGAGTCCGCCAGGCGCGCGGCGAGCGCGTCGGGATCCTCGACCAAAATCTCGATGGCGGCCCAACCGGTGCTGGCGAGCGGCCTGTGATCCGGCGGAACCTCCCCCTCGACGAAGCGAATCCAGCCGGGCGCTCCGCTCTCCGGCGCGAGCACGGCGAAAGGATTGGACGAGACCCCGGGCGCGCCCCACGAGCGCGCCAAATCGCCGTCGACCTTTCCTGCATCGACGGGCCGATATGTGAGAACCTCGTCATAGGCGGCGATGGCGGCGGCAAGGTCCGCGACCAGGACGCTGGCCAGAAGCACGGGCCCCACCATTGGACCGGCCATCAGCACGCGCGCCGGAAAACGTTAACCGTCACGTTCATGTGAAGGCCGCGCATGCGCCAGGCGCCGTCGCCATGTAGATAGGACGCCCACGTTAATAGGAAAGCCATGTCAATTCTGGAGTCCATGATGCCGAATAAGAGCATTGCCGCCGCACTCGCGGCCGCGATCATAACAATGATCCCCGTCACCGCCATTGCTCAAGAAGCACGGTCTTTCGGCCTGCCCGACGACGTCGCCTTTGCCGAACGCCTGTGGGAGTCGTTGAAGGACCTCCGGCTCGTGGGGTCCCGCGCCATCATCGCCCAACCCTATGAGGGCTCCGAGCCCCACGGCGTGATCCTGATAACCCTCGACACGGAACTCGAAGTCGACGGCCGCGAGGACACGGTGATCGTCAAGAAAAACTACGGCGGCGAGAACATTTCGATCGAATCGGTGGCAACCAACCCCAACCTGTTCCTGGGCGCCATCACCGTCATGTTCCGGCGCGAAGAGGGGTACGATGCCCAAGCTCAGAATTGGTTCTGGGCGAAATACTCGGCCGACGGCAGCCTTCAGAGCAACCCGGCGGGTGTTGCGCTCGCGGGACGGATTTCGCGCAACCCCGAAGACGGCTGTATCGCCTGTCACCAGTTCGCGCCGGGCGACGACTTCGTATTCCTGCACGACCGCTTTGCGCCGCTCGACATCGTGACGGCGTCCGTTTCCGCCGAGCAACCCGGCGATACGGTGACCGGGCTTGCGCCGCTTGCCGTTCAGCCCTCGTCCAGTGACCTGGAGCCGGGACTCGGCGTCACCTATTACCGGCGCATTTTCAACCTCATCGATGAGGTCTCGGCCTTTGCGCTCAACAATCCCGGCGTCAAAGGGGCGCCGATCAACGTCCTCGACTACAAGAGCGGTTCGGCGGACGTTCTGACCAGCGGCAGTGCCGACGCCGTGGGTGCGGAAATCAGGGGCGTCATCAACTTTGCCCAGGCCGGCGTCTACACCCTTGCGCTCGAGTCCAATGACGGCGTGGAGTTGTCGATCGGTGGCAAGCTGATCGTGTCCGATCCCGGGGTGCATGCCGACCGCTTCTCCCCGCTGGTGCCGGTCGAGATCGTGGAGCCCGGCTGGTACTCCTTCGAAATGACTTATTTCGAGAAACAAAACACCGCGACGCTGCGCCTCTATTGGCTGCCGCCCGGCGAATCCGGCGGTCTCAAGTTCGTGCCGGCGCAGGCACTGGCGCATTTGCGGGAGTAGGGAGCGCGGGTTTTAGTTCGCCTCCGCAGGCATTATCTCCACTGTAAGCTCGAAAATGCCGGGCTCGTTCGCGTTCGAGTTGCTTTTGAAGAACATCACCATGTCTGGGCGGCCGTCGCCGTCGCCCGCTTTATCCAGGCGCAGCCGGAATTGCGCGTAAGCATAGCCGTCGGCGCGGGAGCGTTGGACGGCCTCGGTGAGATCGCAGGCGAATGGGCCGGCGCGAGACTCGGCGAATATGCAGCCCGCGCCCCTGGGTGCTTTGTCCCACAACGCCGGCGAGAAACGGCGATAGCGAATCTCTTCGCCGCGCAACACGCCGAGATCGCGGAAGGGGTTCCCCTGAATCCGGGGGCTGCCCGCACGCAGGACCGCTGACCGCACCTCTCCGTCCGGCAGCCCGCGCAGGTCGAAGGTCAAGAAAATCTGTACGCCATCGCCGTTTGGAAAGCCCGGGTTCAAATTGTCCCCGACGAACAGCCCGGTCCCCATGCCGCGGAAGCCGCGTGGCGTGTGGCCTTCCATGGCGCCGCCCTGGTTCGGCAGGACGCGTGTGACGGGCTCCTGCGCCTGCACCGTGCCGGGGCCAAGAACGAATCCACCGAGGAGCAGTGCCGCGACCGAACCAAGGCGCCATTTTTTCATTTTATGAGTCCGCACTGGTAATTGGGGTTCCAGTCTACCGGAACCATGCGCGCCACGGGATCACAGCGCGGTGACGAGGCAGGCGGGTGCTCCCGCCATTGGCGCGGACCCGCGTGGCGTGGCCCCGACGGATGCAGACCGAGACTAACCGGCCGTTGGTTTGGGAGGCGGGATCGCTTGGGGCTGGGCGTAAAACATCGGCTGGTCGGTTTGTGGCCGGTCCGAGAAGGGCTCGCGCATACGAACCTCGCCGCCGTTCGATTCAGCTTCCCGCATCGCGTCTTGCAGTTGCCGGGCTTCCTCCGCATTCCAGGGAATGACGTAGGAGCGCGGTTCCGATGGGGTCTCCAGTTCCAGCCAAAGGTAGATGGCTTCGCCCTCACGCATGCGTACGGCGACGACGGTCGCCTCTTCGACCTGGGAGAGCCATTCCAGCGAGGCGGGCTTGGGCCGTCCCATGAGCTCGAGAAAGCCACCGTAGCTGCTCGCCATGAGGAGCGCCGACAGGGCCAGCGCACTGACCTTCACCGACATTCGCCGTGGCGACCAGATCGTGATCCCGGCGAGCGCCGTGACGAACACCACGATACCGACGAACAGGACGAGAAGTTGGTCCATCGCCTGGGAGACCGCCTTAACGGGCGGCGCGCAGGGGGCGCGGCAACTGGTGGATGCTTCCCGGGACAAGGCGCGCCTTGTCGTCCAACGAGAAGCGCAAGACGGTGATTTCCTCGCCGAGGAAACCGAGCGAGACATCCCGGGCGGCGATGCGGCGGATCTTCTTGTCGTCGACCCGCACGCTCACGATGACCTTGACCGGGACCGGGAGAGCGCGCTCCGCATTCGAATAGAGGTGAACGTTAACCGTGTACTCGCCCTTGGGTGCGCCGCGGCTATAGGCGACTTCGTAGTTGGCGCCGGAGATGTCGCGGTAATGCCCGCGGTCGTCGCGCAGCATGTCGAAGACCAGGCCGCCCAGATTGGAGTAGCCCACGGGCTGGTCACCCGGTGCTTCCACCCACAGGTCGACGTCGGTATCGATCTCGTCGGGCCAGAGAATCTCGACGATCACATTACCGGGCGGCGTCGCCGCTTCGACCGACTCAAAGGGCGGATTCAGGTGAGGGAGCAGGAGAACGACGATGGCGACGAACCCGAGCAGGGTCAGCATGATGACGTCGCGGAAGACCGTGCTGGCTTCGTCGTCCTCAAATTGATCGAGGTCGTTCATTCGCCTCCCCGGTGCCGACGATGGCGGCCGTCAGGTTGACGGCGCTGTCGGACAGGATGCGGTAATTCACCATCAACCAGATATTGAGGACGGCGCCGACCAGGGTGGTAAACAACGCCACCGACATGCCGGCGATAAGATCGCCGACGAGCGGGGCGATGGAGCTCACGTCGGCCGCGCGTTCGGGATCAATGCCGGACAGCGCGATAATGAAACCGAGGACCGTTCCGATCAGTCCGAGCAACACGAGGCTGTTGGCGAGGTGGCGGACGGCGCTGATGCGATTCGCCATTTTCATGCGCAGCGCGGAAGCCGTAATAGCGCGGCTGCCGGAGCCGCGGCCCTTCACTTCGGCGAAGTAGGACGCCGCCCATGACGCCTCGCTGAACTTGTATTCCGAGACATGGTTGAGCTCGTCGCTGATGCGCCAGACCAGGCGCCCGGCGATCGCGAGCCCAAGGACAAACATGCCGAAGATGACGAAGACCAGACGGGTGCTGTCCGCGGCAATGACCGTGTCGATCCAGCCCTGGAAGTAGGCCGCCACAAGAAGGGCTAACCCGGTCATGTTGAGGAGAGCGAACCGCAGGACGGGCAAGTACGGCGGCCACAGATTCTTCGTGCGCTGCATCTGCCCGGCGGCAAAGCGCACCTGGGAGTCAACTAGACCGGTCGTTGGGAGACCGGTCGTTGATTCGCTTGTGCCGGCGTGGCTCGTCATATGGTTGCTCCTTGCCTGTTCCCCAGACAGAGGCAGCGACCGAACGACGTCCTTCTAAACGAGCGACCCCCTCCCGATACAAACTACTCGGGTGCACTTTGGGGGACGTTTGGTGCGGTCTTGTTTTATGCGATCGCGCTGATCGTACGCACGACTACTTAGGAACTCGTATGCATGCGCACAAGCAATGCGAACCCCCCGCAGTATCAAGTTTTTGGTTAACGAATGCTTAAGTCCTCAAATCTGCTACCGTCCGGCCCCGGAAGTGTTTTCACCGGAGCCCAAGCTCGGGCGGCGGGGCGGCCGCTGGGCCGAGGGCGCACCGCCCCACTTTTTTCGATGGCGTGCGGTCTTTTTGGTCGCATATTGTTTGTGAGGTAAGCGGGAGATCGCCATGTTGTGTCCGTCCTGCGGCTCGGACAATCGGGAGGGCGCCAGGTTTTGCGCCGACTGCGGCGCGAAGCTCGAATCCGCTTGCCCGGCCTGCGGCGCCGCCGTCGTGGCGGACCAGAAGTTTTGCGATAGCTGCGGTCACGGCCTAGGAACGGCCGCCGGCCAGACGGCGCGGGTTACCACGGCCGCCCCGGCCCCGGTCAACCTATCCACGGCCGGAGAACGCCGGCAGGTCACCGTCCTGTTTGCCGATCTTTCGGGGTTCACCAAGCTTTCCCAAGAGCTCGACGCGGAGGACACCCACGCCCTGCTCAACCGGTTCTTCGCCGCGGCGGACGCCGCCATTACCGAGTATGGGGGGCACATCGACAAGCACATCGGCGACAATGTGATGGCGGTATTCGGGGCGCCCACGGCCCACGGGAACGACCCCGAACGGGCCGTGCGGGCCGCCCTCGATATCCATGCGGCGGCGGCAAGACTGGACCCGCCGCTCGGCGTGCACATCGGCCTTGCCGCCGGTACGGTGGTCGCGAGCGGGACGGGCAGCGAGGCCCATCAGGAATATACGGTGACGGGCGAGACCGTGAACCTGGCGGCCCGCCTTCAAGACACCGCGCAACGTGGCGAAACCCTGATCGCCGATGAGGTCTACCGCGAGGTGTCCGGCCTGTTCCGCTGCGAATCGGCTGCGGGGATGACCCTCAAGGGGATCGAAGGTTCCGTGCGGGCGTGGCGCGTCCTGGCGCTGCTGGATTCCGCACACCAGGGACAGGCTCGGGCGTTTGTCGGCCGGCGCCGCGAGACTCGGCAGTTCGCGGCCATTTTGGAGGCCTGCGCCGAGACCGGGAACGGCGAGTGCGTCTATCTGCGCGGAGAAGTCGGGGTTGGCAAGACCCGGTTGTTGGAGGAATTCCGCCGGTTGGGGGAGGCCCGGGGCTTCGCCTGCCACCGCGCGCTGATTCTCGACTTCGGCACGGGCAAGGGGCGCGACGCGATCCGTGTCCTGGTGCGCGGGGTTCTGGGCCTTGGACCATCGGCGGGTTCGAACGAGCGGGCCTCCGCCGCCGACGCCGCTATTTCCGCTGACGGCGTCGGGGACGAACGCCGCGCGCATTTGAACGACCTGCTCGACCTCCCCCAGCCCGCGGACCTGCGCGCGCTCTATGACGCCATGGACTACACCCTTCGCAACGAGGGTAAGAGAAAGGCCCTCGGGGAGCTTCTCGCGGCGGCCAGCGCGGCACGGCCGGTCCTGCTCCTGGTCGAGGACGTCCAATGGGCGGATGCCCCGGTGCTCGCGGACCTCGCTTATTTGGCGCGCGCCCTGTTCGAATACCGCGCCGTTCTCGTCATGACCTCCCGCGTCGATGGTGATCCACTCGACGCAGCCTGGCGGGCAACGGCGCGCGGGGTCGAGCTGACGACGATCGATCTTCCGCCCCTACGGGAGAAAGAGGCGACGGAGATGGCCGCGGCATTCGTCGACACCCAGAGTGAGTTTGCCGCCGCCTGCGTGGCCCGGGCCGAGGGCAATCCGATGTTTCTCGAGCAGTTGTTGCGCAGCGCCGAGGAGGCAACGGCTGGGACCGTACCTGGTTCGGTGCAAAGTAGCGTACTGGCGCGCATGGACATGCTCGACGACCGTGACCGCAGAGCGTTGCGCGCGGCGGCGGTGATTGGCCAACGTTTCAGCTTGGAGTTGTTGCGCCATCTGTTGGGAGATGGGGGCTTCTCCTGCACATCTTTGATCGAGCATTACCTCGTTCAGCCCGAGGGCGCGGAATATCTATTCGGCCACTCACTGATTCGGGATGGCGCGTATGCTTCCCTTCTGAAATCGAATCGGCACGAACTGCACGAGCGCGCGGCTATGTGGTTCAAGGATCGCGACCCCATTCTTCACGCCGAGCACCTTGCACGGGCGGAGTCACTGTTGGCGCCCGGCGCCTACCTCGAAGCGGCGCAAGGGCAGGCCGGCGATTTTCACTTCGAGACGGCGCAAGGGCTTTGTGCGGACGGCCTCGCACTGGAGCCCGAGCCGCAAACCCGCTGTGCCCTGCTCTGCCTTCAGGGAGACGCCCTTCGCTACCTGGGCGAAAACGAGACGTCGATCGAGTCATTCCGCGGCGCGCTGAACTGTGGCACGAGCGACCGGGACCGCTGCCGGGCCTGGCTCGGGGTTGCCGGGGGCATGCGCGTGCTGGACCGCTATGACGAGGCGTTGGACGCGCTGGCGCAGGCCGAAAAGGCAACGGTAACGGACGCCGACCCGGCCGATGTGGCAAGAATTCATTTTGATCGGGGCAACATATTTTTTCCGACGGGCAACATCGAGGGTTGCCTGGAAGAACATGAAGCAGCCCGGAAGTATTCCCGCGCCGCCGGATCGGCCGAGAGCGAGGCCCGCGCCCTTGGCGGGCTCGGCGATGCCTACTATCAGCGCGGCCGCATGATCACCGCCAACAAGCACTTTGACGATTGTATCAAGCTTTGCCGGAAGCACGGTTTCGTGCGTATCGAGGTCGCCAACCTGCACATGCGTGGCTACACCCGCTTCTACAATATCGACCTCGCGGGGGGCTGGGAGGATTGCCGGACGGCCGCGGCGATGGCGCAGCGAATCGGACTAAATCGGGCGGAAATCGTCGCCCGGATGGGTGGTTGCATGCTGCTCCATGCAGGCGACCCCAAAGCCGCGCAGGAGGAACTCCATAGGGGCCTTGCCCTGACGCGGCGGATCGGCGCGCGGCGCTTCGAAGCTTGGTTTCTGGCGTTCCTGGCCAAGGCGGCGTTTGTGGAGGGGCGCGGTGACGAGGCGGTTACCCTGGTCACCGAGGCTATCGCCATAAGCCGCGAGACCGGCCTCTCCTTCGTCGGGCCCATGTGCTTCGGCATCCTGGCCCTGGTCACCGAGGATCCGACCGTGCGCGGTGACGCGCTGGCCGAGGCTGAAAAGGCCCTCGCCGAGGAATGCGTCAGCCACAATTATCTATTTTTCTACAGCGACGCCATTGCGGTCTGCATCCGAATCGGCGAGTTGTCAGCCGTTCTGCGTTACGCGGACGCGTTGGAGGAATATTTTCGGGCCGAGCCCCTGCGCTGGTCCGATTACTACGTTCGCTGGGGCAGGGCTTTGGCGGCCTTCGGCGCCGGCGGCAAGGGCGAGGAAAATCTCGGCGAGCTTCGCCGGCTGCGGCAACAGGCCGGGGAACTACGCCTCGCCGCCGCCCTTCCCGTGCTCGACGCCGCCTTGGGCGAGTCGCCCGCCCGCGCGCCCCTCGGGGTGGCGGACTAAGTCCCATGCCCGCCGGCGAGCGTGAAAGCATCCTGGTCATCAAGCATGGCGCGCTTGGCGACATCGTTCTTGCGACGGGCCCCTTCAAGGCCATCCGCGCGCACCACCCGGACGCGCACATTGTTCTTCTCACGTCCGCGCCCTACGCCAAGCCGTTCAATAAGTCCGGCTGGTTCGACGAGATATGGGTCGATGACCGGCCCAAACCCTGGAACCCGGCGCCGTGGTGGCGCCTGCGGCGCAGGCTTCGGGGCGCGGGTTTCGTGCGCGTCTACGATTTGCAGCATACGGACCGCACCGGCCTGTACTACCGCATGATGGGCCGGCCAAGGCCGGAGTGGTCGGGGATCGCGCGCGGCGCTTCGCATCCGCACGCCAATCCGGAACGTGATTCGATGCACACCATCGAACGTCAGGCGGAGCAGCTTGCCGCCGCGGGGATCGCCGAAACGCCGCCGACCGATGTGTCCTGGATGACGGCCGACCTTTCGCGCCACATGGTGAGCGAGCCGTTCGCACTCCTGGTTCCGGGCGGCGCCATACACCGGCCCAGGAAGCGTTGGCCCGCCAACCGGTATGCCGCGCTCGCCAACTGGCTCCACGGCCGCGGCCTGCAGCCGGTCTTGATCGGCGCGCTGCAAGAGAGTGCGATCATGGAGGAGATCGAGCGGCGCACGCGCGGGACGCTCAACCTGTGCAACGATACCTCATTGGCCACGGTCGCAGAGTTCGGCCGGCGCGCCACCGTCGCCGTTGGCAACGATACCGGGCCGATGCATTTGATTGCGGCGGCGGGCTGCCCCTCCGTCGTCCTTTTTTCCGAGGCCTCCGTGCCGGAGCAAACGGCCCCGCGCGGCGAAACCGTCGTCGTCGTTCAGCACGAGCGGCTTGCGTCCCTGGGTGTCGCCACCGTTCTCAAAGCCGTTTACCAGGCGGTTCCCGATCTGCGTCCGCCGGCACAGGACGGCGGCCCGGGCACCGCCCAAACCAAGGCCGGTTGACGAGGTGGAGGACGCCGGCGCGGTTTATGACCCACCCCGCCCAACCGGGGGCTTGCGTCCCTGGCACGTGCTTGCGGGGAGCGCGGTTCTTTTGCCGCCGGTCGCCCTGTTTGCCCCGGCCGGGCTCGTTATTCTCACCCTTCTTGCGGTTGCCGGGATGCTCGGCGCGCGTGGCGTGCGGCTCGCCATCCCGCGCCTCGTCACGCGGCGTCTTGCGGCGGTGTTGGGCGCTCTCGTGCTGTGGATGTTTATCGCCGCGTTGCGGGCGCCTAACCCGGGCGACAGCGTGTCGCTTTGGCTGAGCATCGTGCTCATCTTCCTGGGCGGCCTGATGCTCCTTGCGGGGTCCCGCGTCATGGACGCCGGGGACCGGCGGCGCCTAAGCACGGCAATCGTTGCCGCGGGCGTATTCTACGTCGTTCTGATCGCCTTTGAGGTGGCCACCGGCAACGCCTTGACCGAATGGTTCCAGGGCGGCCTCTATGGCGAACCGCTCAACCGTGGGGCCGCCGTCCTCGCGCTGTTCGCCTGGCCCTTTGCCTTGGCGGCCCATCGGCGCTTCGGCGCGGTGGCCGGACTAGCGGCGCTGGTGGTCTCGATGGCCGCTCTCCTCTTTTTGACTTTGGAAACGGCCAAACTGGCCGGGATCATCGGCATCACCGCGTTCGCCGCCGTGTGGCTGGCGCCGCGCCCGGCGCTGCTGGCGATGGCGGTACTGGCCGCGGTCTTCACGTTGGCGGTGCCCCTGTTGCCCGATTTCGCGGGCGATCCCCTCAGGTTTTACAACCCCGTAGCCCCGGACCTGCCAACCACGGTGATCCACCGTTTGTTGATCTGGCAGTTCGTGGCCGAGCGCATCGGCGAGGCCCCCTGGTTGGGCTGGGGCCTCGACGCCGCGCGGTCCCTGCCCGGCGGCGACCGGGCCTTCTTCAGCGCGCAAGCCGTGGCTTTGCCCCTGCATCCGCACAACGGAGCGCTTCAAATCTGGGTCGAGCTCGGAGTGCCGGGCGCGTTGCTTGGCGCGGGCCTGATCGCGGCCGTTTTGACCAGCCTGTGGCGCGCCAACCTGAGCCGCCTGGCGACGGCGGGCGGGGCGGCCCTGTTTAGCGCCTACTACATCCTCGGCGGGTTGAGCTTCGGGGTCTGGCAGAACTGGTGGCTCGTGCTGCCCTGGCTCATGGCGGCGCTTCTGCGCGCCACGGCGGACGAGAAAAACGGCGCGGCTTGATCCGCGTCGTGCCGCCGCAACGCCCCGACTTCGACGAGGGCGCGAAAGAATGGCAGTGATATTGGTCATGGACCAATCGCGCTTTATTCCGGCACGCCCGCCTTGCGCAGGGCGCCCGTAAACCGGTCCTGGTCTTCAGGCTTCGCCCAGGGAAAGAAGCGCAAGGTCCCAGATATTGTCGGCAGCCTGCCAAATCTCTTTTCGGACAACTCGAAAAACTCGTCGCGCAATGCCTGCATCTCTTCCTGGCGGTCCAAGTGCGCATAGGTGGCCATCAGCATGACCAGGGCGGGGCCAACGGGAGACAAGCTGCGAGCGGTCTTCAACTCGGCTGCCGCTTCTTCGTATCGCTCCAGGCTGAATAGCGCCAAACCGCGTACTGCCTCGTTCCCTTTGCCCTTCGGGTTTAGCCGCCGCGCCTCGTTCGCACGGCGCAATCCCTCCTCGGGCCTGCCTGCCCAAATCAAGGCCATGGCGACCTCAATCAGAGCCCCCGCGTGATAGGGTGCGAGGTCGACGGCACGCAGGGCCTGGGTCAGAGCTCGTTCATGCTGGCCCCGGAATGTTGCCCACCGGGCATCGAGACGGTAGGCAAAATCGGTCGGACGCTCGAGCGCCTTCGCCAAAAGAGGTTCAAACGCGGCAAAGGCCTCCTCTGGGGTCTCCGCGCCAACCTCGCGCCACCAATCAGGGTCAGGCCGCTGGCCCGCCTCCATGTAGGTCGCCGCCAGAAGACCGATGGCGGGGGCGTAGTTGGGGTCGAGCTCGAGCGCTTTCTTGAAGAACGCGTTGGCCAACCCGTTGTCGACGGCCGTGAAGCGGTCGATGTGTTTCAGGCCTTGACGGTAGGCGTCCCAGGCCTCGGGGTTGCCGGTCTCCCGCCGCCGGGCTTCTTTGCGCTGCTCCGCGCTGACCGTCACCGACAGACCCGCGACGATCTTGTCGTTGATTTCGTCTTGCAAGGCGAAAATGTCGGCCGCGTCGCCGTCGAACTTCTCCGCCCAGACATGGTTGCCGGAGAGGGCGTCGATGAGCTGTGCGTTGACCCGGATGGTGCCTCCGGCGCGCCGGATGCTGCCTTCCAGCACATAGCGAACGCCTAGTTCCTCGGCCACCTGCTTGATCTTCACCGGTTTGCCCTTGTACGTGAAGCTCGAGCTGCGCGAGACGACGAAGATCGTCGATATCTTCGACAGATCGGTGATCAGGTCGTCCACGAAGCCGTCGACGAAATAGTCCTGATCGGCATCGCCCGTCAGGTTGTCGAAGGGCAGCACCGCAAGCGAGGGCCGGTCGGGCAGGGGAAAGGCCATGCGCTCGAGCGAGGCGGCCTCGACACTCGGTAGGACATCGCGGATGGCGAAATTCCAGATCACGCCGCTGCCGATGACGATAATCAGAACGGCCGCGGCCGCCACCACCCAACGCGTCGGGGTTTGGCGGGGGAGCTTAGCCGTGATCAGCGTGCCCGCGGCCTCGGTCGCCAGGAGGACGCGATAGACCTGAATGGGCTTCGCGATGTTCTTGACTTTCCGCTCGCCGAGGTCTTCGTAACCCAGCTCCAGTTTGTTCTCGACCTGGCTGAAGGCGGCTCCCGATATGAAGATGCCGCCAGGGTCGGCCAGAGCCTCCAGGCGCGCCGCCACGTTGACTCCATCACCATGGATGTCATCGCCGACAACAATGATGTCGCCAAGGTTGACACCGATCCGGAACTCGATGCGTTTGTCCGCGGAAACGCCCTCATTGCGGTCCGCCATGGCGCGTTGGATCTCAGCCGCGCACTGCACCGCATCGACCACGCTGGCGAACTCGGCAAGGACACTGTCGCCCGCGGTGCTGACGATACGTCCGCGGAGTTCAGTAATTTTTGGATCGAGAGCTTCGGCGCGATGGGCCGTGAGTGCGGAGAGCGTTCCCGACTCGTCCGCTTCGATCAGCCTGGAATAGCCCACCACGTCAGCAGCGAAGATTGCGGTCAGTTTGCGCTCATCGCGTTCGTTTGCCATGCGGCTTCCCCCCGGATGCCAAATGCGCAACACGCACGTTTCAGGTTGGAAACATTACCGTGGATCAGGGGGGGATGGAATGCGTGGATATCCGCTCTGGTTGTGAAAACTTTCACATTGTCCGCGATGCTCGGCACAGGTAGCGGAATGTCCGAGAAAGGTGGTCAATCTCGGACTCTAACGACCATTGCAAGGACTTCCGCTCTTACCCCATCAGCAGACATCGGTAACGCGTCCCGGCACTTCGTAACCAGTGCAGGGCGGACTGATGCCCGCGCGCAAGGGACTCGAAACCACAGAGGCCGAATCCAGTCCATGTGCCGGCCCGGCTGGGGTGGGTGGTATAGGGGCTCCCCAATGGCCCTCGATCTCACCGCAGCCCTGCCACGGCTCCTGCCCCGTGCCATCGCCTGGGCCGAGGCGCGGGAGGCCGAAGTTCTCAACAGTGGAACGGCACTCTCACCTAACGGGGGCCTTGCACTGGCGCAGGCGGTCGGGGTCAGGCACCCAGACCTGATAAGGGTCAGCCTCGTAGACCACATCCCCTTGCCGGACGATCCCGAACTCCGCGAGGCCACCCTTGAGGCCGGGTTGCTCGGTCCCGACACATTGGGGATCACCTTCGGCTACGCGATCTATGTCCGCAGCGACCACGACGCGGCGGGTCTGTTGTGGCATGAGTGCCGGCACGTCCACCAGTACGAACAGGCGGGATCAATTGCCGACTTCCTGCCGGTCTACCTCAAGCAGATCGTCGAGTTCGGCTACGACAGTGCGCCGCTTGAAGTCGATGCCCGGGCGCATGAGCGAGATACGCCCTGACGACTTCAGGGGTCGAGAGACAGATTCTTGGACGTTGGCCCGGACGCAGGCCCTGAAGCGACCTCAGAGAACGCCGTGCTAACCCCGGGGACAGAGGGTTCGGGCACTGCGAC
>JADFIH010000217.1 GCA_022566715.1 Pseudomonadota bacterium | reverse complement strand
CGGGGTCTCCGAGGGGCCGAGTATAGCCCAGGCCGGGGCGCCCCGTCGCGCACGTTAAGTTATTGAAAATATTATATTTACCGAGTAACCGGGGCCCCGTGTGGTTATTTCGGCTGGGGCTGTTTCTTGGGAGCCTTTTTGGGTTTGGACCCCTTGGATTTGGACCCCTTGGATTTCGCGGCGCGCCGGGCGGCGGCGACGGCCCCTTCCGCCCACTCGAGGAAAACGTCGCCGTCCTCCAGGGCCTCGGGCGGGACCCGGTAGTAGGGCATCTTGCCCGCCTTCTCCATCCCGGCCTTCTCGAAAAGCGCGCGGTTCCCGTCGTCGGCGCGCAGGTCGAGCACGTCGCGGCCCATCTTGGCGAACATCATGTCGCCCAGAAAAAAACCGTGGCCGCCGAACATGGGCCGCGCCTGCACGTTGCCGAGCGGCGCCATCAGGTCGAGAACGTGCTGCACGAATTCCTCGCTGTTGGCCATGTGGGCCTCCGTCGTTGCGTCAGAATTTGCGGGTTTCCCCGAGAGAGTCGTCTTGCAAAACATTCAGCCGGCGCGCCGCCTTGCGGGCGAAGCGCAGGGTCAGGGCCTTGCGCCGGCCCGCGTGCAGGTGGGCCGGGGCGGCCTCGCGCACGATGGCCGCGCCAAAGCCGTCGGCCACGATCAAGCCCTGTTCGGCGGGCAGTACGCCGGCCGGGAAATCGGCGTCGACGGCGAAGTAGAAACTGTCGCACCAGTCGAGATAGTCGCGCCATTTACCGTCGGCGCGGAAATCGGCGAGCGTGGACTTCACCTCGACGATGGCGAAGGCGCCGCGCCGGTTGAGCCCCATCAGGTCGACGCGCCGCCCCGTGGCCAGGCGGAACTCGCGCAGCCAGTCGTAGCCGAGGTCGCTGAGCAGGCGGCCCGCGCCGCGGGTGATCCCGGCGCCGGCGCCAAGGGGTGCGCCAAGGGGTGCGCCAGTGGGTGCGCCAGTGGGCGCGCCAGTGGGTGCGGTTGGGGGCGCGATTGGGCGCGCGGGCAGGGCCGCCGCTTCGTCAGGCGCGTTCATGAACCTGCCTTGGCTTTCTCGTCCGCGGCGCGCCTGACGAACTCGGCGAAGCTGGTGGCCGCCCGTCCGAGCAAGTATTCAAGGATACCGGGGTTTCCGACGAGGCCGTTTTCGTCGTAGTGGGCGAACATGTGCGCTCGGCCCTCGACCATGTGGGACGGCATGCCGCCCGCCGTGACCTTGTCTTTCCATTGGGCGATGCTTTCCTGCACCGCGCGCACCTCTCGGCCCAGCACGTCCGACAAAATGCGCGCCTTGTCGCGCACACTTAACGCCGGGCCGGCAAGTTCGTAGATGGCCCCGTGGTGCGACGGATCGCCCATCACCTTGGCCGCCACGGCGGCAACGTCGGACAAGTCGATCAGGCTCAAAGCCCGGTCCACCGAGAAGGCCATGGTGTGAACGCCCGCCGCTGTAATGTTCTTCCAGTCGCCCAGGGTGTTCTGCATGTAGGAGCAGGGCTGCAGGATGGTGAAGGGCAGGCCCGATTCGATCAGCGCCTCCTCGACGAACAGCTTGTTCCAATGGGGCGGCAGGCGCTGGATCTGCGGGTGCAGGACCGAGTGATAGACGAAATGGCCGAGCCCCACCGCCTGCGCCGCGGCGATCAGGCGTTGGCCGATGGCGGTTTCGTTGGGGCTCATGGTGGGCGGGATGTGGTAGAGCGCGTCTGCCCCCTGCAGCGCTGCGGCGACGCCTGCGTCATCGTTCAGGTCGCCTTGCGCCACCTCGGCCGCGCCCAGGGCTGTCAGGGACGCGCCGCTCTCGGGGCCGGCGCACGAAGACGCGCACCGCGTGGCCAGCGCCCGCCAGCGCCGGCACGATAGCCTGCCCGGTTCGTCCCCCGGCCCCCGTCACGATTACTTTCATGGCGCCATCTTAGCCGGTTGCGCCGAAGTTTGTACCCGGTTTGTTCGTCGGTTGGGGTTCGGCGACGCCTACATTTGGGATCACGGTATTCTGGCGTTTCTATTTGTTTTCAATGCGTTGATTGATTTCGTTTGGCAAAAACTGGGCCGAGCGGACGGCGATCTGGAAGCGGTGCTACAGGGCGGCCCCATAATTCAATTATAGATTGTTTACGTCCAAAATCTAGTAGCATTCCCCTGGACTACCCCAACATAATGTGGCAGGCTCGGATTTAGGGTGCTATATATCGTATTCAACAATCTGTGGTTGTGGTGTGAGACTTGATGATGGCACGGTCAATTCCGGAAGACTCGGGCGCAATTCGCTCCAGAGTAGTCAAGCAGACGGGTCCTCGAACGGGGCGGGGTAAGGCCGCCTCGAGCCGGAACGCCCGCAAGCACGGTCTAAGGTCCAAGGATGTTCTCATCCCTGGAGAGAGCCCGGAAGAGTTTGAGGATCTTCTTCAGGAGCTTGCGGGCGATCTAAGGCCCGTGGGAGCCGTCGAAGAGGGGCTCGTCGAGCTTATCACGAGTTCCATGTGGCGTCTTCGACGGGCGCGCCGCATCGAGACGAGCATTTATATGTTCCGATACTCGCAACTTTATCCGGACGGGGAAGGGTCCCAAGAGGCTCATGTCACGGAGGAGAAGGCACTGGGCTTTGAATACGTCGGGGCGGCAGGGAACATCGAGACCCTTTTGCGCTACGAGACCACGATCCAACGGTCAATGTTTCGGGCCTTAGACCGACTTAAAGACATGCAGTCGGCGCGCGTCACAGATCTTGAACCGATTGAAGTATTGCAGAAATAGAACGCGCGGAGGTGCGTCCCGCCGGACCGTTCGATGCCGGGAATGCTGGGCCGGCTAGCACGGAATCCTCGAAACATCTGGAGCTTCCCAGGCCGGCGGTACGCCGGAATAGGAGGCCGTGCCGCGACGTGGGTGTGCTCTGGCGCATCCACGTCCTCCGCGCTGATCGTCTCGCAGGCCCGAAATCATTCTTAGTGAATCAATTATTCTATTATGGATTGAAGAATTGAAAGTGAGGCCGACCCGACAGGCATGGGTACGATGGTATGGCCGACCAGGGAAGCGCGAACGCCATCGATTTCACGAACCAGTTTCATACTACTTGGCTCCTCCACCGAGTGTAGGTGGCGAACGTAACGCTACTCGTGAGCGATATCGCGAGCCGTCAGTTCCGTTTCACCGGGAATATAGCCGATTGTGGCGCTCACGTTAGCGCTTCCAGGCGGCGAATACGTACCACTGTCCGGCCGCCTTGGCGTACCTGTCGAACTCCGTCGGCTTGATGAGGTCGGCCATCTCTTGAAGGACGTCCTCGCGCGCGAAGCCACCCTTCACGGCGACCTCCTCCAGGTCCATATCGTGCATCGGGCCCCAGAACGGCTCGTTATTGTTGTGGGTATCCCAGTCGCGCACGAACTGCTCGAAGGGATCGTCGAACCAGCGGAACGGCGGCTGCTCGACGTGCAGCATCAGCCCGCCCGGCTTGAGCAGGCGGTGGGCTTCGCGGACGATGTTGTGCACGGCCTTGTGGGAGGTCTCGTGGAGGAACATCGTCGAAGTTACGAAGTCGAAACTGCCGTCATCGAACTTCGTGTGCTCGGCGTTCTGCTGCGAGTAGGTCACTTCGTACCCCATGGCTTCCGTGCGCGCATGGGCAAAGCGCAGGACCGGTGCGCCAATATCGATGCCGATCACCTCGGCCT
>JADFIH010000048.1 GCA_022566715.1 Pseudomonadota bacterium | reverse complement strand
TTGCTCAAGGACTGCCCGCCATAGGGCAACCTCACCACTGCCGACAACGCTGGACTCGGAACCGATAAGCGTCACGGGCGCTGCATTAGCACAGCTCTATGAGGATGGGCAAACCGCCATCCACGGAACAAGGCCGGGAATAGCGATTGCTACCCGGGTTGCTACCCTAAACGACTAGAGCCAGCACAGGCTGGCCCTAAGTCATTGAAATGTTGGGGCGAGCGAGGAGGATTGAACTCCCGACCTCTAGATCCACAATCTAGCGCTCTAACCGACTGAGCTACGCCCGCCACAAGGCATTGCGCCCCTTGTGCCGCATGGGCCAAGGCCCGTCAAGGGCGGCCGGCCCGGGCCGCGGCGTCACCCCTCCACCGTAGGCGCGGTCAAAAAAAGAGAACCAAACACCCCCTCCCTGCCCTCCCCCATCCAGGAGGAGGGTGTGTGGTTGGACATCCACTGGATTCCCTCCCTCCGTGTGGGTTGAGATGGGACCGTGGCGTAGAGGACACGAAGGGACTTCCAGTGGAAGTCCCGACTGTCCGAACGCAAAGCGCCGGCCTTCGGGGCGCCGCGTAAGAAGAGACCGGACCGTGGCGCCAGTGGCGCCGCGTAAGCCGGTCGAACATAAAGGGAGGGGCTCGCCCCTCCCTCCTTTGGCGAAGGGTTAGGGAGAGGGTAGGTCAACGCTAGGGCGGTCGAGGAGTCCGATTACCCGAAGTGCTTGGCCAGCCGCGCCACGGCTTCGTCGAGGGTCGCGTCCTCCTTGCAGAAACAGAACCGCGCGAAGTGGCTCGGGCCGCCCTCCTGATAGAAGGCGCTGACGGGCACGGCCGTCACGCCGGCCTCCACCGTGATATGGTGGCAGAAGTCCTCGTCCGTGCCGTTGAAACCGAGCGGCCGGAAGTCGGCGTTCAGGAAGTACGTGCCGCCGCAATCCGCCGTCTCGAAGCCGACTTTCGATAAGCCGTCCTTCAAACGGTCGCGTTTCTTCTGCATATCGGACGCGAGGCTCGTGTAATACGCATCGTCCTTGCCAAGGCCGAAGGCCACCGCGTGCTGCAAGTTGGGCGGCGTGGTGAAGGTGAGGAACTGGTGCGCCTTGGCGATGGTGGCGAGAACCTCGGGCGCCGCCGTCATGTAGCCCACCTTCCAGCCCGTCAGCGAGAACGTCTTGCCGGCGGAGCCGATGCGCACGCAGCGCTCGCGCATGCCCGGCAGGGTCATCAGCGGGATGTGCGGCAAGCCGTCGAAGACGATGTGCTCATAGACCTCGTCGCAGATGGCGTAGCAGTCATGTTGTTTCACAAGGCCCGCGATGACTTCGAGCTCCGCGCGCGTAAACACCTTGCCCGCCGGATTGAGCGGCGTGTTCAAAAGGATCGCCTTGGTGCGGCTTGAAAACGCCGCCGCCAGTTCCGCCTCGGGCAGCCGCCAGTGCGGCGGTTCCAGGCGCACGAGCTTTTCCGTGGCCCCTGCCCGCCGCACGATGGGGATGTAGGAATCGTACAGGGGCTCGAACAGCACCACCTCGTCGCCCGGCTCCAACAGGCCGAACAGGGCGGCGGCCAGGGACTCGGTCGCGCCCGACGTGACCATGGTCTCGGTCTCCCAATCGATGTCGAGATCGTAGAAACGCTTGCCGTGCGCGGCCACGGCCTGGCGCAGTTCCGGCACGCCCATCATGGGCGGATACTGGTTGGGCGGGCCCTCCAGGGCTTCGGCCGCCTTGGCGCGCACGTCGTCGGGACCGTTGCCGTCGGGGAAGCCCTGGCCCAGGTTGACCGACTTGTGCTCGATGGCGAGCCGCGACATCACCTCGAACACCGTGGTGCCGAAAGCGGAGAGGACGGAGTTGGGTTGCTTCATTAGGGCCCTAAAGCCAGCGCCGGACCGAGTTCTTGTAGTCGAGATACGTCTCGCCGAATTTTCGTTCGAGGTAGCGCTCCTCGCGCGCAATCACGCCGTAGCGGATCACGGCGAGGGCGGGGATCGCCAGGACGATGACCCAGGCCATGCTGGCGGCGATGCCGATCCCGATCTGAAGCGAGGCCAGGGACAAATAGAGCGGGTTGCGCGTGAAGCGGAACGGTCCCGTCGTCAGGATCGCCTCGCTCGGCATGTCGGGCCGAATGGAGGTTCCGCCCTTGATGAATTGCCGCCGCGCCCACAGGGCGATTGCCACCGCTTCGGCGACCGTCAGCAGACCGACCGCCAGGCCGATGCGGCCCAGGCCGATGTCGGCCCGCAGCGCCCATTCGAGCCCGAGCCCCACGAGAACCGCGGCGAGAAAAATCAGCGGCGGCGGCGCGATCACCCCCGCGATATCCTTTTCGCCGGTCTTGTTCATGGCTTCATGGCGCGCCAACGGCGGATTTGACCCGTTAGAACCACCGCCGCACACGCGTTTTGTAGCTCAGGTACGCCTCGCCGAACGTTTCCTCCAGGTCGGACTCCTCCCGCAGGATCACGCTTTTTCGTAGGATGTAGAGCGCCGGAATCAGCGCAAAGACGATCCCCGGCATATTGACGGCGATGCCGAAGCCCAGGTGCATAATCGCCGCCGCCATGTAGAGCGGGTTGCGCGAATAGCGGTAGGGCCCCTCGGTCACGAGCGCCTGCGCCCGGTGTTTCGGGTTAGGCGATGTTTTGGCGTGCCGGAATTCCTGGATCGACCAGAATGACAGGGCAACGCCAAGTACGATGACGGCGGCCCCGCCGAACGACCACGGTCCCCCGCCGCCGGAGCCGAACCCGTAGGCTTTGTTGACGATGGCGCCGACGACGATGGCCACGACAAAGATCGCGGGCGGCGTGGCCACGCGCTTGGGGACCCGCCGGTCCCGCGCGCCATCCTCGTTGACCGTCCCACCGCGCGGCGCGAGTCCTGATTTGGTCCGCCATTTCATCGCCGGCAAATCATCGCAGACGGTGACGCCGCGCGCCAGTTATTTGCGGGCGTATGCCAGTGCATGCCATAACGTCGGTCATGAAACTTTCAAGCGGCATGGCCCGGCTCGGCACCGAGACCGCCTTCGAGGTCCTGGCCCGCGCCGAGGCGCTGAAGGCGCAAGGCAAGGACGTGATCAATCTGGGGATCGGCCAGCCCGATTTTCCGACGCCGCCCAACATCGTCGCCGCCGCGCAAAAGGCCTTGGCCGACGGGCATCACGGCTATACGCCGGCCCAAGGTATCGCGCCCCTGCGCGAGGCCGTGGCCGCCGACATCGCGAAGTGGCGCGGCGCCGAGGTCGATCCCGGGCATATTCTGATTCAGCCCGGCGGCAAGCCCACCATGTTCTTCGCCATTCTCATGTTCGGCGAGCCCGGCGCCGAGATCATGTATCCCAACCCCGGATTTCCGATCTACGAATCGGTCATCAACTTCACCGGCGCCAAGGCCGTCCCCATCGCGCTCCACGAATCGACGGGGTTTTCGTTCAGCGCGGAGGAAGTGCTGGAAAAAGTGACGGCCGCGACACGCCTCCTCATCATCAACAGCCCGGCCAATCCGACCGGCGGCATCGTCGGCGCGGACGAACTCGACACCCTCGTCGCGGGCCTCGCGTCCTGGCCCGAGGTGGTGATCCTGAGCGACGAAATCTACTCGCGCATGCTCTACGACGGCTACGCGCACAAGACGCTTTTGGACTACGAGTCGATCCGCGGCCGCCTGATCCTGCTCGACGGCTGGTCGAAGACCTACGCCATGACGGGGTGGCGGCTCGGCTACAGCGTTTGGCCGGCGAACCTGATCGAACTCGCGACCCGGCTTGCCGTCAACGACCACTCCTGCGTCAACGCCGCGGTCCAGTGGGCCGGAATCGAGGCGCTGACCGGGCCGCAAGACGCGGTGGACGAGATGGTCCGCGCCTTCGACGAGCGCCGCAAGATCATCGTCGAGGAGCTCAACGCTCTGCCCGGCTTTTCCTGCGTGACACCCCTCGGCGCATTTTACGCCTTCCCAAACATCACCGGCACGGGCAAGTCCGCCGCCGAGCTCCAGAACCTGATGCTGAACGAGGCCGGGGTGGCGACGGTCGCGGGGACCAGTTTCGGTGCTTTCGGCGAAGGCTACGTGCGCTTCTCCTACGCCAATTCGGCCGAGAACATCCGCGAGGCCATGCGGCGCATCCGAAAATTGCTTTAAGAGCTGTGAAAAAAAAGTTCCCCGGGCCCGGGGCGGGTGACTTTCCCCCGGGAACCGCCTAGCGCCGCGCCAGGGCCAGGACGACGCCCGCGCCGATGAAGATGCCGCCGGTTAGGCGGTTGCGCAGGCGGGCACGGTTGGGCCCGCGAAAAAAGCTTCCCACTTGATGAGCCAGCACCGCGTACATGGCGGTGAACCCCGCCGCGATGACCAGGAAGGTCGCGCTCAGGATGATGAGCTGCGGTGCGGCGGCGGCCTCGGTATCGATGAAATGCGGGAACAAGGCGGCGTAGAACAGCAGGCTCTTGGGATTGAGCAGCGAGACGACGAAGCCTTGCCAGAACAAGCCGGCGGGCGAGCGGGGACCCGCGGCCGCCTCCTCCGCCTCCATGTGCCGCGCCCGCAACTGCTGCACGCCGAGGAACAAAAGATAGGCGACGCCGGCCCAACGGATGACCTCGAACCACTGCGCCGCGAACGCCAGGACCGACGATAGGCCGATGGCCAGCGCGGCCAACTGGACGGCCACCGCCGCAATGGCGCCCGCCACCGATAACAGCCCCAGACGCACGCCCCAGGTCAGGCTGTGCGAAATGGTCAGCATGACGCTCTGTCCCGGGAACAGGATCAGGAGTGTGCTCGCCAGGACGAAGGACAGGTAGAGTTCCAGGCTCATGGTGCGCCAGCATAGCACCGCCTCCCCTTAGGGTGGCGCGGTCCCAGGGCCCGCCCAACACCTGGTTGACTCCGCGCCGCCGTCACGGCACCCTTGACGTAAGATGGAGGCTAGGGCGGCGTGCTTGGATACGTCTCGGCTGGTCGTGAAGATGCGAAGGCTGCCTTCGCGAAACAACAATTCGACCTGCTCATGGACTGGATCGAGAAGAACGGCTCGGTGAACGAACGCGCCGCGGTGGCGGCGGCGCTCGCCATGCTGTTGACCAAGTACCGCATCGCCTTCCGGCGCAAGTTGCCCGACGGCGGAGACGGCGATTGCTTCACTCAAATCCATCCGAAGGTGTTGCAGAGCGAAGGCGAGAAGCTGCTCGACGAGGGACGGGCGTATATGGAGAGCGAGGATAAGGCGAACGCCCTATTCGGCATGGCCCAGACCCTGTCCGCCTATTACCTGCTCTCGCACTCCTGGCGCCGGCGCCGGGTGCGCTCGAAAGATCCCAGCACCTGGGCGCAAACCAGCGTCGTCATCCGCGCCCGCATCTGGCACCGCTTGTCCGAGTTCCTGCGCCGGTACGATCTCCTCGTCCCGAGCTAGACTCCAGGCAAGCACCACGCCCTCGGCATGCCCGGCGGCGGGCGCGGGGCCGGGCCCGCCACCGAAGGCGTGGAACCAGGCGAGTTCGCCCTACTTGAAGAAGTCGATCTCGGCGCGGGAGCTCACGTCCATGATATCGAGACAATCGATCTGGGTCTCACGGGCCAACTGGCATTGCGTTAGTTCGTTGACCAGCACCTGGCCGACGTCGCCGCAATTCAAACCGGGAAATACAAAGGTCCTAAAAAGGGTCTTGTTCGACTTCACCTTACCGAAGCTGACGTTGGACCGGTTCGCCATGACGCCGTTCTGGTCAAAGAAGACGAGGTCCGCGCCCAGCACTTCGATGTCGCTGCCGGTGTTGTTCCGGATGACGATATGAAATTGGCAGCCCTCGCTGGACGATTCGACCTTGTTCAATTCCAGAAGCAGGCGCGGGGCCTGCGCGGCCGCCGAGGCGACTCCAAGACCCAAAACCGTGAGCGTGAGGACGACCCGCCCCAGAAACCTTCGCAACATATGACCCTCCTGAATGGCCCTTCGTGGCTTTTCCCCCTTATTGGCGGGGGATGCGTCCGGCAAGTTAGCACCATGCCCGCCGTGAACCAACGCCACCGTTCATTTCGCGCCAAAGGCGCACGCCACCCGACCGTATTCGTCTCCGGAGCGGATCGAGTTTGGCCGGAACCACGACGCGGATCCCTCCAAACTCGTGCCTCCGTTCCACGTCGATAAGTTAGGGCGAATCCAAGGAGACGGCCCCGCGGACTTTGCCTAAAACATAGGCAGATTGCCTATGGTATGGGCAGCGCGAGCCCCAATCGAATCCCTTGGAGCGCAATTAATGGCCTTATTTCAGCACTTTAAGGTCTTTTCCTCGAATGGCATAAGGCGTGCAATCCAGTTCCGCGAATGACATCGGCAAGCGCGCCATCCAGCGGGGCCGGTGCGCCCCAGGGCCGGAGGTACGGGTAACCCCATGAAAAAAATCGAAGCCATCATCAAACCGTTCAAGCTCGACGAAGTTAAGGAAGCGCTGCACGAGATGGGCCTGCAAGGCATCACCGTGCTGGAAGCCAAGGGCTTCGGCCGCCAGAAAGGTCATACGGAACTCTACCGCGGGGCGGAGTACGTGGTGGACTTCCTGCCCAAGGTGAAACTCGAGATCGTGCTGGAGGACAATCTCGTCGAGCGCGCCATCGAGGCCATCCAGCAAGCCGCCCGCACGGGACGGATCGGGGACGGCAAGATTTTCGTCACCACCGTCGAGCAGGCGATCCGCATCCGCACGGGAGAGACCGGCGCCGAGGCCATCTGAGCGGCGCCCGCCGTCACTCACCGAACATTGCTACGCCTGCGTAACGCTCATATAAGCACGAGTCACGCCCACAGAAGGAAGTCCCAGCATGTCCGATGCATCGACCGTCCTCAGGATGATCAAGGAAAAAGAGGTGAAGTTCGTCGACCTGCGCTTTACCGACCCGCGCGGTAAGTGGCAGCATTTGGCGATCGACACGACGATGGTGGACGAGGACTTTTTCGCCGACGGGATCATGTTCGACGGCTCGTCGATCGCGGGTTGGAAGGACATCAACGAGTCCGATATGACGCTCATGCCCGATACTGGAACGGCGGTGCTCGACCCGTTCTCGGCGCAGGTCACGTTGGTGATGTTTTGCGACGTGCTGGAGCCCTCCACCGGGGAAGCTTACTCGCGCTGCCCACGCTCCACCGCTACCCGCGCCGAGGCTTACCTCAAATACACCGGCATCGGCGATTCGGCGGTCTTCGGGCCCGAGCCCGAGTTTTTCATTTTTGACGACGTGCGTTACGACGTGTCGATGAACCACACCTTCTATCACCTCGACGACTCGGAAGGCCCCTACAACTCGGGCCGCCAGTTCGACGGGGGCAATACCGGCCACCGGCCGCCGGTCAAGGGCGGTTATTTCCCGGTACAGCCGGTCGATTCAGCCTCCGACCTGCGCTCCGAGATGCTGACGCTGATGACCGAAATGGGCCTGACGGTCGAAAAACATCACCACGAGGTGGCGCCCAGCCAACATGAGCTTGGCATCAAGTACGACACCTTAGTACGTACCGCCGACAACGTGCAGATTTACAAGTACGTCGTACATAACGTGGCCCACTCCTACGGCAAAACGGCGACCTTCATGCCCAAGCCCGTGCTCGATGACAACGGCTCCGGCATGCACGTCCACCAATCCATTTGGAAGGACGGCACGCCCCTGTTCGCGGGCTCCGGCTACGCCGATCTGTCGGACGCGGCGCTCTATTACATCGGGGGTATCATCCGGCACGCCCGCGCCCTCAACGCCTTCACCAACCCGACCACCAACAGCTACAAGCGCCTGATCCCGGGGTTCGAGGCGCCCGTGCTGCTCGCCTATTCGGCGCGCAACCGCTCCGCCGCCTGCCGCATTCCCTTCGCCACCAGTCCCAACGGCAAGCGCGTCGAGGTGCGCTTCCCCGACCCGGCGGCCAACCCGTACCTCGGCTTCGCCGCCATGCTGATGGCCGGCCTCGACGGCATCGAGAACAAGATTCATCCGGGCGATCCCATGGACAAGAACCTCTACGACCTGCCGCCCGAGGAACTCAAGGACGTGCCCACGGTGTGCGGCAGCCTGCGCGACGCCGTCGGCGCGCTCGCCGAGGACCGGGATTTTCTGAAGAAGGGCGACGTGTTCGGCGACGAGCAGATCGATAGTTACATCGATCTCAAGTGGGAGGAGATCTACCGGACGGAGCACACCCCGCACCCGGTCGAATACGCCATGTACTACAGCGTGTAGGCGGCGCGCCCCGCAGCATCGCTGCACTTAAGGTGATGCATCACCTTAAGATAAAAGCGTTTGTTATGAACCGGTACCAAGCGTTTTTGAGATCAAACCGTTAGCGTCACTCCAAAGGGCCGCATTATAAATCGCGGCCCTTCTCGTTGGCCCGCCGGCCTGCGCAGGACCACATTCAAAAATACTGTCCGATCAAGAATCCGCCCACCACCGCCAAAAGCACAGCCACGATCTTGCGGTTCTTCGAGATTTTCGTTTTGTGAATTTCACGAAGTGCCTCTTGAACCTCCCTCTGGCCGTAGAGGGCCCAAAATCCTGCGGCAATGAGAAGAACGCCAGCGGCAAGAAGCGCGGGATTCACTGGTCCTACCCCCTACCCTTTGCCCCGACCGGCCTGGACATGCCGCCCTATCCGCCCGCCACGGCGCGGCGCAAGGCCGCGCGGGCGAGCAGGCGCGTCGAATCGAGCGTGGGAAGCGCGGAGTTTGTGTCGTCGATAATCAGCGGGATCTCGGTACAGCCGAGGATCGCGGCATCGCACCCGGCTTGCTTTAGACGTTCGATGACCTGCTGGAAGTAGGCCGTGGCTTCCGGCTTGAATGTGCCGTTGACCAGCTCATCCATGATGATGCGATTGAACTCCTGGCGTTCGGCCGAGTCGGGACGCTCGAACTCCAAGCCGTGGGCCGCCAGTTTCTCCGGATAGACCTCGCTATCCACGAGCCATTTCGTCCCGGTGAGGGCAAGGCGGCGAAATCCGCGGTCAACGGCCTCTTTCGCGACGACCTCCGCGATATGGAGCCACGGAAGCGGTGAGCGCGGCGCGACATACGCAAACGCCCGATGGATCGTGTTGTCCGGGCATATGAGGAAGTCCGCCCCGATTTTTGCGAGTTTGTGGGCGGAGGCGAGAATCAAATCGCCGGCGCCCGCCATGTCGCCACGATCAAGGCACTCGACGTAATCGGCCAGGGAAGGCGTATGCATGGAGACTTCGGGATGGGCGTGCGGGCGGCCGAGCAAGGCGGCGCCTTCCTGACAAATGGTGCGATAGCAAAGCGCCGCGCCCTCGGCGGAACAAGCGACGATACCGATGTGTTGCGTCATGATCGTTGCAGGTCCTTGGGAAGCCGCTGCTCTACCCCCTACCCCGTCCCCAGCGGCCTCGGCTTGCCATGCTCGTCGATCGCGACGTAGACGAAGGTGCCTTCGGTGACGCGGACGTGCTCGCCGCTCGCGCCGCGCCGCGCGATGGTCTCGATCTTGACGGTGATCGAGGTGCGCCCCACCTTTTCGATGGCGGCATAGAGGCTCACGAGATCGCCCACGTAGATGGGCGCGTGAAAGGTCATGGCGTCAATGGCGACGGTGACGACGCGGCCCCGGGCGCGCTCGATCGCCGGCACCGCGCCCGCGATGTCCATTTGCGAAAGCACCCAGCCCCCGAAGATGTCGCCGTTGGAATTGGCGTCCGAGGGGCGCGGCACGGTGCGGATGGTGGGCTCGCCGGCGATGGTGGACAGGGATTTGGGATCGCTTGGGGCCATGAAGGACACTATATGTTGTTGTGATCGCCCGATACTCTACCCTATAGTCCCGGCCCATGGTCTCGAATTGGGGCGGTACCTTCATAGTTTATGAGCATTAGACGGGCAATAGTCGAGCAATGGCCGATCTGTTTCAGCACACGCGTTCCGGAAATACCCCACGTCCTAAATCCTCCAAGGCCGCATCCTATTCGGCTAAGGATATCGAGGTCCTCGAAGGTCTCGAGCCGGTGCATCGCCGCCCCGGCATGTATATCGGCGGCACCGACGAAGATGGCCTGCACCATTTGGCCGCCGAGGTGCTCGACAACGCGATGGACGAGGTGCTGCAAGGGGCCGCGAGCCGCATCGAGGTCGAACTCGATGCCAACGGCTACCTCACGGTGCGCGACAACGGCCGCGGCATCCCGGTCGACGCCCACCCAAAATTCAAGAATAAATCCGCCCTCGAGGTGATTCTGACCACCCTCCATTCGGGCGGCAAGTTCAACGGCAAGGTCTACACCACGGCGGGCGGACTGCACGGCGTGGGCCTTTCCGTGGTCAACGCCCTTTCGGACGACCTGACGGTCGAGGTGGCGCGCGACAAGACCCTGTGGCGCCAGACCTATGGGCGCGGCAAACCAAAGAGCAAACTCGCCAACAAGGGCGCCGCCAAGAACCGCCGCGGCACCACCATCTGCTTTCATCCCGACCCCAAGGTCTTCGGCGACAAGGCGCACTTCCGGCCGGCCCGGCTTTACCGGTTGGCGCGGTCCAAGGCCTACCTGTTCCGGGGCGTGGAAATCCGCTGGCGCTGCGACGCGGCGCTCATCACGGGCAAGGACGCGACGCCCACCAAGGACGCCTTCCACTTCCCGGGCGGTCTCGACGATGCGCTCCAGGCGGCCTTGAACGGGGCCGCCACGGTGACGCCGATGACCTTCACCGGCGCCGCCGATTTCAACGGCGCGGGCGGGCGGGTGGAATGGGCCATCGCCTGGCCCCGGGACGAGACGCCGCGCGGCGGTCTTTACTGCAACGCCGTGCCGACCCCGAACGGCGGGACCCACGAGACGGGCCTGCGCTCGGCCCTGACGAAAAGCCTCAAGGCGCACGCCAAACTCGTCAACAACCGCCGCGCCGCCGCCCTGAACGGCGAGGACGTGATGGGAAGCGCCGCGGTGATGCTGTCCCTGTTCCTGCCCGATCCTCAGTTTCAGGGCCAGACCAAGGAAAAGCTGTCGAGCCCCGAGGCCAGCAAGCTGGTCGAGACGACCCTGCGCGATCACTTCGATCACTGGCTCAGCGGCAACCCGGATGTGGCCGCCGCCCTTCTCGATCACGTCATCGAGCGGGCCGATTTACGCGTGCGGCGGCGCGAGGAAAAGGATGTCTCGCGCAAAACGGCGACCCGCAAGCTGCGCCTGCCCGGCAAACTGGCGGATTGCGCCACGGCCTCGTCGCGCGGCACCGAGATTTTCCTCGTCGAGGGAGATTCGGCGGGCGGCTCCGCCAAGCAAGCGCGCGACCGGGCGACGCAAGCGATCCTGCCCCTGCGCGGCAAAATCCTCAATGTGGCCAGCGCCGCCGCCGCCAAGATGCGCGAGAATCAAGAGATCTCGGACCTCATCCAGGCCCTGGGCTGCGGCATCGGCGAGCGTTACGACGAAAGCGCCCTGCGCTACGAGCGGGTCATCATCATGACCGATGCGGACGTGGACGGCGCCCACATCGCCACGCTTTTGATGACGTTCTTCTACCGCGCCATGCCGCAACTCATCGAGAACGGCCACCTCTACCTCGCCATCCCGCCGCTCTACCGCCTGACCCACGGCGGCAAGACGCTTTATGCGCGCGACGATGCACACAAGGCGGCGCTGCTCAAGACGGAATTTCCACGCGGCGCCAAGGTGGACCTGGGCCGTTTCAAGGGCCTCGGCGAGATGATGCCCGCCCAGTTGCGCGATACCACCATGAAACCCAAGACCCGGACTCTGCTGCGCGTCGTCGTCACGGCCGAGGAAAAGAAATCCACCGACGAACTGGTCGAGAGCTTGATGGGCCGCAAGCCCGAGTTGCGCCTCGCCTTCATTCAGGAGCGCGCCCAGGACGTGGCCGAGGTGGATATCTAGAGCGATTCCAGTTCATCTGGAATCGCTCAAGGCTGCTGGAATCGCTCAAGGCCGCAAGGCGGCCCGCCGGTTATCCGGCGCGCCCGCGCAGGCGCGGGAAGGACAGGAGCAGCGGACGAATGCATTACCGGCTGCGTTGCCTCGCCACGGCCGGTCTATTCCTTTTGGTTTCCGCCTGTGGCGCCAACGATATTCTGACCGGCTCCCCGATCAACGATGACGGCCGCATCCGCAGTTCAGCGGTCTACGTCGCCGCAACGGGGCAGTTCCCCACGGTCATCCGGGGCAATCCATCCAATCTGGGCGGCGATGCCTTCCGGGACGTGGTTCTCGGCGTCCTGCGCCTGCCGGCGGGTCTTCCGGCCACGGTCTTTACCGTCGAGCCCGATCCCCCGGTCCCGCACGCCTACCGCCTGGTTCTCGTATTCGCCCCCGAGAACAAGTACCTGAGCGCACGGACGATTTGCTCGGGGGAGGCCGATATTCCGGTCTCGCGCGCCAAGGATAAGCTGCTCTTTTTAAAGGCGGTGTATTGCCACCGGAGCGCTCCCCTATCCGAGACCTTTGGTCAGACGGCCATCACCGACTATCGCGGCGAGAAATTCCGAACCCTGATGTTTCTGGTCATGGAAGAACTTTTCCCACCGGACCAGGGGGACGCGGACGATTGCATCCGGCGCCGGACCTGCTGAAAACGAGGCCGGGGCGAACGTCGGAGCGCCGATTCAACCGGGAATCGGTTGTAGTAACCAATTCGAGCACCATCTCTACACCCAATAGTACCAATCCTTTGTTGACTGGGATCGGTAAATTCGGGTATCGACCACGATCATGAAGGTGAGTTTCCTTCGATATGCCGGTGAGCCGGCCGAGTTGTCCCGCTGAATGAAGTTTGAAGAATTAGGCCTCAGTGACGAGGCATTACGGGCCGTCGCGGACATCGGTTACGATGTCCCCACCCCGATCCAGGAAAAAGCCATCCCCGTGGTCTTGCAAGGCCGTGACCTGTTCGGCGTGGCCCAGACGGGGACCGGAAAGACCGCCTCCTTCACCCTGCCGATGATCGACATCCTGGCCTCGGGCCAGGCGAAAGCGCGCATGCCGCGCACGTTGATCCTCGAGCCCACGCGCGAACTCGCAACCCAGGTCGCCGAGAACTTCGAGGAGTACGGCAAATATCACAAGCTTTCGCTCGCCCTGCTCATCGGTGGGGTGCGGATGGACGCGCAAAACAAGAAGGTCGACCGCGGCGTTGACGTGCTGATCGCAACCCCGGGCCGGCTGCTCGACCACGTCGACAACGGCAGGCTGATGCTTGGCGGCATCAAGATATTGGTCATCGACGAGGCCGACCGCATGCTCGACATGGGCTTCATGCCCGATGTGGAACGGATCGTCGGGCAGTTGCCGCCCCTGCGCCAGACCCTGTTCTTCTCGGCCACCATGCCGGCGGAGATCAAACGCCTGGCCGGAAAGTTTCTGCGCAACCCCCGCGAGGTTTCCGTGGCGCCGCCCGCGGCCCTGGCGGACAACGTGGAACAAACTCTCTTCGTGGTCGAGGCGGAAGATAAACGCGTGGCCCTGCGCAACATCCTGCGTGACCAGAAGGTCGAGCGCGCTCTCATCTTCTGTAACCGCAAGCGCGACGTGGGCGTTCTCGCACGGTCCTTGAAGCGTCACGGCTTCGGCGCCGCCGAACTCCACGGCGATTTGGCTCAATCGGTGCGCACCGAAACCCTGGAGCGCTTCAAGAAAGGCGAGATCGATCTGTTGGTTGCCAGCGATGTCGCCGCGCGTGGCCTCGATATCGAGGGCTTGCCGCACGTTTTCAATTTCGACGTGCCGACCCACGCGGAAGACTACATTCACCGAATCGGCCGGACCGCCCGGGCCGGGCTGTCCGGACACGCCATTACCCTGGCCGCGCCTGAAGACAGCAAGTACATCGCCGCCATCAAGGCACTCATCGGCAAGGAGATCCCAAGGGCGCCCGCCCCGGGGGTCGAGGAGGCGAGCCTCGACGAATCGAGGGCAGGCCGCCCGCGCCGCGACGGCAGATCGTCCGGCGGACGCAGCGCCCGCGCCGGACGCGGGCGGGGCAAGGCCCCGAATGAGGGTAAAAGACGCCAGTCGTCCCACGGGGAGTCCCACGGGTCATCCCAAAGTGCGCCCCGTGCGCCAAGGGAAATCGCGGTAAAGCAGGCCGACGCCAGCGACGAGGCGAGAAGCCCGCAGCGCACGAAGTCCGACAATGCGCCGGCCAACGACGAGGCGAGGAACCCGCGGCGCGCGAAATCCGACAATGCACCGGCCAGGGAGCAGGCGCGGTCCCGCGGCAAAAGCCCGTCCGGCGGGCGCGGCGAGGACGTCATCGGGCTGGGGGATCATGTGCCCGCCTTCTTGCTGCGCAAACCCTAGAGTGGTTCCGACTTGGTCGGAACCACTCTAGTTTTTTGTCGCTCACGGCTGCGGACCTACGATCCGCGCCTGCGCGGGCGCGCCGGATAACCGGCGGGCCGCCTCGCGGCCTTGGCCGATTCCAGTTGAACCGGAAACGCCTTAGCGGCCTCAACGAACGGCTCCAAGGGCTCCAACGGACGGCCTCAGCGGCCCAACACCCCCGACCCCGGGGGTTTTTTCTTGCCCGGATCGGCTTCGACCGCACACACTGCCGGGCCTCCCAATCCTCAGTCACGGACCGCGCCATGAACGACACGAGCGATGCACCCGAAGTCCTCTTTGAGAGGCCGCGCGACGGCGTCCTTTTGATCACCCTCAACCGGCCGAAGCGGCATAACGCCTTCAGCAACAAGTCATGGGAGCTGATCGCCGGGGCCCTGTCGGAGGCGGAGACGGACGATAAGGTGCGCTGCGTCGTCTACACGGGCGGCCCCAAGGTCTTCGCCGCCGGATCGGACATCACGCAGATGAAGTCACGGGGCATGTTCACCAAGGTGGCGGCGGCGCGTTTCCGCCATTGGGACGTGGTGCACGGCTTCCCCAAACCCGTCATCGCGGCGGTGAACGGCTATGCCCTTGGCGGCGGTTGTGAGTTCGCCATGGTCGCCGACATCATCATCGCCGGCGAATCGGCGCGCTTCGGACTACCCGAGGTGAACCTGGGCCTGCTCGCCGGTCTGGGCGGAACGCAGCGGCTGGTGCGGGCGGTCGGCAAGCCGCTCGCCATGAAGATGCTGCTGACCGGCGAGTTCATCGACGCGCAAAAAGCGTTGGCGTCGGGCCTGGTTGCCGAAGTGACGCCCGACGATGAGACCATTCCCCGCGCTCTCGACCTCGCCGAGACCATCGCCGGCAAGTCGCCCCTGACCACCCGATTCATCAAGGAGGCCGTGTCGCAGGCGTTTGAAACCGGGCTCGAGGCCGGTCTGGCCTACGAGCGCCGGGCGACCGTGCTGCTGTTCGCCAGCGAGGACCTGGACGAGGGCGTCGCCGCCTTCCTGGAGAAACGCACGCCCGTCTTCAAGGGAAGCTGACGGAGCGGCCGGATTTATGTTCGGCCCCTTCTGGATCAGTAACCCTGCTTGTTTGACCCATGGCAATAGTGATACAATTTTAACGTGAAGGTTGAGGTTTCCACGATCGTCGCTACCGCCTTTCTGGCGATTGTCGGATGGGGAATAACGCACATTGTGGATCGCCTCACCGAATCACCAATTTTGGCGTACGACATTACGTTCAATGAGACCCCAAACGGAAAACGCTTCAAGGTAGTCTTCAGAAATTTGGCGCGAAATCAAAACTTCGCAAACGTCGAAATTGTATTCATTTCCGAACGAGAGGACCGTTTTAGCAACCCGAAATCCGTAGCTGATCCACCTGGCTGGGATGCGACGGCCCAACTCGGTCCGAATGGGGATAGCGTAACATTCAAGTTTGATCAATTCCAACCAGGATGGGTGGTAAGCGCAGCGGCCGACTACACCGGCCGGCGCAAACCGCAAGTCCGGCTAGTGCGTTCGACCTCAAATCCGGTGAAGCTCGTGGAAAGCGGGGTAACGACCTTCGTCATACAAAAGGAAATGCACATCCTTCTGTTCGTGATCGTGGTCGCTTTGATAGGAGCTTTCATGGTGATTAAGAAGGCCCGTTAGATGCTTACGAAAACGCGGTCTCGTCGAGGAGTTCGACACAAAATGCCTTCCCGGATTTTGCACCGTTTATCGAAAGTTTTCCCAGTTGTCTTTCCGGTAGTGGGGCTTTTCGCCATAATGCCGAGTTCGAACGCGCAAACACTAATTGAAGAAATACAAACCGTAAGCGTGTCGGAAACAGGATTCAAAGGTATTGCCAGCTGGGTGAGGCTAATTACTGACCCGTTTTCCGTGCCAATTTTTCTCGGACAATCTGACGAATTTGGACTTCTTCCACTTGCTCCACTGGTCGGCCCCCCTTGAGTGGTCCAGTTTGAAAGTTAGTGCATGACCGGCCTGGGATCCATCGGAACGATGGTTTCCGGGGCTGGTGGGCGGTAGCCCAACGCACTGTGCGGTCTCTTGGTGTTGTAGTGGCTCCTCCATTCTTCGATGATGATCTGCGCCTCTTTCAGGGTGTAGAAGATCTCGCCATTTAGCAGCTCGTCCCTGAAGCGGGCGTTGAAGCTTTCACAGTATCCGTTCTCCCATGGGGAACCCGGTTCGATGAAGGCTGTCTTTGCTCCGACAGCGTTGATCCAGCTCCGAACGGCCTCAGCGGCGAACTCAGGTCCATTGTCTGACCTGATATAGGCGGGCACCCCACGCAAGATGAACAGGTCCGTCAGCGTATCGATGACATCTGTCGAGTTGAGCTTGCGCCTTACTCGGATTGCCAGACATTCACGGCTGTGCTCATCCAGAATGTTCAACGTCCTGAAGACCTTTCCGTCGTCGGTTCTGTGGTGGACAAAATCATACGACCAGACGTGGTCGCGGTACTCTGGCCGCAACCTTACGCATGACCCGTCGTTCAGCCAGAGCCGCCCCTTCTTCGGTTGTTTCATTGGCACTTTCAGCCCCTCACGTCGCCACAGGCGCTCAATGCGCTTGTCATTGACCCGCCAGCCGGCATCTCTCAGCAATGCGGCGATCCGACGGTACCCATATCGACCATACTGTCGCACCAGC
>JADFIH010000216.1 GCA_022566715.1 Pseudomonadota bacterium | reverse complement strand
GCGAACACGGGTAACGGGGTCATGGCGGCGGTCATGCCGGGGAGGTGGGCCGCGCCCCCGGCGCCCGCGATGATCACCTTGAGGCCGCGCGCCCGCGCGCCTTTGGCGTACTCCGCGAGGCGGTCCGGCGTGCGGTGGGCGGAGACGATTTTCTTCTCGAAAGCAATGCCGAGCGACTCGAGCGTTTCGGCGGCTTTTTGCAGGGTCGGCCAATCCGATTGACTGCCCATGATGATGCCGACCTGCGGCGAGCTAGCTGCCATGGAAGGGCGCCCCGATCTGGCCACCGCGAAGGGAAGCGGGATTATAAGGATGGCCCTCGGCTTTGCAAATCGCGGGGCTAATTATGGGGCCAATCGCAAGGCCGGCCGGGTCTCCGACGATTCGTCGCCCCTGCCGCACGACCGGCGCTAAAATGAAACGAATTGGAACCACCGAACGGGAAGGGTCGCCTGATGGCCAATGTCGCCTACTATGTCGTCGCCGCGGCGGCCGAAATCGCCGGGACCTTCGCTTTCTGGGCCTGGCTGCGTTTGGACCGCAGCATCTTCTGGGTTGCGCCCGGCACCGTGGCGCTCGTCATCTTTGCTTTTGCCCTGACGCGCGTCGACGTGGAACAGGCGGGCCGGGCCTTTGCCGCCTTCGGCGGGGTCTATATCGCCGGTTCCCTGCTTTGGCTTTGGCTGGTGGAGGGCGCGCGGCCGGACCGATGGGACACCCTGGGCGGGGCCATCTGCCTTGTCGGCGCGGCCATCATCCTCTACGGGCCGCGGCAGTCCGGCGCCTAGTTTCCGGGGCGGGTCCAGGGCAAGTCCTGGGGGCCGCGAGGGCTGGAAACCTTTTGGTTACCAAAAGCGTGCTTTAACCTTTTGGAAGGATCGCGCCGCCTAACGCGGCGAACGGCCTGGATGGGCCTTGCGCCTGTGATAATATTTTACGTCCAAGGGCTGCTCCGTGTGATCGCCGCATGAAGATAGAGGGAACCAAGCCGCGCGCCGTGAGTGGCGTGGCCCCGTTGCGGCCCCGTCAGACCAGGGCCGGGGCGGCTCGGCCGGAAGCGGCGGCGCCCGTGAAGCAGGATTCGATCTCCATCATGGGGATCCCCGAGCCCGAGCTCACGCCCAAGGTCCGCGAGGCCCTCATGGCCCTCATGGCCGAGGTCGAGAGCATGCGGCGCGACCTGCAGGAGGCGCGCGAGCGCCTTGTGAACCTCGAACGCCTTGCCGACCGCGACCCCCTGATCCCGGTGGCCAACCGCCGCGCCTTCGTGCGCGAGCTCACCCGCACCATGGCCTACTCCGAGCGCTATGGCCACGCCAGCAGCGTCGTCTACATCGACCTCAACGACTTCAAGGACATCAACGATACCTACGGCCACACCGCCGGGGACGAGGCGCTCAAGCACGTGGCCGACATTCTCCTGAAAAACGTCCGGGAATCGGACGTCGTCGGCCGCCTGGGCGGCGACGAATTCGGCGTCATCCTCGAAAAATCGGACGCGGACGCGGCGCGCGAGAAAGCGGAGGCCCTGCGGGAGGCGATCCTGGCTTCGCCAATGCAATGGCAGGACGCGCAGATCACCGTCAATGTCGCCTTTGGGGTCTATACCTTCAGCGGTCCCGAAGACGCCGGCCACGCCCTCGCCGCGGCGGACCGCGACATGTACGCCCACAAGAGATCTACAAAGGGCGAGTGAGGCCGGACGCGGCGCAAGCGCCCCGCCGGGACATCGTGGAGAGATCTCCGGGTCAGGCGATGATATCCGGGTAAATCTCGCCCGCAAGACGGGCGATCTGGTCCTTGAGGCCTAACTTCCGTTTTTTCAGGCGCTGGACCTTGAGCGTGTCATAGGGGGGCGACCTGCTAAGCGCGGAGATCGCGTCGTCCAAGTCCCTATGCTCCGTGCGCAGCTCGATGAGCCGCTTCTCGAGTGCCGTACGGTTCGTGATAACCCCCTAACGCCGTCCCGGGACGCTGCCAACCTAGCAGACAAATCCGTTTGGCGGGGCACTTCGTCGAAAGGGCCGAACGGTGGCTCGAATTGGTCGAGCGGCGGGCGCAGGGCCTCGGCATGGAGCCACCTCCAACACGACTAACGTAAGTTATTGTTAATAACCAATTTATGCAGGAGCCGGCATTTTTCTCGTCGCGCCTCCCTGGGAAAAGGTCTAGAATGGCCATGGTGATGCGAGCTCGAAGGAGTAGGCGATGAGCGACCAGCTGGAGATGAAACGATTGGAAACCCAGCACCAGGAACTCGAAACCGCCATCTACGACGAACGAAAACGCCCCTTACCGGACACATCGGTTTTGTCGTCACTCAAGAAGCAGAAGCTCCGAATTAAAGACGAGATTGAACGGCTCCACCACGGATAGTGGTGGCTCCATAGGGCGTTTTCCGCGCCGCCGCCGCAGGGCGCTGGCCTGTGCGCGGCGTCCTTGCGTGCCTCTCAACCGACGCCGCAATCTTCCCCCGAATTCCCGAACCGGTCTGATACCTTGTCGGCCCGGAGGATCCGCTCCAGGCCCGCCTGCGGCGGCGCACTAATTTTGGGAGGGCGAGGTGCCAATCAACAAGAATACGACCCAGGTGGGTTTCATCGGCCTCGGCATCATGGGACGCCCGATGGCCGGCCACATCATGGACGCGGGCTTTTCGCTGCACGTCTATACCCGCACCAAGAAAAGTGGGGCGCCGCTTCTCGAGCGCGGCGCCCAGTGGCACGACAGCCCCGCCGAGGTGTCGCGGCACGCCGATATCGTCATCACCATCGTCGGCTACCCCAAGGATGTGGAAGAGACCTACTTCGGCCCGGAGGGACTATTGGCCGGGCTGCAATCGGGCGCCACCCTGATCGACATGACGACCTCGGAGCCCCAGCTTGCCATCCGCATCGCAAAGGCCGCGGCGGAAAAAGGCGCTCACGCGCTGGACGCGCCGGTGTCGGGCGGAGATGTCGGCGCGCGCGACGCTAAGCTGTCGATCATGGTGGGGGGCGAAAAGGCGAACTTCCTCGGTGTGCTTCCGCTGTTGCAGTTGCTCGGCACCAACATCGTGCTGCAGGGGCCCGCGGGCGCTGGTCAGCACACCAAGATGTGCAACCAGATCATCATCGCCGGAACCATTCTGGGTGTCGCCGAGGGCCTGTCTTATGCGAAACGCGCGGGCCTCGACCCAAAGGCCGTGCTGGATTGCATCGGCGGCGGCGCCGCGGGCGGCTTCCAGCTCAATGTTCTGGGCGCCAGGATGATCGAAGACGACTTCGCGCCCGGGTTCATTGTCCGGCATATGATCAAGGACCTGACCATCGCCAGTGACGAAGCCAAGGCAATGCACGCGGACCTTCCGGCGCTCAAACTCGCCAAGCAACAGTTCGAGCGCCTGCGCGATAGCGGGGGCGGGGATGATGGGACGCAGGGCGTCTACAAGGTTTACGCGCCCTGACGCCTCGGACCTGCCGTAATAATTAGGGCGTTTCCGGTTCACCAGGAATCGCTCAAGGCTGCTGGGATCGCCCAAGGCTGCTGGAGCAGCATCCGTTCGGTTGGAAATGCCCCACTGAAATTCAAGCGGCCACCACCGAACGGATAAAGCTGCTCTAGAATCTTGAAAAGTAGAGCAATTTTATCCGAGTGCCGACGTTTTTGAACCGCACCGGTTCAATTACGTTGGCACTTCGGATATTGCTCTATGCGGCCCGCCGGTTATCCGGCGCGCCCGCGCAGGC
>JADFIH010000215.1 GCA_022566715.1 Pseudomonadota bacterium | reverse complement strand
ATGAGGGCCGCGTGGGTTTCCGCCGCCAGCCCGTGCGCCTTGGCTCGCGCGTCGGCCAGCGCCGCCTCGTAGGTCTTGAGCGCGTCCTCCGCCGACGTCTTCAGCTTGGCCGCTTCTTCGAGGTCGTCGGCGATGCGCTCCTCGCGCGCGTCCAACACATCGCCGATGCGCGGCAGAATCAGCTTCCACGAGATGAGGTAGAGGGAAACGAACGTGATGACGAGCCACACGATCTGTGGCGCGAAATCACCAATTTCGAGTTGCGGCATGACTTAGCCCGGCCAGCGCAGCGGCGGCCCGGGGTCCTAGCTGAATAGGATCAAGAACGCGATAACCAACGCGAACAGCGCGATGGCTTCGGTCAGGGCGAAACCCAGCAGTACGTTACCGAACATTTTCGGCGCCGCGGAGGGGTTGCGGATGCCCGCCGAAACGTAAGCGCCGAAAATAATGCCGATGCCGATGCCGACGCCGGCCAGACCGATGGTGGCAAGGCCCGCGCCGATCTGTTTTGCTGCTTCTACTTCCATTTTCCTGTTCCTTTGTTTGGGCGTTGATCGCGTGAACCGAAGGGCGCCGCCGCCTAATGATGCCAGTGCCTAGTGATGCCAGTGCCTAGTGATGCCAGTGCCTAGTGATGCCAGTGCCTAGTGATGCCAGTGCCTAGTGATGTAAGTGAAGCGCGTCGTTGAGATAGAGCGCGCTGAGGACCGCAAAGACATAAGCCTGCAGGAAGGCCACGATGATTTCCAGTGCGAACAGGGCGACGGTGACGGCGAGCGGCGCGAAGCCCAGGATGCCCAAGGCCACGACGAAGCCCCCGAAAACCTTTAGCAGGGTATGGCCGGCCATCATGTTGGCGAACAACCGCAGGCTCAGCGTGATGGGCCGCGCAAGGTAAGAGATCAGCTCGATGACAATCAGCATGGGCGCCAGGGCGACCGGGATGCCTTGCGGAAGAAAGAGCGTAAAGAATCGGTGCTTGTGTTTCACCAGGGCGATCACGGTGACGCCGATAAACACCACGATGGCCATGGCGAACGTCACGATGATGTGGCTGGTCGGGGTAAAGCTGAAGGGAACGAGCCCCAGGAGGTTCGAAAACAAGATGAACATGAACAGCGTGAAGATGAACGGGAAATAACGCCGTCCTCCGCTGCCCACGTTGTCGCGCACCATGCTGGCCACGAATTCGTAGGAGAGCTCCGCGATCGATTGGGCGCGGCCCGGCACCATGGCGCGCTTGCGCATGGCGAAGGTCAGTAGAAACGTCACCACGGCGACGGCGATCACCATCCAGAGCGATGAATTCGTGAACGAAACATCGACGCCGCCCAGATCCATCTCGACGAGACGGATGATTTCGAACTGTTCGAGCGGACTTTCCGCCGCCTGTGCGACTGCCACGATGATCCCTACAAAAATTTGCGGCCCGTGGGCCGCTTCCCTGCGATCCTTGGTCGGTTCGCCCTGGCCTTAGCCCGGCTCTCCGCCGTCTTTCGTCCGCTGCTCCCGGTCGACCTGTGCCTGAATACGTTGCGATGCGCGCACCGCGTTCAGCATCCCGGCGGCAAACCCGAGCACCAGAAACACCAACAACAACCACGGTCCCGTTCCCAGAAACTTGTCCAGAAACCAACCGATAGCGCCGCCCACGACCAGCGCGGCGACCATTTCCATGCTGATCCGAAGCGCCGCCGTCATCGGGCCCGTCGCCGCCGCGCCCCGTTCGGTTCCTTCTGGCCCGGTGGGATGTGCTGCGTTACGCGCCTTCTTCAGGCGGGCATCGAGCTCCTCGAAGGAAGGCGGTTGTTCATCGCCGCTCAAGGCGAATCCCTCCTGACAGGTGCGCCGTTTCCTAGAGTTTACCCTGGGTCCCGCTCAAAATCGCGTGCACCCTAGCTATTGGGTCCGGGCCTGTCAAGGTTAGGCCAACCTTTGGTAGGGCGTTGATATCAATAATAAAAACGAGATTGTCCGGAGTTGGAATCGGGCGCCCTAACCGGCCTCCCGCAGGCGCTCCGCAAGCGAGAGATCGACCGACACCAACTGGCTGACGCCGCGTTCCGCCATCGTCACGCCGTACAGCCGGTCCATGCGCGCCATGGTTATGGCGTTGTGGGTTATAATCAGGAAGCGGGTATCGGAGTCCCGCGAAAGATGCTGCACCAGATTGCAGAAGCGTTCGACGTTCGATTCGTCGAGCGGCGCGTCGACCTCGTCGAGGACGCAGATGGGCGCGGGATTCGTCAAAAAGACGGCAAACAACAGGCAAATCGCGGTTAGGGCTTGCTCGCCGCCCGACAGAAGCGACATCGTCTGAAGCCGCTTGCCCGGGGGGCTGGCCATGATCTCCAGTCCCGCCTCCAGGGGATCGTCCGCTTCGGTCAGCGCGAGGTGGGCCCGCCCACCGCCGAACAGGCGCACGAAGAGCTCGCGGAAGTGCGCATTGACCGTGTCGAAGGAGGCCAGCAGCCGTTCCCGCCCCTCGCGGTTGAGGCCGGAGATGCCTTGGCGGAGCCGTGCGATGGCGGCGTCCAGGTCGTCGCGCTCCGCCTGCAGGGTGTCGATCTGCTCGCGAATCTCGTCGGCTTCCAGTTCGGCGCGCAAGTTGACCGGTCCCATGCGGTCGCGCTCGCCGCGCAGCCGGTCGAGCCGGGTTTCGAGCAAATCCGCGCCGGGCAACTCCTTGCCCTCCTTGTAGTCGGACTTCGCGAGCGCCTCGCGCGGCGGGCACTCGAGCCGTTCGGCGATCAGCGCGGCAACGTCCTTCAGGCTCTGATTTGCCGCCTCCAACGCCGATTCCAGGCGGACACGGCGCTCGCGCACCTCGGCCAATTCCTCTTGAGCGGCCTTGAGGGCGCGGTCATGGACGGCGAGCCGGTCCTCGGCTTCGGCAAGTGCCGCCGCCGCCTCGCGGCGCTGAATTTCGGCCGTCTCGATCCGGCCGCCGAGGGCGCCCCTGCGCTCGGCGATGCCCTCGGGCAATGATTCGACGGCGGTGATCTCGGCCTCTACTTCGGCCCGGCGCCGCGCCAGTGCTTCGATCTGGGCGTCCGCGGCTTCGACCCGTTGGCGCCAAGTCGCCCGTTCGCTCGCGATCGCCGCGAGCCTCTGGCCCCGTTGCCGCGCTTCTTGCACAAGACGCTCGCGTTCCGCCTCCGCGCCCGTCAAGCGCGCGCGCAGGTCATCCAGGGCGCGCCGCGCGGCGCCGATTTGCTGCTTCGGATCTTCGCCCGCGTCGAGCGCGCTCCGGGCCTCCTCCAGTTCGCGCTGACGGACCTCGATCTCCTCCAGGTCCTGCGTGAATTGCGCTTCGCCTTCGCCGAGAACGGTGAGCCGCGAGGTGCGCTCGGCGGCTTCTTGGGCCGCCCCGGCGGCGGCTTCGCGCAGCGTGCCCAGGCGTTCGTCCACGGCGCGTCCCGCCTCGCGCGCTTCGGCCTCGGCCTTTGCGGCGGCGGCATTTCTTTCCCGTGCGTCCTCAAGAGCCCTGCGCGCGGCGCCGACCTCGCCTTCCAGGTCCGCGGCCTGCGCCCGCAGGTCCTTGAGGCGGTTGCGCTGACTGAGCCGCGTCGCCGCCGGCGTCGCCGCGTCGGCTGCCGCCGTGAAGCCGTCCCAGCGCCAGAGCGCCCCGTCTTTCGTGACCAGGCGCTGACCCTGCGCCAAATCGCCCGAGAGCGCCGCGCCCTCGGCGTCTCCCACGAGGCCGACCTGGCTGAGGCGGCGGGCCAG
>JADFIH010000047.1 GCA_022566715.1 Pseudomonadota bacterium | reverse complement strand
AATCGCGATATGACCCGACCGGCGGAACGACAGGTTCTCGCCAAGAGTCGACACCAGGTGAGTCACCTGCGCCTCGACGGTACGATCGGTGCCCGGATAGTCGGCGGCGGCGATGTCGTCGAGAACGCCCCGTTTGTCCAGCGCGATCTTGGCGGCCTGGGAGACAAAGGCCTGGAAGTCTTCGTTACGGGCGACAAAATCCGTTTCCGAGTTGACTTCGACCACCGCCGCCTCGGTCCCTGTCGAGACGACGCCGACGAGGCCCTCCGCGGCGACCCGGCTCGCCTTCTTGGCGGCGGCCGCGAGGCCCTTCGTGCGCAACCAATCGGCCGCGGCGGAAAGGTCGCCTCCGGATTCCGTCAGGGCCTTCTTGCAGTCCATCATGCCGGCGCCGGTGCGCTCGCGAAGTTCCTTAACCAGGGACGCGGTGATTTCCGCCATCTCTAACCTTTCACATCAAGGGGAAAATTCAGGGGCTCGATAATTTCCGTTTCCGGCCGTTCCTGGCCGTACTCCACCCGTTTTCAGTCCGATCCAGCCGGTTAGCTGGCCGATCCCGGGGTCGCCGATCCTGGGGGCGGCGCCGACTCGGGGGCCTTCGCCGCGGGCGGCGCGTCTTTAGGTGATTCAGGAGGCGATTCAGGCGGCGCCGTAGGAACCGATTCAGACTCTTTTGGCGCGGCGGCGGCTGGCGTGGCCGCGGCGAGGTTTTCCTGTGGCGCGACATCCGAATCGCCGACGTCCCCGCCGCGGCTCACCATTTCCGCCTGGATTCCGTCGAGTACGGCGCCGGACACCAACTCGCAGTACAAATTAATGGCGCGCAGCGCATCGTCGTTACCCGGTATGGGATACGTAATACCTTCCGTGTCGGAGTTGGTATCGATTATCGCGGCGACCGGAATACCGAGCTTGACGGCCTCCTTGACCGCGATTTCTTCCTTATTCGTGTCGATAACGAAAAGGATGTCCGGCAACCCTCCCATCTCCTTGATGCCGCCAAGAGCGCGTTCGAGCTTATCCCTCCTCCGTTGCCGGGTAAGCATTTCCTTTTTGGTCAACCCGGTGTCCTCCGAGGCCAAGGCATCCTCGAATTCGCGGAGCCGCTTGATCGACACGGAAATGGTCTTCCAGTTCGTCAGCATGCCCCCCAGCCAGCGGTGGTTGACGTAGTACTGGCCGCATTTCACCGCGGCCTCGGCGATGATGTCGGAGGCTTGCCGCTTGGTGCCCACGAAGAGCACCCGGCCGCCTCCGGCCGCCACGTCACGCACCGCCTTCATGGCGGCATAGAGCATGGGTACGGTCTGCTGCAGGTCGATGATATGGACGGAGTTGCGTTGGCCGAAGATGAACGGAGCCATCTTCGGGTTCCAGCGCCGCGTCTGGTGACCAAAGTGAACGCCGGCTTCCAAGAGCTGACGCATCGTAAACGTAGGGAGTGCCATAAATCGGTCCTTTTCCGGTTGATCCGCCGCGGGTCATAGCCGGGCTTTGGCCCGGACACCGGAGGGAGGGTCACCATGTGATGGCCCGCCAAACCCGCGTGTGACGTTGAGTTCGAAACCGGCTAGATAGACCGGAAAGGACTGATTTGCAAGGGAAATCGGTGGCCCGCACGGGCCCAGGACAGCATCCGTTCAGGTGGAATTGCCTTCGGCGGGCCCTGAAAGGATAATGCGGCTCCCGGCGCGGCCTTGGCGTCAGATATCCCGAACGCGGGAAACGCCCCGGGTCTGGACGATCTCCGCCCGGACGCCGGGTGATATCGCGAAGCTGCCGGGCACCTCAATTTCCACTTCGCGCGCGCCCAGGTCCAGGCAGAGGCTGATGCGGCCCCGCCCCTTGGGCGCCGAGGCCAGAATCGCGCCCAAGGGCCCGACGGCCGCGCGGCCATCCTTATCATCGAGAAATATCTCAAGCCCCGCCGCGGCGTTCGCCGCCGCCTCGTCGAGGCTTTGAATATTTTGAGCCGTCAGGCGCGCCTGGCCATCATCCATCCGGGCGTCGATGGACAGGAGGACAGACCGCCCCGCTTCGAGAAGCTCCCGCGCCGATGAAAGTTGCTCCGAGAAAATCGTCACCTCGTACATGCCGCTGGTGTCGGTCAACTCGACAAATGCATAGCGCTTGCCACGGGCCGAGGTCCGTTCCCGGAGGCCGAGCACCGTTCCCGCCACCTTGAGCCGCTGGGTGTCGCCGTTCAGCCGGTCGAGCACGTTGGCGGAAGAAACGACGCCAAGCCGGGCGAGCGTCGCTCCATACTCGTCGAGCGGATGAGCCGAGAGGAAAAACCCGATCGCCGCGAATTCCTCGCGCAACAGGTCGGTGCTTCGCCAAGGCTGGGTGTCCGGCAGCGGGAGATCCTCATCCGCCTCGGTTTCCATGTCGGCGAACATGTTCGATTGGTTGCTCACCCGGTCCTGAGCCGCGGCGCTGGCGTAGCGCAGGATGGTCTCGACACCGCCCAGGACCGCGGCCCGATTATCCGACAAGGAGTCGAAGGCGCCCGCCCGAACGAGGTTTTCGAGCTGGCGCTTGTTGACCTGCATGGGATCGACCCGGTTGGTGAAATCGCGCAGGTTTTTGAAAGGACCGTTGCGTTCGCGCTCCGCCGTCAAATGTTCCATCGCGGCGCGGCCCACGTTCTTGATGGCGGCCAGGGCGTAGCGCACGGCGCCACCGCCGTCTTCCGCCGTTTCCACCGAGAATACGGCCTGGGACTTGTTGATGTCGGGACCGAGCAACGGAATCTCGAGCCGCTTGAGTTCCCGGTGGTAGACCTCGATCTTGTCCGTGTTGTTGAGTTCGAGGCTCATGGAAGCGGCCAAAAATTCGACCGGGTGATTGGCTTTGAGCCAGGCCGTCTGGTACGCGATGTAGGCGTAGCAGGCCGAGTGGGCCTTGTTGAAGCCGTAGCCCGCGAACTTGTCCACCAGATCGAAGACGTAGGAGGCGCGGTCGCGGTCGACGCCGCGGGCGACGGCGCCTTCGATGAACACATCGCGCTGGGCGCGCATCTCCGACTTGATTTTCTTGCCCATGGCGCGCCGGAGAAGGTCCGCCTGCCCCAGGCTGAAGCCCGCGAAAACCTGGGCGATCTGCATCACCTGTTCCTGGTAGATGATCACGCCGTAGGTGTCCTTCACCACGGGCTCGATGGTCTCGTGCAGGAACTCCGGCTTCTCCCTGCCGTGTTTGCAGGCGACGTATTTGGGAATGTTCTCCATCGGACCGGGGCGGAACAGGGCCACGAGCGCGATCAGGTCCTCGATGTTGCTGGGCACGGCGTCGCGCAGGAGGTCGCTCATGCCGCGCGACTCAAACTGGAAGACGCCGACCGATTCGGCCCTTTGCAGCATCTCGTAGGTCTTGGTGTCGTCCAGCGGAAGGCGGCTGGGATCGATCTCGATGCCGCGCGCCGCCAAAAGCGTGCGCGTGCGGTCGATCACCGTGAGCGTCTTGAGGCCCAGAAAATCGAACTTCACCAGGCCCGCTTCTTCGGCGTACTTCATGGAGAATTGCGTCACCGGCATATCCGAGCGCGGGTCGCGGTAGAGCGGGATGAGTTCGTCCAGGGGCCGGTCCCCGATCACCACGCCCGCCGCGTGGGTCGACGCATGGCGGTACAGGCCCTCCAGCTTGAGCGCGATGTCGAGCAACCGGCCGACCCCCTCCTCCGTATGGCGCAATTGGGCGAACTTTGGTTCGCCGGCGATCGCGTCCGCCAGCTTCACCGGGTTGGCCGGGTTGTTGGGCACCATCTTGCAAATGCGGTCGACCAGGCCGTAGGGAAGTTGCAGCACGCGGCCCACGTCGCGCAGCACCGCGCGCGCCTGGAGCTTTCCAAACGTGATGATCTGCGCCACCCGGTCGCGGCCATAGACCTGCTGAACGTACTGGATCACCTCGTCGCGCCGGTCTTGGCAGAAGTCGATATCGAAGTCCGGCATCGACACCCGTTCCGGATTGAGGAAGCGCTCGAACAGGAGGCCAAAGCGCAGCGGATCGAGGTCCGTGATGGTCAACGACCAGGCGACGACCGAGCCCGCGCCCGAGCCGCGTCCGGGGCCCACGGGGATGCGCTTTTCTCGCGCCCAACGGATAAAATCCGCGACGATGAGGAAATATCCGCCGTAGTTCATCTTGATGATGACGTCGAGTTCGAAGGCAAGGCGCTCGTGGTACGGCGCGGCCGCGCTCTTGCGCGCGTCGGCGTCCATACCGTCCGTGAACACCTCGCCGGCAAGGCGCGCCTCCAGGCCCGCCTCGGCCTGGCTCCTCAGTTCCGCGCCCTCGTCGCGCCCGCCCGTATCGAACTTGGGCAGGATGGGGTCGCGCGGCAGCGCGGCCACGGCGCAACGCTGGGCGATGACGAGGGTGTTGTCGAGCGCCTCCGGTAGATCGCTGAAAAGGGTTCGCATCTCCTCGGCGGTCTTGAAGCGGTGCTCGGGCGTGAGCCGCCGGCGGTCCGATTGGGAAACATAGGCCCCCTCGGCGACGCAGATCAGCACGTCGTGCGCCTCGTACATACCGGCGTCGGCAAAAAAGACTTCGTTGGTCGCCACCAACGGGAAATCGTGGCGGTAGGCGAGAGTCAGCAGCTCGGTTTCGGCCACCGGGGCGCGTTCCCCATAGCGCTGCAACTCGACATACAGGGCGCCGGGAAAGATCTTGCCGAGCCGCAGCAGCAGACCCTCGGCCGCATCGAGTTGTCCCTTGGCGATGAAGGTATCGACCGGGCCCGTGGTCCCACCCGTGAGAACGATGAGTCCCTCGGCCCTCTCAACCAGGTCGTCCAGACCGACCTGCGGCGTCTCCCCGCCCGGCGTCGCCAGGTGGGATAGGCTCGAAAGCTTCATCAGATTGGCGTAGCCGGTCTCGTTGCGCGCCAGCAGGACGATCCGGTCGGGCTCGGGCGCGCGCGCGTCCCCCGACTCGGTTTCCTTCAGGCGCAGCGCGATCGACGTCCCGATGATCGGCTGAACGCCGGCGTCGCGGCAGGCCGTCGAAAATTCCAGGGCGCCGAACAGATTGCCCGTATCGGCAATGGCGATGGCGGGCATACGATTCGCGCGGCAGAGCTTGACCAGATCGGGGATGCGGATCGCGCCTTCCGACAGGGAATAGGCGCTGTGAACGTGCAGGTGGACGAAATCGGCGTGCGGCATGGGGCGGAGCCACCTTCCCACACCCGCGCGCGTGCGTCAGCACCGGCGGCGGCCGCGACCGCGATTTTCTGTGGATTACTTTTCGACGAGGACGCCTTCGGTCAGGTGGACGATGCGGTCCATGCGCGCGGCCAGGGCGTCGTTGTGCGTGGCGATCAATGCGCACAGCTCGTTCTCCCGGACGAGCGTCAGAAGCTCATCGAACACGGCGTCGGCGGTCTTGGAATCGAGGTTGCCGGTGGGCTCGTCGGCCAGCAGGATCCGCGGCCGGTTGGCGATCGCGCGGGCGACCGCGATGCGCTGTTGTTCACCGCCCGACAGCCGTGCCGGGCGGTGCTGCGCCCGCGCCTCGAGTCCGAAGCGCTCCAACAGCGTGAACGCGTGTTTGCGCGCGGCCCGGCGCGATTTGCCGGCGATGATCTGCGGCAGCATGACGTTTTCCAGGGCCGAAAACTCGGGCAGCAGATGATGGTACTGGTAGACGAAACCCAAGGTGGAGCGGCGCAAGCGGGTCCGTTCCCCGTCGGAAAGCCCCTGCGCCACAACCCCATTGATCAGCACCTCGCCGGCGTCGGGCCGCTCCAGCAGCCCCGCGATGTGCAGCAGGGTCGATTTGCCTGAGCCCGAAGGACCAACCAAGGCGACGGTCTCGCCGAGCTTCAGTTCGAGGGAGGCGCCGCGCAGAACCTCGAGCCGAGTCCCGCCTTGGCGGAAGGTCCGGTGAATGTCCCGGAGCGCAAGAGTCGTTTGCCCCGGCGCCGGGCGGTTGACCGGATCGCTGTCGGGCGTGGGGGCGTGGCTCGCGATGGTCACGACTCCCTCACTCGTAGCGCAGGGCTTCGACGGGATCGAGCCTGGCCGCCCGCCAGGACGGGTAGATGGTTGCAAGGAACGACAGACCAATGCCCATCAGGACGACCAGAACCACTTCGCTGGGCTCGATCCGGGTGGGCAACTGGGTGAGGAAATTGATTTCCGCCGACAGGAATTTCGTTCCCGTCAGGCCCTCCAGCCAGAGCCGGATGGAATCGGCGTTCGCCGCAAGGAGAAGGCCGAGCCCCAGCCCCGCCAGGGTCCCGAACACGCCGACGCTGGCGCCGGCCAGGAAGAAGACCCGCAAAATCATGCCGCGTGTCGCCCCCATGGTGCGCAGAACGGCGATGTCGTGGCCCTTGTCCTTCACCAGCATGATGAGACTGGAAACGATATTGAAGGCGGCGACCAGGATGATCAGGGCGACGATCAGGGCCATGACGTTGCGTTGGACGGTGAGCGCCCCCACCAATTGGGAATTGGTCTGCTGCCAGTCCGTCATGAGGACGGGGCCCAAGACCGCTCCGATGCGCGCCCGCGCGCCCGCCATGTCGTCGGGGTCTTCGACCCAGATTTCGAGGGCGCCCACCCCGGAGCCCGTGTCGAAATACAGTTGGGCTGCTTCGAGCGGCATGAAAATGAAGGTCGAATCGAACTGGAACATGCCGACCTCGAAAACCGCGGCGACACGATAAGCCCTGGAGCGCGGCACCGTGCCGAAGGGCGTCGTGGTGCCCTGCGGTGAGATCAAGGTCAGCGCGTCGCCGATTCGCACCCCCAGGCGTTGGGCCAGGCGGCTGCCAACGACGATGTCGTTTCGTGAATCGAGGTTCTCGAGCGAGCCCGCCACGATGCCATCGGCGACGACCCCCTTGGCCCGAAGGTCGCTCGGGCGGACGCCGCGCACGACGGCGCCGGACGCGAACTCCCGGGTAATCGCCATCACCTGACCGTCGATGATGGGCCGGGCGCTCGTCACGCCCTCGACGCCGCGAATACGGCGCGTCATATCCTCGTAGCCTTCGAGCGGTCCCGAGACCGATTGTATGATGATGTGCCCGTTGAGCCCGAGGATGCGGTTCAACAGGTCCGCGCGCACGCCGTTCATGACCGACAGCACGATGATCAGGGTCGCCACGCCCAACATGATCCCGAGAAAGGAAAACCCGGCAATCACCGAAATGAAGCCCTCGGCCCGGCGGGCCCGCAGATAGCGGGCCGCGACCATCCATTCGAAGCTGGTGAACATAGGTCCCCTGGCCGTCCTCAGGCCGTCAGGTAGGACAACGCCGCTTCGGGAGAGAGCTCAAAGCGCTTCCCCGTGGCCCGATCCTTGATCTCCACGACGCCGGCCTTCAGGCCGCGCGGTCCGATCACCACCTGTTTCGGCAGGCCGATCAAATCCATGGTGGCGAACTTGGCGCCGGCGCGCTCGGAGGTGTCGTCGAGGAGCACGTCCAGGCCGGCGATCCTTAGGCTCTCATAGAGGTCTTGGGCCGCCTTGTCGCACGCCGCATCGCCAGCCTTCAAGTTGAGCAGCCCGATGTCGAAGGGGGCCACGCTCGCCGGCCAGATGATGCCGCCGTCGTCGTGGCTCGCTTCGACGATGGCGCCGACAAGACGCGAGACGCCGATCCCGTAGGAGCCCATTTCGACATCGACCTCCTCGCCATTCGCGCCGGCGACGCTGGCGCCCATGGATTTGGAGTACTTGGACCCGAAATAGAAGACCTGGCCCACCTCGATGCCGCGGCCCTTGATGCGGCGATCCTCGGGGACCCTGGCCTCGAAATCGGCCGGGTCGTGTTTGTCGTCGACGGCCGCGTACGGCCCCGTCCACCGCTCGATCAGCGGTTCAAGGTCGTCCTCGTAATCGACGGTTTCGGCGAGCACGTCGATCTCGAGCAGGGCCGCATCGCAGAAGACCTCGCTTTCGCCCGTGTCGGCGAGAACGATGAACTCGTGGCTCAGGTCGCCGCCGATGGGACCGGTGTCGGCCCGCATGGGAATGGCCTTGAGGCCCATGCGCGCGAACGTGCGCAGGTAGGCGACGAACATCTTATTATAGGAGCGCCGCGCCGATTCGAAATCCAGGTCGAAGGAGTAGCTGTCCTTCATCAAGAATTCGCGGCCGCGCATGATCCCGAAGCGCGGACGCACTTCGTCGCGGAATTTCCACTGGATGTGGTAAAGCAGCGTGGGCAGGTCCTTGTAGCTGTGTACCGAGCGCCGGAAGATGTCGGTGATCAGTTCCTCGTTGGTCGGGCCGTACAGCATGTCCCGATTATGCCGGTCGGTGATGCGGAGCATCTCTTTGCCGTAGTCGTCATAGCGCCCGCTCTCGCGCCACAAGTCCGCCGGCTGGATGGTCGGCATGAGCATTTCCTGAAAGCCCGTCGCGTCCTGTTCCTCGCGGACGATCTGCTCGATCTTCTTGAGGACGCGGAAACCAAGGGGCAGCCACGAGTATATTCCGGCGCTCGACTGGCGGATCATGCCGGCGCGCAGCATGAGCTGGTGCGAGGCGATCTTTGCCTCGGCGGGAACCTCCTTGAGTGTCGGCAGGAAAAAACGGGAAAGGCGCATCAACTCCTCGTCGGCGCCGGTCGCGCGAAACCCGGTGAATTTAGGCGCTGGCCTGGGTGAAGGCAATGGCTCCCCCAGGGCGGCCCCGGCATCATCGTGACGTGGGGAGCGCGGCGAGATTTGCAACGGCCTAGCCCGGGCGGACCCTGACCAGACCCGGGCCAGAGCATTACTACGGCGTTCCCGGTTCATCAGGAATCGCTCAAGGCCGCTGGAATCGCCCAAGGCCGCGAGGCGGCCCGCCGGTTATCCGGCGCGCCCGCGCAGGCGCGGACCGTAGGTCCGCAGCCGTGAGCGACAAAAACTAGAGTGGTTCCGAGCAAGTCGGAACGACTCTAACCGCCGGACCTGCCGGCGCAGGCGGCCGCGACCGCGTTGCTGGCCGGATCGGACAGGGGTTCGCCATTGAAGGTCAGCTTTCCGTCCGAAAGCACGAGGCGCCCCACCTTGGCGGCGGTATCACCGAGTCCGGGCGGCGGCGTGCGCCCGAGGTACTGATAGACCTGGACCGTGACATCGATGACGATCTCGTCGGGCAGCGCAATACGCGGGGTCCCCGCCACGTCGGCCGACACGACTGGACGGCCCCTTGCATCGACGCCGGGACGATATTCGACGCGGGCCGCGGGCCGATGCTCCACAAGCGCGGCACAATCGCTTCGCGTCACCACGATCTTATCTGGGCCCGCGCTATTCCCGTCGGCGTAGGCGAGCCCCGCCGCCAGCATCAATGGCGGCAGCGTGGCGGTAAGGACCGAGGCAAACTCGCGAAGATTCTTGAAGTGGTTTCTGGCCATCGGTATCCGGCGCTGTCCGAATCAGCTTGCCTGTTGCCGAGCCGCAACCGTTACGGCCCCTAGGCCCCTGATTTCGCCAGAGAATTGGCAAATAAGTATGAAGATTCCGGATGACGCGGAGTCCCAAATGACCTAGTATCCGGGCGGTTAAAAAGAAGGCCAGCTTCGAAAGATCTAATGGCCTGAGTTTAGGGGGGGTTACAACGGAGCGGCGCCAATAATAACAATAAAATACTAAGACCGGCCCCAAGGTCGGCAGGGGGAGAGCAAGGTCCGTTTCGCGGCGCCTTGCTTTCTTTTTTTGCGCCGACGCCGTCCCAATAACTTCTTTCCAATAAAACCAAAGCGTTACGCTTCGACTCTCAAGTCGTTGGTCAACTTGTGCCGCGCAGGTCCACGACACCCCTCGTCACCACGATCCAAATGATGAGCCAGATGACGGCCGCCAGAGCGGTGGTGATCAGCGCCGTCCTCCCCAGGCGGGGCTTTTCGGGCGCGCCCTCGGGGGAGCCGGGGACCGGGTCGGTCTGCGGTTTGACGCCGAAGGGCAACACCATGAACAGGCTGATCAGCCAGACCACGACGTAGGTCCCAATGCCCATGGGCAGGCTCACGGCGGGGCCTGCTCCAATTCCGAAGTCTGCTCCAACTCGATGAGGGCGCCGGCGAAGTCCTTGGGGTGGAGAAACAGGACGGGCTTGCCGTGCGCGCCGGGCCTGGGTTGCCCGTCGCCGATGATCCGGGCGCCCTTGGCGATCAGGTGTTCGCGCGCGGCGAGGATGTCGCTCACCTCGAAGCAGACGTGGTGGAGCCCGCCCGCCGGATTGCGCTCGAGGAACCGGCGGATCGGCGACTCCTCTCCCAGGGGATGGAGAAGCTCGATCTTCGTATTGGGCAACTCGACAAAGACCGTGGTCACGCCGTGTTCGGGCAGGTCCGCCGGATCGGAGACCTTGGCGCCCAAAACGTCGCGGTACTGCGCAGCGGCGGCCTCGAGATCGGCCACCGCAATGGCCACATGATTGAGACGCCCGATCACCTTCTCACCGCCCTCCCCTCCGGCGGTTCCTCGGCCTCGGCAACCACGTCCACACGCACGATTTGGACGTTCACCACGGGCCGCTTACCCGAGACATTGCGCACATGGCGGTTGACGGCGCGCCGCGCCGCGAGTTCGATCTCCTTGGAGTCCCGCCGGCGCGGACGGGGCATGTCCGCCAGGGTGCGGCGCAATGCCCGTTCGAGGGTTTCCGCCAAGCCGTCCCCGTCCCCGCCCGAGACGCCTAGCACGACCACGCGCGGATCGGCGAGCGGGTTCCCATCGTGGTCGAGCACGAGGGTAATCATGACCGCGCCGTTGTGCATGAGGCGCTTGCGGGTGCGGATGGTTTCGCTGTCGAGCGGAATGAGCGTAGCGCCGTCGAGCGCAAGGCGCCCCACCGGCACGTGATCGAGCACGGCGGCCGGGCCGGGCGCAAGCCGAAGGACCGCGCCGTTCTGGACGACCACCGTCTCAGGCACGCCCTGCTCCCGGGCAAAGGCGGCGTGTTCGGTGAGGTGGCGCACCTCGCCGTGTACGGGGACCGCGATCCGTGGCCGCACCCAGCCGTAGAGGCGTTTCATTTCCCCGCGCGCCGGGTGCCCCGACACATGGACGAAATGATCCTTCTCGGTCAGGACCTCGACGCCGTCCTGTACCAGGAGATTGCACATCGCGCCGATCTGCCGCTCGTTTCCGGGAATGATCTTCGACGAGAAGATCACGGTATCGCCGGCCTCCAGCGAGACATAGGGGTGATCGTGGGTCGCGATGCGGTTCATGGCGCCGCGCGGCTCGCCCTGGCTGCCCGTGCAAAGCAGCAGCAGCCTGTCGCGTGGAATAAAGGCGGCGTCCTCGTCCGTCAGCAGCCGGGGAAGCTCTCCAAGGTAGCCGCACTCCTTCGCCGCCTCGATGATGCGCCACAGCGAGCGCCCGACCACCGCCAACTCGCGGCCCCGAGCCTGGGCCACGGCGGCGACCGTGGAGATACGGGCGGCGTTGGAGGCGAAGGTCGTAATGGCGACCCGCCCGGGCCGGTCCTTCACGATCTCCATCAGGCTTTCGCGGACGGTGGCCTCGGAGCCTGAATCGCCCGGATTGAAGATGTTCGTCGAATCGCCGACCAGGGCAAGAACGCCGTCGTCACCTGCGGCGGCGAACCGTTTCTCGTCGGTCGTCTTGCCGAGGAGCGGCGTCGGGTCGAGCTTCCAGTCCCCGGTGTGAATGACGTTGCCGGCGCTGGTGCGGATGAGCAGGGAGCTTCCCTCCGGAATCGAGTGGGTCACGCCGATGTAGGTGACATCGAAGGGCCCAAGCTGGACCGATTCGCCATGACGCACGACGGTTACGGGGACAACGCTCTCCAAACCCGCCTCAACCAGCTTGCGCCGCAGGATGGCGGCGGCAAAGGGCGTGGCGTAGACGGGACAGCGCAGGCGCTCCCAAAGATAGGGCACCGCGCCCAGGTGGTCCTCGTGAGCGTGGGTCAGGACGATGGCGAGCAAGTCGTCCCGGCGTTCCTCGATAAAGGCCGGGTCCGGCATCAAGATGTCGATGCCCGGCGTGCTCGCGTCGCCGAAGCCGATACCGAGATCGACCATCAGCCATTTGCCCTCGAAGCCGTAGAGGCTGAGGTTCATACCGAATTCGCCCGCACCGCCCAGCGGCACGAAAACGAACTCCTCGTGAGGGTCTTGGCTCATTTGGGGCGGCTCTTACACGGCGGCGCGGCGGGCGCCCCGGTCCTTGTTGCGGCGATAAATTTCGTACAGGCCCTGCATGGTGAGATCGGGATCGACAAGGTCGATGACCTCCGTCGCGTCGGCGAACATCGGGCCGAGACCGCCCGTCGCGATGACCTTCATGGGGCTGCCGAATTCGTCGCGAATACGGTGCACCAGACCTTCGATCAGGCTCACATATCCCCAGTAGATGCCGGACTGCATGGCCGAGACGGTGCCGCCACCGATCACCCGCGCCGGCCTGACCACGGCGATCCGCGGAAGCTGGGCCGAAACATTGTGCAGGGCCTCCAGGCTCAGGTTGATGCCCGGTGCGATGACGCCGCCCCGGTAGTTCCCCTTGCCGTCCACCACATCGAACGTGGTGCCGGTCCCAAAATCGATGACGATGGCGGGGCCGCCGTGGTGTTTGTGCACGGCGACGGCGTTGCAGATCCGGTCGGCTCCCGCCGTCGCCGGTTCGTCCATGTCGATCTTTATGCCCAAGTCGAGGTCAAGGCCCACCACCATCGGCTCGCAATCGAAATAGGTGGTGCACAGGAGGCGCAGGTCGAACAGGGCCTGCGGCACCACGGTACCGACGATGGCGCCGCTGATATCCTTGCGCGAGAGGCCGTTCAGTTCCATCAGGCTCAGGAGCCAGACCGCATAGTCGTCGGCGGTGCGTTCGCGGTCGGTGGCGACGCGCCACTGGCCACGCCGGGTCTCGCCGTCGTAGACGGCCAGCACGACGTTGGTGTTCCCTGCGTCGATCGCCAAAAGCATGCGCTTATCCCTGGGCCCCGTTCTGGGCCGGTTGCGTCTCGCCGCCACGGCCAAAGTATACCTCGCCTCCGGTCACCAGACGCTCGCCGCCGCCCGCCAATTCGAGCTTCAGCGCGCCGTTCTCATCCAGGGCCGAGAACGTGCCGCGCAAGGTCTCTCCCGGAAGCCGCACCACGATCGGCCGGCCGACCCCATGCGCCGAGGTCAGCCAGGCCTCGCGCACCGGCGCGAATCCGTTTGCCTCCCAGCGCGCGATGCCGCCATGAAGCGTTTTGAGGAATATCTCCAGGACGGAGTCCAGGGCCGGCGCGGGCGCGCCCTCGGCCGCAAGGGAGGTGGCCTTTCGCTCTTGCAGTTTGGGGTGGCTCACGATGTTGATCCCGCAACCGATCACGAGCCAGTCGAGGCCGCCGCCGCCGGGCGCGGCCTCCAGCAGAATGCCGGAAATCTTGCGCCCTTTGACCAGAACGTCGTTCGGCCATCTCAGCTCGACGCGTTTTTTCGCCGGCAGAATCGCGCGCACCGTATCCGCGAGGGCCAGCGCCGTGACGAAAGACAGTTGAGCCGCCTGCTGTGGCCCGTAGTCGGGGCGCAGCAGCAGCGAGGCGTAGAGGTTTCCCTCGGGCGACTCCCAGCTCCGGCCGCGCCGTCCCCGGCCTGCGGTCTGGCGGCGCGCAACGAACACGGTGCCGTCCGGCGCCCCCTGCGCGGCCTGGCGCTTGGCTTCGTCGTTCGTGCTGTCCAGGTCGTCGAATCGACGCAGCCGGTAGCCCGGGGGCGCCAACGGAATTTGCGGGCCGTCCCCCGCGGCGCCCGGCGCCATCAGGGAACCAGGGCCGCCGCCGCGGTTTGGGCCCAGCCGACCAGCGGTGCGGGGTAGATGAAGAATAGGAGCGTCAAGATGCCGGACCCGGTGAGAATGGCGCTCATCTCCCGCCCGATGGGCCGTTCGAAGGGCTCGGCGGGCTCGTCGAAGTACATGATCTTGACGATGCGGACGTAATAGAAGGCGCCCACCACGCTCGCCAGGACCCCGACGATGGCGAGCACCATCAAATCGGCTTCGACGGCGGCGATGAAAACGTAGAACTTGCCGAAGAACCCGGCCAATGGCGGAATCCCGGCCAGCGAGAACATGAAGATGGCGATGCCGAGCGCCATCATGGGGCTGGTGCGCGACAACCCGGCGAGGTCGTCGATACTCTCCACCATGGTGCCCTTGACCCGCATGGTCAGGATGGCTGCGAAGGCCCCGATGTTCATGACCAGGTAGATGGACAGGTAGATGAGAACGCCCTGGAGCCCTTTCTCGGTGCCCGCCGCCAAACCGACCAGGGCGAAGCCCATATGGCCGATCGAACTGTAGGCCATGAGGCGTTTGATGTTGGTCTGGCGGATCGCGGCGAAGGCGCCAAAGACCATCGAGGCCATGGAGATCACGATGATCACGTCCTGCCAATCGTCGAGGAGGCCGATGAAAGGCGCCACCATGACGCGCGCGAACAACGCCATCGCCGCGACCTTCGGGGCGAGCGCCAGGAACGCCGTGACGGGCGTCGCCGTGCCCTCGTAAACGTCGGGCGTCCACATGTGGAACGGCACGGCCGAGACCTTGAAGGCCAGGCCCGCGATGAGGAAGACGAGCCCGATGATCAGTCCGATCGACGGCGATTCGGCGGCCGGCCCCGAGTACAGGGCCGCCAGGGTCTCGAAATTGGTCGTGCCGCTGAACCCGTAGATGAGCGACAGGCCGTAGAGCAGGATCCCGGAGGACAGCGCCCCCAGGACGAAATACTTCAGGCCCGATTCGGTCGAGCGCAGGGAATCCCGTTTGAATGCCGCCAGGACATAAAGCGCCAGGCTCTGCAACTCGACGCCCATGTAAAGGGCGAGCAGGTCGTTGGCCGAGACCATCATCATCATGCCCAGGGTCGCCAGCAGGATGAGGATGGGGAATTCGAAGCGCTCCATCTTCTCGTTGCGGATGTAGCCCTGCGATATGATCAGGGCGACGGCCGACCCCAGGAGGATCAGGCTTTTCGCGAAGACGGCGAAATCATCGGTGACGAAGGCGCCGGAGAAGGTGACCTGACGGCCATCCTGCACCGCGAACATCAACACAGCGGCGACCGCCATAACGAGGACCGAAAGCCAGGCCACTTCCCGCGTATGCTTGTTGCCACGGAAAACGCCGTAGAGCAGCAGCGCGAGCGCCGAGGCGCCGACCCAGATTTCGGGTATCGCCGGGATGAGGTCGGGGACGGGTGCGGTGGGCATGGCGTCTCCCTACTGTCCCGCCAACATGATGGCGCGCGTCGCTTCAAGCGAGGCGGTGTGCTGATCGAGCAGGTTCTCCACGCTGACCGCCATGACGTCGAGCAGGGGCGCAGGGTAGATGCCGAAGAAGATGATCGCCGCGATCAGGGGCGCCAGCACCGCAATCTCGCGCTTGCTGAGGTCCATGATGTTGCGCAGTTCCGCCTTTTCCAGCACCCCGAATATGACACGGCGGTAGAGCCAGAGCCCGTAGGCCGCGCTCAGGACGATCCCCGACGTGGCGACCAGCGCGATCCAGGTGTTGACCTGGAATATCCCGACCAGAATCAGGAACTCGCCCACGAACCCGCTGGTGCCGGGCAGGCCCACATTGGCCAGCGTGAAGATCATGAAAGCAAACGCGTACATGGGCATGCGGTGAACCAGGCCGCCGTAGTCGGCGATCGCGCGGCTATGGGTGCGATCGTAGATAATGCCCACGGTCAGAAACAGGGCGCCGGAGACCAGGCCGTGGCTCAGCATTTGGATGAGGCCGCCCTGCACGCCCTGCGTGGTGAAAGTGAATATGCCGATGGTCACGAAACCCATGTGCGCCACCGACGAATAGGCGACGAGCTTCTTCATGTCGGTCTGCATCAGCGCCACAAGGGACGCATACACGATGGCCACGGCGCTGAGGGCGAACACGAAGGGCGTAAAGAACGCGGTGGCGTCGGGTAGCATGGGAATTGAAAACCGAAGGAAGCCGTAGGCGCCCATCTTCAGGAGCACGGCCGCCAGCAGGACCGAACCCGCCGTCGGCGCCTCGACATGGGCGTCGGGCAGCCAGGTGTGCAGCGGCCACATGGGAATCTTCACCGCGAAAGAGGCGAAGAAGGCGATCCACAGCCACTTCTGCAATCCCGGATCGAATACCGTGTCGATCAGGGTGGGAATGTCCGTGGTACCGGTCTTGGAGAACATGACGATGATGGCGAGCAACATCAGGACCGAGCCCAGAAGCGTGTACAGGAAGAACTTGAACGTCGCGTAGACGCGGTTCTTGCCGCCCCAGACACCGATGATCAGGAACATCGGGATCAAGCCGCCCTCGAAAAACAAATAGAAGACGACGAAATCGAGCGCGCTGAACACGCCGATCATGGTGGTCTCCATGACCAGGAAGGCGACCATGTATTCCTTGACGCGGGTCTTGACCGACTCCCAACTCGCGAGGATGGCGATCGGCATGAGGAACGTGGTCAGGATGATGAACAGCATGGAGATGCCGTCCACGCCCACCTTGTAGCTGATGGCGTCCGACAGCCAACTGGCCTGCTCGACGAACTGGAACTCCGCCGTCGTTTTGTCGAAATTGATCCACAGCAGCAACGACAGGACGAAGTTGATCAGGGTCGTCCACAGGGCGACGTTGCGCGCGTTGCGGGCGACGATCTCCTGATCTCCGCGAATCACCAGGATGAAGACCGCGCCGACCAGCGGCAGGAACGTCACCAGGGAGAGCAAGGGGAAATCGACCATGCGCCTAGCCCGCGCCCGACAACAGGAGCCACGTCACCAGCCCGGCGACGCTGGCCAGCATGACAAAGGCGTAGTGATAGAGATACCCGGTCTGGGCGCTGCCCGCGCGCCGCGCCAAGTCGATGACCACGGCCGCAAAACCGTCGGGCCCGAAGCCGTCGATGATCCGCCCGTCGCCGCGCCGCCATAGGGTGGTTCCGAGCCACATGACGGGCCGCACGATGAGGCGGTCGTAGATTTCGTCGAAATACCACTTGTTCAGCAGGAAGCGGTACAGCGTGTCGTTCGCGCCCGCGAGGCGCGCCGGCAGCGCTTTGTTCCGCACGTACAGGTAC
>JADFIH010000214.1 GCA_022566715.1 Pseudomonadota bacterium | reverse complement strand
AAAGGATGTTCCGGCCCAAAGCCGTGCGCTCAACGCATGGGCCTCCAGATGGTTGAGCGCGATCAGCGGCTTTCGCGTCGCCAGAGCCAGCGCCTTGGCCGTCACAAGCCCAACCATGACGCCGCCGATGAGGCCCGGCCCAGCTGTGACCGCAACCGCATCGATTTGGTCTAAACCAAGTTCCGCCTCGTCCAGCACGGCGCTGATCACCTGATCGATCCGTTCAACATGGGCGCGCGCGGCAATTTCCGGTACGACGCCGCCGAACGGGGCATGCGCCTGGGCCTGATCGCGCAGTTTATGCGACATAATCCCGCCCGGGCCCGGCGGCACCCCGCGCACCAGTGCCGCCGCGGTTTCGTCGCAGCTCGTTTCGATGCCCAGAACAGTGAGTGCGCGCATGCGCCCGATCTATGCTAAAGGGCGCGGCACGTCCACGTTTCGCACACTTTCGGACATGACCGCACCCATCGTTCGCATCGCTAGCCGGGGGTCGCCCTTGGCCCTGACCCAAGCCCGTTTGGCGCGCGAAGCGCTGGCGCGCGCCCATGGCTGGAACCGAACCATGTTGGACGAATTATGCCCTATTCTCACCTTCATCACCGGCGGCGATCGCAATCAGGATCGGGCGCTGGCCGAAATAGGCGGAAAGGGACTCTTCGCCAAGGAAATCGAAGACGCGCTGATCGAAGACCAAGCGGACATCGCCGTACATTCCATGAAGGACATGCCCGGCGTGCAACCAGCGGGGCTGCATCTTGCCGCCATCTTGAAGCGCGAAGACCCGCGCGATGTGTTCGTCGGGCGCAATGGGGCTTTCGCGGATCTGCTCCGGGGCGCGAAAATCGGGACCAGTTCGGTGCGGCGCAAGGCCCAAGCGCTGCGTCGGCGGCCTGATCTCGAAGTGGTGCCGTTGCGGGGCAATGTCGAGACGCGCCTGGCCAAACTGATGCGCGGCGAAGTGGATGGCACGTTTCTGGCGCGCGCCGGCCTGACACGTTTGAATATCGAACCTAGCGGGGCCGAAATCCTCGATCCCGAGGATTGGCTGCCCGCGCTCGGCCAAGGCGCCATCGGCATCGAGATCCGCAGCCAAGATGGGCACGCAGCCGCGCTCGTCGCGCCCATCGACGATCGGGTTTCCCATCTGGCGCTTTCCTGCGAGCGTGGGTTTCTGGCGGCATTGGATGGTTCCTGCCGCACTCCTCTTGCCGGGCTCGCCGAACTTGCCGATGGAACACTCCGTTTTCGCGGCGAAGTTCTCAGCTTGGACGGGCAGAATTGTTGGACCGTCTCGCGCCAGATGCCGGCCGGTGCGACAATAGACGATGCGGCGACCCGCCTGGCTTATGCCATGGGCGAGGATGCGGCACGCGACGTGCGTGCGCAGGCTGGCGCACAATTCCCGCAGTTCTGACGAGGGCGAAGGATGCAGCTTCTGATCACGCGGCCCAAAGACGACGCGGAAGCATTTGCCGTCATTTTGCGCGTGCATGGGCATCGTCCGGTGGTAGCGTCGGTGATGGAAGTGCGCACACACACGGGCGCGCCGCTCGAATTCGAGGGCGTGCAAGCGATCCTGACGACAAGCGCTAATGGCGTACGCGCGCTTGCGCAACGCACCGAGCGCCGCGACGTGCCGATCTATGCTGTGGGACCGCAAACCGCCGAAGTGGCCCGCGACTTTGGCTTCTTGCTCGTTTACAGCGCCGACGGCGATTCCAAAGCGCTCGCCGACATGCTCATAGCGCGATTGGACCCGGCCAAGGGAAAATTGTGGCACGCCGCGGGCGCGGAGACTGCGGGCAAATTACGCCAGACATTGCACGGGGCGGGCTTCACCGTGGAAGGAACCGTGCTTTACGAAGCCGTGCCGGTGACCGAACTTCCCGCCGTCGCGTCCCAGTCGTTGCTGGGCAACGCGCTGGACGGGGTGATGTTGTTCTCGCCGCGCAGTGCCAAGGCGTTCGCCGAATTGACGATCAAGGCCGGTCTTGCCGAATCCTGTGCAGGCCTCGACGCATTTTGCATCAGCACGGCAACCGCCGAGGCGCTGAAAACGCTCTCCTTCACGCGCGTGGCGGTTGCCGGAGCTCCCAATCAGAAGGCCATGCTGGCCCTGATCCCCGATATGGAGATCGAGGTCATCGAGCGCTGCTCGGGCCACGGCGGCGCCTGGGGGGTGATGAAGCAGAACTTCGAGGTCGCGCTCAGGACCGGCAAGCCGGCCGCGCGTGCCGCCGCCAAAGCGGAAAAGCCGTTCATCGCTTCGGAATGCCCGCTTGCCGCCGAGCACATTGTCCAGGGCGTCGCCCGCCTCGACGGGAAGGGAAGCGGCCCTGACGATGAAAACGGGAAGGCCGCCGCCGCGGTCCACCCCATCGAGCTGTTCGCCCGCGCCTACGGCCTCGCCTGAGGGAACCGCCCATGCCGCCAAAGCGTGAAATCACCCGCGACGACATCATGGCGATGGACGCCTTCGCCGCCATCCGCAAACGGCGCCGCGCCGAGGTCTCGGCCATCAAGCGCCACCGCCGGGTCGAAATCGGGCCGGCCGCGACGCTCTATTTCGAGAGCTTCGATACCATGTGGTGGCAGATCCACGAGATGCTCTACATCGAGAAGGGCGGCGAGGAGCAGATCGCCGGCGAGCTCGACGCCTTCAACCCGCTGATCCCCAAGGGCGACGAGCTGGTCGCCACCCTGATGTTCGAGATCGACGACGCCGACCGCCGCGCCCGCGTCCTGGCCCGGCTCGGCGGCGTGGAGAACACGGTGACCCTCAACGTCGACGGCGAAACCATCCGCGCCGTGCCCGAGGGAGACGTAGAACGCAGCACCGCCGCCGGCAGGACGTCATCGGTGCATTTCCTGCGCTTTCCCTTCACCCGCCCGCAGATCGAAAAATTCGCCCGGCCCGGGGCGGACGTCACCTTAGGCGTCGGCCACGAGAATTACGGCCACATGGCGCGCCTGCCCGAGGCCGTCCGCGCCGCCCTGGCCGGGGATTTCAAGTGAAGTCAGAAGACAGAAGACAGAAGTCAGAAGTCAGGGGCCGTTAAACTGATCCCTGTCTTCTGACTTCTGACTTCTGCCCTCACTCCACCAGCTCGTTCGCGTGGGTGCCCCAGAAGTCGACCCGTCTTAGCCAGCCCGTGAACTTGTCGATCTCCACCTTGCACCAACCGCTGTCCTTCGGGCATTCCATCAGGCGCCCGACGACGCCCGGTTCGGCGCGCGCCATCGGCGTGCTTCTGGCGTCCGCCTCGTCGCGCAGGGTGCGCACGGCGCCGGTGACGATAAGGGTGCGCCGTCCACCCAGCATGCTCTGGTGCATCCAGCCCTGGGCGCCCTGCCAGTCCCTCACCTTGCGCCACGTGCGGTGCTCGGCGATGACCTCGAGCGGCAGGTTCTGGCGCCGGTACACCCACTCCACCGGATATTGGACCCCCGGGCCGGTTCGCATGTTGACCTCGCCGGCGCGCAAGTGAACGAAACGGGGCAGCGGCAGGCCCGTACCTTCGGGCGCCGCCCATGCCGGCACCGTCCGCGAAAACAGGATGGCCGCAAATACGAGAAGCAGAAGGGATCGCATCTTCATGGCTGGGGTGACCGGACCGGAAAGACGGTGACAACAGGGTGCGCCCATTATACGGCCGGCCCCGCGGCGGCGGTCAAGACATCCGTTCGCGGCGCTCCCGTCGGTCCCGCCGGACGCGGGCGGGCGCCGACCACGCG
>JADFIH010000046.1 GCA_022566715.1 Pseudomonadota bacterium | reverse complement strand
TGTTCGACCAGCAGGGTGCGAATCCGGCCGGGTTCGGTGACGCTTGCGGCCGTGACGTTGGCTACCAAGGGCGCCACGGGGGGCCTGATGTCGACCCCCTCCAGTGCGTCGGCCATGGCCTCGGCGGCGGGCGCCATGAGGGGACTGTGAAAGGGCGCGCTGACGGGCAGCATGATGCAGCGCTTGGCGCCCTTTTCCTTGGCGATCTCGACGGCCCGTTCCACGGCGGCCTTGTCGCCGCTGACCACCACCTGGCCGCCGCCGTTGTCGTTCGCCACGACGCAGATTTCGCCGGCCTCGGCGACCACGGTCTCGGCCACCGCCATATCCATGCCAAGTAGGGCCGCCATCGCGCCCGCCCCAACGGGAACGGCGCGTTGCATGGCCTGGCCTCGGGTCTTAAGCAGCCGCGCCGCATCGCCAAGGCCGATCGAGCGGGCGCACGTCAGGGCGGAGTATTCGCCCAGGGAATGACCGGCCACGAAAGCCACCGACGTCGCCAGCTCCATCCCAGCATCTTCGAGGACGCGCGCCGTCGCCACGCTGACCGCCATCAGGGCCGGCTGGGCGTTCTCCGTCAGGACCAGCTCCTCCTCCGGGCCCTCGAACATCAGCCGGGTCAGGCTCTGGCCCAGGGCGTCGTCCACCTCTTCGAGGACCTGGCGGAAAACCGGCATGGCGGCGGCAAGCTCCTTGCCCATGCCGACGGCCTGAGAGCCCTGTCCGGGGAACACGAGCGCGCGGGTCATCTCGGAACGTTCCTTTTCCGCGGGCCCTGGACGTTCCACGGCCCTTGGGCGGCGCCAGTGATACAGCGCGGTCCGGCCCTGTCAAGCAGCCCAAGCCCGTGGCCGGGCCGGCCCGCCGGCCGCACGCCACGCTTGCCTCGGGACGCGAAATCTGTATAGTTCCGCGCTCCAAATATCTCCTTGCCGGCGCAGCCGGCTACAGCCCGGACCGGCCAGTGGGCTCCCGGGCGTCAAACAGCCATAAGGAGAATGCTGTTCATGACGTTATACGAGAACGTCTTTATCGTCCGTCAGGACGTCTCCGCCCAACAAGTCGAGGACTTGACGACCCGCTTCACCGGCCTGATCGCCGATGGCGGCGGCACGGTGACGAAAAACGAGTATTGGGGCCTGCGCACCCTGGCCTACAAGATTAATAAGAACCGTAAAGGGCATTACGTCCTGCTCAATATCGACGCCCCGTCCGACGCGGTGAAGGAGATGGAGCGCAACATGAACCTGAATGAGGACGTCATGCGCTTCATGACCATTCGGGTCGAGGAGGTGGACGAGGGCCCCTCAGTCATGATGCGAAGCCGCGCCGCGCGCGAGGAACGCGAACGCGACCGGGTTCGCGGCCGCGGCGACCGCCCGCCCGCGCGCAAGGACTTTGGTCAAGACAAAGGCAAAGCCGCGGGCAAAGACACGGCGGCAAAGACCGAAGGCGCCGCCGCGGACAAAGACACCGCGGCAAAGACCGAAGGTACCGCCAAGGCTGACAACGCGGCAAAGGCCGAAGGTACCGCCGCGGACAAAGACACCGCGGCAAAGACCGAAGGTACCGCCAAGGCTGACAACGCGGCAAAGGCCGAAGGTACCGCCGGGGCTGAAGACGCATCCGACGGCGCCAAGCAACCGGTTTCGGCCGAGGGAGGCGACAAGTGAGGGCGCCACACGGAGGATCGTCGCGCGGCGGCGCACAACGCGGGGGAAGCCCGCGCGGGAACCAGTCGCGGCCCTTCTTCCGGCGCCGCAAGTCCTGTCCGTTTTCGGGTAAGGACGCGCCGAAGATCGACTACAAGGACGTCCGATTGCTGCAACGCTTTACTTCGGAGCGGGGAAAGATCGTCCCCAGCAGGATCACGGCCGTGTCCGCCAAGAAGCAGCGCGAACTCGCCCGGGCCATCAAACGCGCCCGCTTCCTCGCCTTGCTCCCCTATTTGGTCAAATAGCGGCAGCGGAGGAGTTCATGCAAATCATCCTACTCGAACGGGTCGAAAAGCTCGGCCAGATGGGCGATGTCGTCCGTGTCAAGGACGGCTACGCCCGAAACTATCTGTTGCCGCAGAAGAAGGCGCTGCGGGCGACGGAGGACAACATGGCGTCCTTCGAAAAGCAGAAGTCGCAACTCGAGGCGACGAACCTCGACCGCCGCACGGAGGCGGAGGCCGTGGCCGAGAAGCTCGACGGGCTCAAGTGCGTCATCCTGCGCCAAGCGAGTGAAGGCGGACAACTCTACGGCTCGGTCAATTCCCGCGATATCGCGCAAGCGGTAACGGAGGCGGGCTTCACCATCGACCGCAAACAGATTCAACTAACGGCCACGATCAAGACGATCGCGATTCATGATGTCCGCGTTGCCCTGCACCCGGAGGTGTCGGTCGGCGTTACTGTCAACGTCGCCCGGTCCGAAGCCGAGGCGAAAATCCAAGACCGCGGCGCCGATCCCGAGGCGGCCGAGGCGGAGGGGGACGAAATTCGCGCCGCCGAGGAGTTCTTCGAGACCGCGGAACTCGCCGCCGAAGCCGATGGCGATGCGGGGGAACCCACAACGGAGCCCGAAGGCGGCGCCCAACCTGCCGCGAAGGCAGAGGCCGGTAGCGATCCGAACGGCGCCGGCGAGGCCAAAATCCGAGGCTCCGCGCCGGATTAACCATCTCCCGGCCATGGCCCCTTTGCCCGCCACGGCCCTTTTCGCTAGACTCCAAGCAGTCAAACCGGGGGCCGGCGTAGAGCCGGGGATGGGGAATGCTGCTGGACCGACTGCTCAACCGATTGCTCAACGGGCTGATCAAGACCGGGAGCCTCACCATCATCGACGCGGCGGGCAAATCCAAGAGCTTCGAGGGCTCCAAGGACGGCCCGTCCATCACAATGCGTATTCACGACAAGGCGGTCCAGCGCCGCCTGTCCTTCAATCCCAGCCTGACTTTGGGCGAAGCATTCGTGGACGGCCAAATCACCGTCGAGAATGGCGACATTTACGACCTCCTCGAAGTCATTACGTTGAACCTGGGCCAGGGCGACGATCAGCCAGCCATCCAGCGCTGGCTGGACGCCCTGCGCAAAGCCAAGCGCCGCCTTACACAGTACAACCCCATCGGCAAGGCGCGAAAGAACGTGGCCCACCATTACGACCTGTCGGACACGCTCTACGCCATGTTCCTCGACACCGACCGGCAATATTCCTGCGCCTACTACATGAGCGAGACCGACAACCTGGAACGCGCCCAGGACAATAAGAAGCGCCATATCGCCGCCAAGCTGCTGCTCGAGCCGGGCCATAAGGTCTTGGACATCGGCTCGGGCTGGGGCGGACTCGCGCTCTACCTCGCCCAGACATCGGGCGCCGATGTCACCGGGATCACCCTGTCGACCGAACAACAAAAAATCGCGCAGGACCGGGCCGCCGAAGCCGGTCTATCGGACCGCGTGCGCTTCCGGCTGCAAGATTACCGCGACGAAACGCGGAAGTACGACCGCATCGTTTCGGTCGGCATGTTCGAGCACGTGGGCATCGGCCACTACCGCGAGTTTTTCGAGAAGATCCGCGACCTGCTGACCGACGACGGCGTCGCCCTTTTGCATACGATCGGCCGGGCCGCTGGGCCGGCCTCCACCAATCCCTGGATCGCCAAGTACATTTTCCCCGGGGGCTACAACCCCGCCATGTCCGAGATCATCCCGTTCATCGAGCCCACCGGCATGTTCATCACCGATATCGAGGTGCTGCGCTTGCACTACGCCAAGACGCTGAGGGACTGGCGGCGGCGTTTCAATGCAAACCGCGACAAGGTACGGGAAGTCTACGACGAGCGATTCTGCCGCATGTGGGAGTACTATCTCGCCGGCGCCGAAACCGCGTTTCGCTACACCGGCCAGGTCAACTTTCAGATCCAGTTGGCCAAGCGCCAGGACACCGTTCCACTCACCCGCGATTACATTGCCGACTGGGAAGCGGCGCACGCGGGTGGCGCGGCCGCCGCCGCGAAGAGTTATCCCCGCTAACCCCGCTATTCGGTTCACGCGAAGGATTGCGGAAACCTTTGTCCCCGCAATTCATGGGATTAAGCGGGCCGTGCCGGCGAGGCTGAGGTTGCGCCCGTAGTTCACATGTTGTGAACCGATCTTTCCCACAATTATTTATACGATGGGAGTACTACCCCTGGCGCGGCATGTTATTGTGCGTGCCATGGACCCGTCGCCGTCGGCCCCTTATTTGGCCCCAGTTGAAGATGGCGCCCCTGTTCCCGGGTTCCGAAACTCCCCGCAAAATATCGAAGCGGAGCAGGCCCTGCTCGGGGCGCTCTTGGTCAACAACGACATTGCCGCCACCGTGGCGGGATTTCTCGAACCCGAGCACTTCTTCGAGGATATTCATGCGCGCATCTACGACGCCGCACAGGCCCTGATTGAACGCGGGCAAATCGCCAACCCGACTACACTCAAAGCCTTCTTCCAAAATGACGAAGCGCTCAAGGATATTGGCGGCGCCGACTATTTGCGCCGTCTCGCCAGTGGCGCCGTCACCATCATCAACGCGGAGGACTACGGCCGGCTCATCTACGACCTCGCCCTGCGGCGCAACTTGATCGTCATCGGCGAGGACATGGTCAACACGGCCTACGAGTCCGCCCTCGAGGAAACATCGAGTCTACAGATCGAGGCGGCGGAACAGCGGCTCTACAATTTGGCCGAGAAGGGGAAGTACGAGGGCGGGTTCCGGCCCTTCACGTCCTCGATCAGGGGGGCCGTCGAAAACGCCCAGGCCGCCTTCAAACGTGACGGTCACCTGACGGGCGTGGGCACCGGTCTGCGCGACCTCGATCAAAAACTCGGTGGATTGCACAAGTCCGATCTGATCATTCTCGCCGGCCGGCCCAGCATGGGTAAAACCTCGCTGGCCACGAATATTGCCTATAACGCCGCGAAGGCCTACCAGGAGGCGCACCAAAGCGGCAGTACGGCGGACGCCTCGGAAGGCGCGGTGGTGGCGTTCTTCTCGCTCGAAATGTCGGCGGAACAGTTGGCCAGCCGCATTCTGGCCGAGGTCTCGGGCATCCCCTCCGAAAAGCTCCGCCGCGGCTTGTTCAGCAAGGACGACTGGCCGCACCTGGTTCAGGCGAGTCAGGATTTAGAGGAGTTGCCGCTGTTCATCGACGACACGGCGGCAATCAGTATCGCCGCCCTGCGCGCGCGGGCGCGGCGCCTGAAGCGCCAGCACAACCTTGGTCTGGTGGTCGTCGACTACCTGCAACTCCTGCGCCCGGCAACGTCGCGGCGCAGTGAAAACCGGGTCCTGGAAATTTCGGAGATCACCCAGGCCCTCAAAGCCCTCGCCAAGGACTTGGAGGTGCCCGTCCTCGCCCTATCGCAGCTTTCCCGCGCGGTCGAGCAGCGCGAAGACAAGCGTCCCCTATTGTCGGACTTGCGCGAATCGGGCGCCATCGAGCAGGACGCCGACATCGTCATGTTCATCTTCCGGGAAGAGTACTATCACGAACGCCTTCGGCCCCCGGAAGACAAGCCCGAGTTCGAGGACTGGCAGCGCCGCATGCTCGAAATTCAGGGCATCACCGAAGTCATCATCGGCAAACACCGCCATGGACCGACGGGAACGGTCCAGCTTCTGTTCGAAGGTCGGATCACCAAGTTCGCCAATTATGGCGATCCCGAGCGCCTGCCCGAGGTTCCTTACTAGACGATGAGCCCGGTGGACGGCGCGTCGGCGACCTTGACGATCGATCTTGGGGCGCTGGCCGCCAACTACCGGCTGCTGCGGGCGCGCTTGGGGCCGGGTTGCCAATGCGCGGCCGTCGTCAAGGCGGACGCCTACGGCCTTGGCCTCGGGCCGGTGGCGCGGCGCCTCGCCCGGGAAGGCTGTGGACACTTTTTCGTCGCCACGCTCGACGAAGCGGCGGCCCTGCGAGACGCCCTTGACCAGGGAGGAGACGAGGGCGAGGCGGCCGGCGCGATCTACGTGCTCCTCGGGGCCGAACCCGATACCGCCGCCGGCCTGGCGGAACTCGGCGTCATTCCCGTCCTGAATAGCCGCGAACACATCGAGCTTTGGCGCAAGGAGGCGGCCCGGCGGGGCGGGCCCCTTCCAGCGATCGTACAGGTCGATACCGGGATGAACCGGCTTGGCCTCGAAGCGCGCGACCTCGACTGGATCGCCCAAGAGCCGGACGCGCTGGCCGGAATCGAGGTGCGTTTCGTGATGAGCCATCTCGCCTGCGCGGACGAACCCGGCCATCCCTTGAACCAACGGCAACTCGACGCATTTATTGGGGCACGCGCCACGTTCCCGGCGGCGTCGGCCAGCCTGTCGAATTCGGGCGGCATCCTTTTGGGCCAGGCCTATCACTTCGATCTGGTCCGGCCCGGGATCGCATTGTACGGCGGGAATCCGTTAGCCCAAGGTCCGAACTCTTTCTCCGAAGTCGTTCAATTACAAACAAGAATCGTGCAAGTGCGTGAGATTGACAGCCCCCAGGCCGTTGGCTATGGTGCGACCCACCGCGTCGCCGGGCCGTGCCGCATCGCGACGGTACCGGTCGGGTATGCAGACGGTTATCTCCGCAGCCTCGGCAATCGTGGAACCGCCTTCGTCGCGGGCGTGCGCGCACCTTTGGTCGGCAGAGTCTCCATGGACCTCATTACGCTGGATGTGACCGCGGCGCCGCCCGAGCAAACCCGCCCCGGCGCCATCGTCACCCTGATCGGCGGCGGCGGCGCTGGTCTGGACGACATCGCGCGCGAGGCCGGCACCATCTCCTACGAGATTCTGACCCGCCTGGGCCCGCGCCTCAAACGCGCCTACGTGAACTAGGATGGTGCGAGCCCTGCCATGTTAGCGATCAATTTCCTTGGCGGGATCGGGCATGTGTTTCTGGCCTTCCTCCAGGGGGCCGGGCGGTTCGCCATATTTGCTGCAACAGCGCTCTCTCACACGGTGCGCCCGCCGTTCTTCCCGCGCCTCATGCTCCGGCAGATGGTGAGCGTGGGTTACTTCTCGCTCCCGGTCGTCGGGCTGACCACGCTGTTCACCGGCATGGCGTTGGCCCTGCAGATTTTCGAAGGATCCTCACGCTTCAATGCCGAGGGATCGGTGGCCTGGATTGTCGCGGTGGGCATGACGCGCGAGTTGGCGCCGGTCCTTGCGGGACTCATGGTCGCCGGACGCGTCGGCGCCGCCATGGCGGCCGAGATCGGGACCATGCGCGTGACCGAACAGATCGACGCGCTCACCACGTTGTCGACAAACCCCTTCAAGTACCTCGTCGTCCCGCGCCTGATCGCCGGAACCCTGATGCTGCCGCTGCTCGTGCTCGTCGGCGACGTCATCAGCATTTTCGGCGCCTACATGGTCAGCATCAACTTTCTGGGGTTCAATCCGGCGACCTACATCAATAATACTTGGGACATTCTCGAGACGATCGATATCGTGACGGGGCTGGTGAAAGCCGGTATCTTCGGTTTCATCGTGGCCCTCACGGGATGTTTTTACGGCTTCAGAAGCCGCGGCGGCGCACAGGGCGTGGGCGCGGCGACGACCGGCGCCGTGGTCACCGGCTCGATCTTGATACTTTCGTCGAATCTCCTCATTACACAGCTCTTTTTCAGCACCTAGCGGCGGCCAACCAGCAACAGCATGACCGGCCAGGCGAAGATCAGCCTCCGAAATCTCACTAAGAGTTTCGGGAAAAAGGAGGTGCTCCGCGGCATCGACCTGGACCTCAACGACGGCGAATCGCTGGTCGTGATCGGTGGGTCGGGCACGGGCAAGTCGGTGATGCTGAAGTGCATTCTTGGCTTGCTGTCTCCCGATTCGGGACAAATCTCGGTCGATGGCGAGGATATCCGGTCGGTTAGCGCGGGCAATCGAGAGCGCATCCTGCGCAAGTTCGGCATGCTGTTTCAGGGCTCCGCCCTGTTCGACAGCCTCAAGGTCTGGGAGAACGTGGCCTTCGGCCTCGTACAGGGCCGCGGCGTCCGGCGCTCGGAAGCGCGGATCACCGCCGAGCAAAAGCTGGCCCAGGTGGGGCTGGGGCCGGACGTTGCGAACCTGCGGCCCGCCGAGCTCTCGGGAGGAATGCAAAAACGCGTGGCCCTGGCGCGGGCCATCGCCACCGATCCGGAGATCATCTTCTTCGACGAACCGACCACGGGCCTCGACCCCATCATGGCGGACGTCATCAACGACCTGATCGTCAACACCGTGAAGTCCATGGGCGCCACCACGCTCTCCATCACGCACGACATCGCCAGCGCGCGGAAAATTGCCGACCGGATCGCTATGATCCATGATGGACGTATAATCTGGTCGGGCCCCGTGAGCGAGATCGACGATAGCGGGAACGCCATGGTGGACCAGTTCATCAACGGCCGCGCCGAGGGCCCGATAAAGATGCAGGTGCTGCGCCAATAGGCGTGCCGCCCGCGGCGAATGGGGAGCTGCCTGAATGGCCCGAGATCAGGGGCACTATGTCTGTCAGCAATGCGGCGCTTCCAGCCGGAAGTGGTCGGGGCGCTGCGACTCCTGCGGCGAGTGGAACTCGATCGTGGAGGAAGCCACCGCGGAGGTTGTCCCGCGCGGGCTCGGCCGCGGCAAGGGCCGCCGCATCGAACTCGCGGACATGCGGGGCGCGGTGGACGAGAACGAACGGACGCCTTGCGGGATCGCCGAGTTCGACCGGGTCTGCGGCGGCGGTCTGGTTCCCGGCAGCGTCTTGCTGGTCGCGGGCGACCCGGGCATCGGCAAGTCGACCCTACTGTTGCAAGTGCTCGCCGCGCTGGCGCGGGGCGGCCATGGCAGCATCTACATCTCGGGGGAAGAAGCCGTGGCGCAGCTTCGCATGCGGGCGCGCCGGCTCGGCCTGGCGGATGCCCCCGTGCAACTGGCGGCCGCCACCGACGTGCGCGACATCGTGGCGACCCTCGATAACGCCAAGGCGCCCGCCGTCGTCGTGATCGATTCCATTCAGACCATGTTCGTGGACGCGCTCGATTCGGCGCCGGGCACGGTGGCGCAAGTCCGCGCCAGCGCGCAGGAGCTCATCCGCCTGGCCAAGCGGCGCGGCATCGCCGTCATGCTGGTGGGCCACGTCACCAAGGATGGGCAGATCGCCGGACCGCGCGTCCTCGAGCACATGGTCGACACCGTGCTCTACTTCGAGGGCGAACGCAGTCACCAGTTCCGCATCCTGCGCGCCGTGAAGAACCGCTTCGGACCGGCCGACGAGATCGGCGTGTTCGAAATGACCGACGCCGGGTTGAGCGAGGTCGCCAACCCGTCGGCCTTGTTCCTCTCGGGCCGGTCCGGCGGGACGAGCGGCGCCGCCGTTTTCGCCGGCCTTGAGGGGACGCGCCCGGTGCTCACGGAAATCCAGGCCCTTGTCGCGCCGTCGCCTCTGGGCACACCGCGCCGCGCCGTGGTGGGATGGGATTCGGGCCGGCTCGCCATGGTGCTCGCCGTGCTCGAAGCTCGTTGCGGCGTATCCCTGGCCGGCCGCGACGTTTACCTCAACGTGGCGGGAGGCCTGCGGATATTCGAGCCGGCCGCCGACCTCGCGGTGGCCGCCGCCCTGATCTCCAGCGTGGCCGACGTGCCGCTCCCCGAGGAGACCGTCGTTTTTGGAGAGATCGGTTTGTCCGGCGACGTCCGGACCGTCAGCCAGGCCGACTTGCGCCTCAAGGAGGCCGCCAAGCTCGGCTTCAGGCGGGCGATCGTGCCCGCCGGCCTCAAACACCGCACGCGGCCCCTGGACATCACGGAGATCGCCCAGCTCGACGACCTGGCGCTGCGCCTGACGGTCGGCGAACGCGGCCTTGCGCGCGCGGACGCTTAGCGGGCCCTCCATGGAAAACCTCCCGGTCAGCGTCGCGGACGTCATTTTCGCGGCGGTCATTATCGTTTCGGGCGGGCTCGCCCTCTACCGTGGTTTCGTCACGGAGGCCCTGGCGGTCGTAGGTTGGGCCGGAGCTGCCATCGCCACCGTCTCCCTGTTCAACCCGCTGCGCCCCTTCGCCCGCGACATCATTCCCTCGCAAATCGGCGCCGACGTGGCCACCGGGATCGTCATTTTCCTTGTCACCCTCCTCATCATCTCGGTGCTGGCCCGTATCGTGGCGAGTACGGTCCGGGGCAGCCAGATCGGCGTTATCGACCGGTTCCTGGGCTTGGTTTTCGGCGTCCTGCGCGGCTACGTCGTCCTCATCATCGTGTTTCTGCTGTTCGAGCAAGTCTATCCGCGCGACGACCAGCCGAAGTGGATCACCGACGCCCGCGCGGTGCCGCTGCTGGACTTCGGCGGCGCGATTCTCCTGCGGCTGGTGCCGGTCCTGCCCATCGAGAGCGAAACGGTGTTAGAACGCGCCGGCCTGTCCTCGGCGTCCTTTGAATCACCACGCAGGCCGATTCCGAGCCTGACATCGCCGAGCCCGCCCGCTATAACAACGCAAATCTCCGAGGCGCCTCCGGCGGCAGTTCAAATTCAAGGGCGCTGATGCGGTCCAGTTCTCACGGCAATATTCCCACACCCCATTTTGGGCGGCGCATCTCGGCGCTCTATTTCGAGCGGCGCTCTTCGGCGCCATGGGACGGCGACAAGCTGCACGAGGAGTGCGGTATTTTCGGCATATTCGGGCACGGCGACGCGGCGGCGCACACGGCGCTCGGGCTCCACGCGCTCCAGCATCGCGGGCAGGAAGCCGCCGGCATCGTGAGTTGCGATGGGCCGCAATTCCACTCCGAACGGGCACTCGGGCATGTCGGCGCGAATTTCGGCGACGAGGCGGTGATCGCCCGGCTGCGTGGAAAGGCCGCCATCGGTCACAACCGCTATTCAACCTCCGGCGAGGCCGGCTTGCGCAATGTTCAGCCCCTGTACGCCGACTTCGCGTTCGGCGGCTTCGCCTTGGCACACAACGGAAACCTGACCAACGCCTACGCGCTGCGTCAAGAGCTCGTGGAACGCGGCAGCATCTTCCAATCCACCGTGGACACCGAAGTGATCGTTCATTTGATGGCGGTGAGCCGGCACAGTGGCGTCGTCGACCGCATGATCGATGCCCTGCGCCAGGCCGAGGGGGCTTACTCCCTGGTGGCCCTGACCAAGGACCACTTGATCGGCGTGCGCGATCCACTTGGCGTCCGGCCGCTCGTCATCGGCGAGCTCGACGGCGCGACGATTCTGGCCTCCGAGACCTGCGCGCTCGACATCATCGGCGCCAAATTCCTTCGCGATGTCGAGCCGGGCGAATTGGTCGTCATCGACTCCAGCGGCATTCACAGCATGCGTCCCTTCCCACCGGCGCAGCGGCGTTTCTGTATCTTCGAGTACATCTACTTTTCCCGTCCCGACAGCATCGTCGAAGGCAAGGGAGTCTACCAGGCGCGCAAAAAGATCGGCGCCGAGCTCGCCCGCGAGAGCCCCGCCGAGGCCGACCTGGTCGTGCCGGTTCCCGATTCGGGGACCCCGGCGGCGATGGGGTTCGCCGAGGAATCAGGCATCCCGTTCGATCTCGGAATAATCCGCAACCATTATGTCGGACGGACTTTCATCGAGCCCGGCGAACAGATTCGCCACCTGGGCGTCAAGCTGAAGCACAACGCCAACCGGGCGGTGGTGGCGGGACGGCGCGTCGTGCTGGTCGACGATTCGATCGTGCGCGGCACCACCTCGATCAAGATCGTCGAGATGATGCGCAACGCCGGCGCCAAGGAAGTCCACATGCGCGTGGCCAGCCCGCCGACCGCGCATTCCTGTTTCTACGGCGTCGATACGCCCGAGCGCTCCAAACTGCTGGCGGCGCAAAAGGATATCGAGGGCATGCGCGAGTTTATCGGGGTCGACAGTCTGGCCTTTCTCAGCTTCGACGGGCTCTACAGGGCCATGGGCGAAGGGAGCCGCAACGCCGAAAGTCCGCAGTACTGCGACGCCTGTTTTACGGGCGACTATCCCATCCCCCTGACCGACCAAGACGGCGGCGAGCCGCCCAGGCAACTCTCCCTATTGGCCGAAGGCGCTTGACCATGGCGCCGCGCGGCCCCCTAACGTGACGGGCCGGCTCGCCGGCCGGGTCGCCCTCATCACCGGCGCCTCGCGGGGCATCGGCGCCGCCGTGGCCAAGCGATTCGCGGCGGAAGGCGCCCACATCGTCGCGGTGGCGCGGACCGTGGGCGGCCTGGAGGAATTGGACGACGCCATCAAGGCGGTGGGCGGCAGCGCCACCCTGGTGCCGCTCGACTTGCTGGAATTCGACGGCATCGACCGGCTTGCCGGCGCCGTGCACGAGCGCTGGTCGCGGCTCGACATTCTCGTCGGCAATGCCGCGATGCTCGGGCAATTGAGCCCGATGGGCCACTATCCGCCCGACATGTGGACCAAGGTGATGGGCCTGAACCTCACCGCCAATTGGCGTCTCATCCGCGCCTTCGACGTCCTGCTGCGCGAATCGGACGCGGGCCGCGCCCTCTTCGTGACATCGGGCGTCGCGCGCGCCCCTCATGCCTATTGGGGGCCCTATGCCGCGAGCAAGGCGGCGCTCGAGAACATGGCCCAGACCTGGGCCGCCGAACTCGAAAAAACAAATGTCCGCGTAAACATCGTCGATCCCGGCCGCTTGCGGACCGACCTGCGCGCCCAAGCCTACCCCGGCGAGAACCCGGAAACCTTACCCCCGCCCGGCGCCGTCAGCGACACCTTCGTCGAGCTCGCCTCGCCCGAATACACCGGCAACGGACAAATCGTCCAAGCCGCCTAACGTCGTTCCGGCTTGGCCGGAACCACTCTGGTTTTTATCGCTCACGGCAGCGGACCAGCCCATCTCGGATGAATTAAGGATGGCCGCGCCTGCGCGGGCGCGCCGGATAACCGGCGGGCCGCCTTGCGGCCTTGAGCGATTCCTGATGAACCGGAAACGCCTAGGTTTTCCTTTTCCCCTTCTTCTTGCTTTTTGATTTTCTGCCCGCATAGGGGTTGTCCCCCTTGCGCAGATGAATGCGGATTGGCACGCCCTGCAGATCGAAGGCTTCCCGCAGGTCGTTCGTCAGGTAACCGACATAGGAGTCCGGCAGGGCCGCGGGTTTATTGACGAAGATCACGAAGGTAGGCGGCCGCGCTTTGGCTTGCGTGATGTAACGCAGCCGGAGACGGCGGCCCTGCGGCGCGGGCGGCGGGTGGCGGGCCAAGGCCCCCTCCAGCCAACGGTTGAGGACGCCCGTCGAAAGCCGGCGGTTCCACTGGTTGTGCGCCCCGATCACCGCCGGCAGCAGGCGGTCCACGCGCGCGCCGGTCTTTGCCGAGATTTGCAGAATGGGCAGGCCCTTGATCTGCGGCAGGGATGTCTGAAGCCGGTCCTGGACACGGCGCAGGGATGCGCCCGCGTCGCTGACGATGTCCCATTTGTTGATGGCCAGGACCAGCGCCCGGCCCTCCTCCGTGGCGAGCGCGGCCAGCGCCAGGTCCTGTTTCTCCATCGGCTGGTTCGAGTCCATGACCAGGACGATGACCTCGGCCCGGCCGAGCGCGCGCAGGGCGTCGGCCGCGGAAAGTTTCTCCAGGGTTTCGTGAACGCGCGCCCTGCGGCGCAGACCCGCCGTGTCCACCAACTGCACGCGCCGGCCCGCGACCCGCCACTCGACGGCGATCGAGTCCCGCGTGAGACCCGATTCGGGGCCCGTCACGACCCGCTCTTCGCCGAGAAGTTTGTTTACCAGTGTCGATTTGCCCACGTTGGGGCGCCCGACAATGGCGATCCGAAGGAGCCGGTCCTGCGAGTCCGTCTCGCCCTCCCCGTCGGGCGGGGCCGTTGCCTCGTCGGGGGCCTCGGCGAGGAGGGCCTCGAACAGGTCGACCATGCCTTCGCCGTGCTCGGCCGAAATGGGAACCGCCGGACCCAGGCCCAACGCGTGGGCGTCGATCAAACCGGACTCCCCGGCGGCGGCCTCGCATTTATTCCCCACCAGCACGACCGGCGTCTCGGTCTTGCGCAGGGCGCGCGCGAAATGCTGATCCATCGGCGTGATGCCGACGCGCGCATCGAACAGCAAAATGACGGCGTCGGCTTCGGCGACCGCCGTATCCGTCTGACGGCGCATGCGCTCGACCAAGCTGTCGGGATCGCCCTCGTCGAGCCCCGCCGTATCGATGACGCGGAACTCCAAGCCACCGAGATTCGCGTCGCCGTCGCGCCGGTCGCGCGTCACGCCGGGTGTATCGTCGACGAGCGCCAGGCGGCGGCCGACGAGCCGGTTGAACAGTGTCGACTTGCCCACGTTGGGCCGGCCGACAATGGCCACGGTGAACGTCATGATCTAACGGTAGGCGACTAAATCGCCGTCGTCCGTAAGTACGTAAAGCGTTTCGTTGGCGAGGACCGGTGCGACCATGGCGCCGTCAGGCAACTTGAGCTCTCCCAGCAGTTCGCCCGTGTAGGGGGAGATCGCGACCGCCGAGCCCGTCGAGGAGACCAGGATCAGGCGATCGCTGGCGAGCAACGGCCCGCTCCACGTGATGCGGCCGGTGCGGTCGGCCGGCTTGCGGAAACGCGGCAACTGGGTGACCCAGCGGATGAGTCCGTCGCGCCGCGAAAGCGCCAGCACTTCCGCATCGGTTGTGATCAGGTAGATGAATTGGCCCGCGATCCACGGGCTCTCGACGCCAGCGATGTTCTGCGTCCACACCCGGGCCCCGGTGTTCACATCCACTGCCACCATGCGGCCCGCGTGGCTGACGGCGTAAACGACGCCGTCCTGAATCGCCGGGCGTCCGTTGATGTTGCTGAGTTCGGCGAGCGCCGTTACGCGGCCGCTCCGCGCCAAGGTATCGGACCAGAGGACACGCCCGTCCGCGGCCCGCAGGCTGACGAGCTCGCCCGAGGAGAGGGGCGCGATCACGACCCCGCCGTCCACCGCCGGGCTCGCCGTGGCGATCAGGCCCGCCGTCTCGGCGATGCCCACGTAGGTCCAAAGGACCCCGCCGTCCCGCGCGTCGAGCGCGAAAACCTGGTTGTCGTAGGTCAACACGAACAGGCGGCCCGCGCTGATCGTCGGCGCGCCCCGCAGGGGAATACCGATGCGTTCGCGCCACTGCTCGACCCCCGTCGCGGCGTCGAACGCCACCACGTCGCCATAACCCGTGCTGGCGTACAGCACACCGTTCGCGAGCGCCACGCCACCGCCCAGCGCGCCCGCCTCCTCACCATCCGGCGTGATGTTGCTTTGCCAAATACGCTTGCCGCGATCCGTGGTCAGGGCGCTCACCCGGCCCTTTGCGTCCAGGGTGTAGACCACGCCGCCGCCCACTACGGGCGGCGCCAAGAGCCGGACCAACGAGCCCGAGCCCGAGCCGATATCGGTGCTCCAGATGCGTTGCGGATCGTCGCTCAGCGACAGGTGCTGCATCACGTGCGTTGGCTGGCCGCCGGCCTGGGGCCAGTCCGCGTTGATGCGTGGCCGCGGCAAGCGCACCTGAAGGTCGGCGATCCGGGGGTCCGGCTGAGAGACCTGTTGCAAGGAAAGAATGGAGATGCGCTCGCCGGGCAACCGGTCGCCTTCGGAGTTGCCAAACAGCCCCCCGCCGCAGGCGCCGAGCACGGCCGGCAGCAGAAAGGCGAACGCCACCCGACGCCCCGTGGCCCGCGCTGAAGAGGTACGATGAGTCATGGTCCCTGCCCGCATCGAGGTCTGGCGCGCCTAAACCCCGCCCAGCGCGATGATCATCTCGGCCGCGCGTTGACGCAGCCCCGGCGGCGCCTCGGGATCATCCGACAAAGCGCGCAACTGGCTCAACGCGCCGGCCACATCGCCCGCCCGGTAAGACACCAGCGCCTGCAGTTCCCGCGCGGAATAGCGGAACGCGTTATCGTCCCGGATCAGGGGCGCAAGCCTGTCCGTGAGTTCACCCGTGCTGGCGTTATCGAGGCTGTTCATGGCGGCCAATAGCCGCGCCAAGTCGCGCAGCAGGCGGTCCGCCGACCCGTCCTCGGCCAGCATGTCATAGGCATCGATTGCCGCGTTCGAATCGCCGGCCTCGATGAGCGCCGCCGCCTGCTGCAACCTGGCAAGGGCGCCGACGCCGCCGCCCGCATCGTCGGCCAGCGCCGCGAACGCATCAGCGGCTTGTTCGCTGCTGCCGTCACGCGCCAGCACTAGCGCCGCCGCGAAACGGTCGCCTCGTCCCTCCTTGACCGATTTCTGGTAGGACGTCCAGCTCACCCCCGCCACCGTGCCGAGGATGATCAGGGTCACAGCGGCAATGATGTAGCGGCCATACGCCTTCCAGAGCTTTCCGTATCGCTCCTTGCGTACGTCTTCATCGACTTCGCGGAAAATGTCGCTCACAGGTCGCTCCGAAATCTCAAGAACGGCGGCTAACCATATAGATGGGGTGGTCTATTGGCAATCAGGCCCCCCGCGTCCTCGGCGCCGGGCCGCGGCCCGGGAACCGCCCGGGATGCCCAAGATTTGGCCCGCACGCGGCGGTATTCAAGCGTTTCGCCTCCCGCCACCCTGCCGCTTCATATATTCGCGACCACGCCGGACCCGGCCAAATCGGAACGACTCTAGGTCTCGTGACCGGGCCGCATGATAATCCTATCGCGAACGCCCGTTTCGTAGGCCAGACCTTGGGCCGTCAGCATCAGGACGTCTGAGAAATCGGCGCCCACCAAGCCCTTGCGCGCGAGAGCGCCCCAAACCGACGGGTTGCGCAGGCCCGTTGCATTCGACACCGAGACTCCTTTCTCGCCCAGATGATAGTGATCGCCGTGGGGCTGCGGCAGATAGGCCAAGACCGTGGCGCCGCTGGCCTCGTCCGGGCGGCCGCAATCCGGCAGCGCCGCAAGCTCCTGCAGGACGGCCAGGGTCTTCAGCTGCAAGGCGTTGAGTTTGAGCGGATTGCGTTTTGGCGGCATGACTCGGGGAAGGGACTATTGAGGACGGTCTCTAATGGGAGGGAGCCTTGGGTGACGCCCGGCGCTCTACTCCCATTCGATGGTGCCGGGCGGCTTGGAGGTCACATCATAGGTGACCCGGTTGATGCCGCGCACCTCGTTGATGATGCGCGTCGCCACCCGTCCCAAAAAGTCCATGGGGAAGGGATAGAAGTCGGCGGTCATGCCGT
>JADFIH010000045.1 GCA_022566715.1 Pseudomonadota bacterium | reverse complement strand
ATTGCTCTACTTTTCAAGATTCTAGAGCAGCTTTATCCGTTCGGTGATGGCCGCTTGGATTTCAGTGGGGCATTTCCAACCGAACGGATGCTGCTCTTGCGGCCTTGAGCGATTCCAGCAGCCTTGAGCGATTTCAAATGACCTGGAAACGCTCCAGGGGAAACCCGCGGCGGCGGAGGCCGGTAAACTTCTGTTAATCACAGGGGCTTAACGTCCTTTGCGAGTCCCTAACCGTTGGACAGATCCCTCCGTGACTTCGATCTTTTCGCCGCTCAAGCGGTTGCCCATTCTGTTGCTCGCGTTGTTCTTGGCCGGGTGCTATCTGCCCTCACGGTTCAAGGTCGACGTTTGGATCGGCCCGGATGGGTCGTACACCATGAGCTACGTGGGCCGCCTCGCGGATTCGACCTTGTTCGTGGGCCTGAAGGAAGGGAAGATCGACGCCGCCACGGAGACTAGAAAAGTGGAAACGCTCAAAAGGGACCTGGCCCGGGATTCGGGTTTCCGCGCCGTCGAATACGTTGGCGAAGGTTTCTTCGAAGTCCGGTACGAAAAGGCCGGCAACATAATCGACGACAAGACCCTTACGTTCGTAAACGGGGGCAGCCGGATTCTCAGCATCGCGTTTGTCGGTAAATCCAACACCGTCACGGTGTTCGCCGGCTCGGTGCCGGTGAACTACCACGACCGGCTCAACAGCCTCTCCTTCCCGCTCGAAGGCGAGCTGCGTGTCGTCACCGGCGCGAACGTCTTGGAAAACAATGCGGACCAGGTGAGCGGCGAGGACGAAAAGACGTATCTCTGGATACTGCGCACCCTCGATGTGCCCGCCCCGAAAATTATTATTGGCGGCTAGACCTCGGTGGCGGCCAAACGTCCCTATTCTAGCCGGCGGCACGCCGCTGCAACGATCCCGCCTTCAGATAGTGCCGGGCGCGCTCGCGCACCGCCTCCAGGAGACCGTCCGCCAGGCCCTCGACATCGCGCCGCAGCGTGCGCAAATCATAGGGCTCGGAGAGACTGAGATCGGGGCGTATGGCGAAGACTGGATCGAGGCTCTCTTCGGCCGCGTACGTGACGTTGACGATCCAGGTGGCCTGGGTGACGCCTTGCGAGCGCAGTTGCGAGACCGCGTCGGCAATAATGCGCGGCAGCACCTGCGAGCGGCAGTAGAACCAGGCCTGGGGCAGCCGCCAGAACGTGCCGTCCTCCTTGACGTGCCCTTCGCAGGACCAACAGGGCTCGACCTGCCGCAGCGAATAGAGCGCAAATACCAGGGGCACGATCCCCGGTTCGACGGGAAACTCGTCGGGCTCCGAGGACATTTCCCGCGGCGCGTGCGGACAGGTGCGGCTGCAGTGGCAGGCGCAGGTCAGCGATCCCGAGGAGGGGCAGGGCAGCTCGCAACCGGGGCACGGCCGCACCACATTCGGCAACGGCTCACCCAGCAACTCGCCGAGTTCGACCCGGCGTGCGTGCAGGAATTTGGCATCCTCCGACGGCGTGGCGATGCGCATGGTCCCCTCCCCCAGGGGTGCGTGACGGCGGGGGATCAGGCGAACCTCTCCCCACACCCCGCTCTAGCACATTCATATTTAAGCCCCGGTTAAAAGAGCTTGCATCTTGAGGGTTTTCTTGGCTTTGGGGCCCGCGGCACCTCCCGCCGTTGCCGGCGGCCACTGCCTATTCAACCCACCATGGTGGCGCGCCCCGTCGTGCCTGCCAACACTCACAGGTTGCGTTCCGAGGACTGGGACTGGGGCTGGGGCTGGGTATCGGGGTGCCCACGCCGGCCTGCCTCAAGATAGGGCTGGGCCGGCAAGCTCACGCCGTCCCGGCGCCGACATCGTGGACCGTCACGGGACCCTTGAGCAGCGTTCCGTTCGGAACGAGATAACGCTCTGCCTCGCCCTCGATGGTGGTGTAGCGCAGGTCGATGGAGATGACCTTGCCCGCAACACCGCCTGTCTTGATGTCATCGCCGACTCGGAACGGTTGGTACATGAGCACCAAAACGCCGGCCAAGGTGTTTGAAACCGCATCGCGCAACGCGAAGCCGATCGCAAATCCGGCGAGGCCAAGACCGGCCACGAGTGCGCTCACATCGACGCCTACGGTTCCCGGCGTGCGGATGGCGCCAATGATCAAGACGGTGATATGGGCGCGCTGGCGAGCAGGCCGACGACTTCCTGGCGCTCCGCGCCAAGCTTTCTCAACCAAACGCGCACGGCCCGGCGCAGCACTTTGCTGGCGATCCAAAAGGCCAAGAAAATAACGGCGGCCAGCGCCAGGTGGGGCGCGAAATCGACGATTGCGTCCCCCCAATCCCGAATAAGCTCTTCCATGTCGTCCTGCCCCAATATCCAGTGTGCGATCAACGTAGTTTGCCGGAATGGGACGCTCCGTGCGAAAGAACTTGCACCTAATCAGGACGATGGCCGGAAGCCGGAAAGGAAGGAAGACGTACGCCGGGGAGGTTCCCGGGAATCGGACCATTCGGGAGATGCGCCCGGCCGCCCACGATAAGAGCTGGACACGGCTGAACCAGGAGCTTGCAAATCCGCCGCAAAGCCGGAAGCGTGGCCGCCGGTTCAGCCGCGGGATTTTCGAGACGGCGTCGAGCGGTTCCAGCTGAACTGGAACCGCTCTAGTTTGTCGTCAGGGTCACGGTGACTCCCATTGAACCCATGGAGGCATCCTGACACACACCGTTGACATAGGTGAACTGAGTCCCGGTACCGGTATCGAATTGAATGTTGATGGCGAGCGACTGCCCGTTGTTGACGGTCACCTGCAGCGAAGCGCTGGCGTCGATAATGGTCAAGCTGTCGGCCGTTACGGTCATGTCCGACGGCACGGCGCCGGGGTTGGCGAGGAAGAAAGCGGCGAGATCGACGACGCGGGCCGCCTGGTCCCCCGTATTGACCGAGAACCCTCCGGCGGTCGAGGCGCAAGAGCCGGCCGCGCCGCCCGTGGTGCTGCCGCTGAAGCTCCAGTCCTTCCCGAGTGTCGGGCTCATGGCGTCGTAGCTGGCGGGCGGCACAGGGGCGCCACTGACATAGGCCCCCATCTGTGCGCCGGCGCTGACCGAGGCCGCGTCGAACGTCATGTCGCTGCTGGCGATACTGACGAAGGTGCCGTCGGTCTTGCGCAGACGCATTTCCTTCATCGTGAAGGAATAGACGTCGGCCCCCGTCGTGCAGGTACCGGAATAATTCGCGTTGGTCAGATTGTTGCAGTTGCTGCACGGGTCGGCGTTCCCGGCGCAATCGGGCGCGGCCTGCGCCAGCGCCGGAGAAGCGGTCCAGGTAAGAAAGACGGCCAGCAGCACGAACAGTATGAATGGGAATCTGATCATCGGGTGAATGCTCCTATCAGGCAGCGGTTTCTAGGGACCAACTTCCAAAAATCTTACGTGCCGCGGGAGATGGTGACGGTGGCCGTACCGGCGGCTCCAGTCGTGGTCTGTTCGACACGGATGGTGTTTTCGCGGCGCACGGGTTCCAGCGTCACGTCATGTAAATCCACGGTTCGAAAAGGCCTTTTGTCGATCAGCGGCAAGGCGCGCGGAGAGTCCTGCCGGCCCAACACCAGGCTGACGCGGAACAGGACGAAGTAGGCCGAATTGGTGACGTTATCGTCCTGCACGCCCGCCTCGATCTCGAGCGGAAAATCGGGCTGTATCCGCAGGGCCAGACGCTGACCGTTGATATTTCTCGCTCCCTCTTTTTTCTGCCAGTGGAAGCGCCGGGCATAGACGCGCGCCCAGGGCAGGTACGGGACCTGAACGCCAAGCTCGACGTCGTAGCCATCGAGCGCGCGTTCGTGGGTATTGCTCGTAATCTGGGACCGGCCCGAAAGCGCGTGGTAGATATTGCTGTTCAGCTCGACGGGACCTGAACGGACTTCCACGCCCAGCCCCCACCGCGCATGACTGTAGGGCCACTCGTAGTCGTAAAAGGCATTGACGCCGAACATGGCCGTGCCGTTCATTATTAGGCGGCGATAGCCGAACCCGAGGTTGCCCGTGGTGCGCCGGCCACGGCCGTAGGCGATCCGGGCTTGGACGAAGACGGTGTCGATGCCCCCGCTCGACCGGTACAGCGGCTGTATTGTCAGCAGGCTGAATTCGGGCTGTTGGCGCTGCGTCAGGTCCCACTCGAATTCCGTGCGCCTGAGCCAAGCCGGTCCGTCCTCGGCCAGCTCGGAAATCACGCTATCAACGAAGGATTTCGCCGATGCGGTGGCTGCGGCGGCCGGTTCCGCCTGGCTGCCCCCGGCTACCAGCGCCTTGGCCGCACTGCGGGAGAACCAACTCGACGTGCTCGCTTGTTGCTGCTCGTTCGCTTCATGCGCGGCGGGCGGCTTCGCAAACGTCACTGTCATCGTGATCGATAGTGACCCAAGGACCGCGGCAAGGCGAATATTGAACCTGCGCAACTCAACCTACAATGGCAGACCCGATGCGGCGGCGCCGTGCCGAGAAAAGACGAGTCGTTTGAATCGGCCCGGACGCTAGCCCGTTAGGGTTAACGAGAAGTTAAGGTTGAAATTCTTGCCGCACCGCCAAACCGCTCATGGACCATGGCGGGAAGGGCGTTTGGGCCCGCAAAGGCGTCGCGGCCAATGGACCACGGCGGAGTGCCGGTGGCTGGAGGGATATCTAAGCCATTGAAAAGACGTTGAAGAAGTCGGCTAGGAAAAGGCTGGCTGGGGCCGCGGGGATCGAACCCGCGAATGCCGGCAGCCGGGGCAAAGGAAGACGAATCGCGATGACGGCGGTCCAGGGCGCGGGAGCGGGCAAATCGGCCGCCTGACCTGAATCAAGAATGTTCGTAGCGGCCCGCGTAGGGCATTCTGTCCAGTACGGTAGAAATGGGAAATATAGCCAAAGCCGATCGCGAGTCTGGAGTCGAACAGGTGAGCACGCCAAATCCCGTAACCGGCCTCCTGCGCGGAGTCCGCTTGACGCTGCGTTGCGCGGCTTGGGCCGGACTGATGATAGGCTTGGCGTTGCCCCGTCCGTCCGCCGCCGGTGAGGGCGGCGCGTCCGCTAAGGACAGGCCGGGCGCCATCACCGTTTTCGGCGGCCTAATGACCAACAACCATTGGGAGGATGCGTTGGCGCCCTGGACCCTCGATTTCCGCGATTCGACCTTCGTGGGACTTGCCGCATCGCATGGCGTTGGCCGGTTCGGCCGTAGGCTTGGTTTTGAGATCGAGGGCCAAGTCGTACGTCACTTCGGAGACCAGGATCACTGGGAGTTCAACTTACCGATCATCGCCCGCTGGAAGGCGTTTCCGTGGGACGAGGTCGTTGATACCAGTATGGCCTTTGGTATCGGCCCCTCCTATGCAAGCAAGAAACCCAAGGTGGAGATCGACAACGACGGGGACAGTCGCCGCGTGCTTGTGTATTGGATGATAGAGATTGAAGCCGGTCCGCCCGACAAGGCCTGGAGGGCGATACTCCGACTTCACCATCGTTCGGGGGCCTATGGCCTGGTTGCCGACGAGGGTGGCTCCAACGCCATTGTGATCGGTCTCAGGCGGCGGTTTTAGGGTAACGCAAGAGACCCGTGCAACGCGATACCGGAGACCTCAATACAGAGGCGGAGCGGTGCATGGCCGCGGCCGAAGCATCGGTGCGGGGTTGGCCCTGGGGAACGCGGTCGGGCGCCCGTGCAGGTGCCGGGCCGCCGGAAGGTTTTGGTTACGCCATTGAATAAGGTTGGCTGGGAAAAGGCTGGCTGGGGCGGCAGGGATCGAACCTGCGAATGCCGATACCAAAAACCGGTGCCTTACCACTTGGCTACGCCCCAACAGCCGCCGCGCCGCAACATAGGGACAAAGGCGGGGCCCCGCAACTGGACCGGCCCCGCCCCGGCGGGTTCTTTTCCGCGCTCTAGGAGGCCGGAGCCAGGTTCAACGCCCGCGCCACGGCCCAGCCCAACTCGCCCCCTTCCAGGGGCTTCATGAGCAAGGTCTCGATACCAAGCGCGCGCGCCTCGTCCTCGCCCAGGTTCTGGCTATAGCCCGTGCACAAAATGGCGGGGATGTCGCCGCGCAACTCGCGGATTGCGGCGATCAGGGTCTCGCCGGTCATGCCGGGCATGGTCTGATCCGTGATCACCAGGTCAAAGCCTTGGGGATCGCGGCGGAAAACGCGCAACGCCTCCTCCCCGCCCGCCGCGCCCTCGACGGTGTAGCCGAGCTTGCCAAGGATCTTCTCGCCCAGGCGCACGATGGCCTCTTCGTCATCGACGAACAGAATGCGGCCGCGGCCCTTCGGCGCCCGGGTCACCGGCGTGTCCGTCAACGCCGGTTCATCGCCGTCGTACACGGGCAGATAAACATCGAAGGCCGCGCCCTCGCCAGGTGCGCTCTCGACGGCCACCGCGCCGCCGCGCTCAACGACGATGCCGTGGACCACGGACAGGCCGAGGCCGCTGCCACGCTCCCGGTCCTTCGTTGTGAAAAACGGTTCGAAGATGTGCTCTGCCGTCGCCGCATCCATGCCGCCGCCGTTATCGCGCACCGATAGCTTGAGGTATTGCCCGGAGGGCAGAGTCTCCAGGCGCCCGGAGGGCAGGTTCTCAGGACGCCCGCCCGGCGACGCCGTATGGGAAACTTCCTTCAGACTCACGTCGAGGACACCGCCGCCATCACCGCCGCCATCACTGATGGCCTGCGCGCCATTGGTACACAGGTTCACCAACACCTGCTGCAACTGCACGGGGTCGGCAAGCACTTTCGCCGCACCGGAATCGATATCGGAGCGAATTTCGATCGTTGCCGGAAGGGTCGAACGCAGGAGACCGAGCCCCTCCTCGATCACGGGCTGGGCCACAATGGGGCGCGGGACAGGGTCGCTTGCGCGGCTGAATGCGAGAATCTGCTCCACCAGGCCGCGGGCGCGGCGCGCCGCCCGCTCCACCATGTCGAGGTTCTCACGCAATTCGCCGTCGTCCGGCAAATCCTCCCGGAGCAGCGCGGAATATCCCATGATGATCGACAGGATGTTGTTGAAGTCATGCGCCACGCCGCCGGCGAGCGTGCCGATCGCCTCCACCTTTTGCGCCTGTAGCAGAGGCCCCGCGAGCCGGGCGAGACCGCGGACGTCCCGCACGGTTAGGATGTAGAAACCGCCCCCGGCGCCCCGGCCGGGGCCTTGCGTCACCGCAACCTCCACCGGAAACTCGGCCCCGTCCATGCGCCGGCCCTTGGCCGTGTACATCTTGCCCAGGGAGGCGCCGCCGCTCAAAAAGTCCGCGAAATCGCGCCCCACGAATAGGAAAGCGACGTTGCGGCCGACGGCCTCCTCCGCCGTACCGCCGAACATCTCGCAAACTCGCGGGTTGACGGCTTGAATCGCCCCCTGTGAATCCACCTTGATCAGGCCATCGGCCGCCCCTTCGACCATGACGTGAGCATCGCCCGGCGCGACCGCTCCGGGAATTTTTTCCAAAGCCGCTACATCGTGCTGAACCACGACCGTACCCCCATCCTTGGTCTTCGTTTCAATCATGCCGATCTCTTCGCCGTCGGCGAAGCGGTCTGGAGTTCCGCCACCACCGCGTTGCCCGGACGAATCTCATCGCCCTTCGCCCTATCGGTTTGGTTGTCGTCGAAAAGAAAGAACAGGCCGGCCACGGCCAATGCGGCAGCGGCGGCGACGCCGAATAGGGAGCGCCGCGTAATGCCGGAAGCCTGAAATGCCGCCATTCAGCGTCCTAGTGGTGGGACTCTGACATTTCGAATCCTCAATGCCGGCCCGCGCCACTAGGCCGACATTTCAATCGGGTTCAATTCATTTCGACCCTTGGTCCCAATTCCATCGGCGCCAAACGTCGGAATAGAACCACAAGCGTTCACCGGGCCAGGGCCCGGCGCCGGCCGGCGCGGCGTCACACGGTTTCGGACCGCATCGATCCGCGTCCGCCCCACCGGCGCTCTCGACACCCGGAATCTCTGTAGCCGGGTGCCGGAATCTTGTCAATCCGTAGCTCTCGGTTCCAGACTACTCCGAAAGGCGGTCCGATGACTATCGTTAACTTTCTCCGCAACCTATTGAATCAACTGGACGAAATGATATTGACGTTCATGCCGTGAACGATGTAGTGTTCGGGTGATGAACGTGATGAGCACCATCTAACCGGGGGCTCGTCATGGATTTGCCGGCGGTGGGGCGCCATGTTGTGGCAGTAGCGGAGAGGGCTTTTGCCGGCCACCACGACCCCGAATAACGACGTTCTCGAGAACGAAAGCGAAAAGACGCTTGAGTTGCTCGACGCGGTTCACGCGAACGGCGAACGCTCGCAGCGCTCGCTCGCGGTCGAACTCGGGATCGCACTCGGGCTTACCAATGCCTACCTCAAACGGTGCACACGCAAGGGTTGGATCAAGGCGCGCCAAGCGCCGCGGAACCGCTATGCCTATTACCTCACACCCAAGGGCTTCGCGGAAAAAAGCCGGCTGACGACCAACTACCTGCGGAACTCGCTTCAGTTCTACCGTAGGGCGCGGGGCGAAATCGGCGATATTCTGGACGCTGCGTCGGCGCAGGGCTGGCGCCGATTGGCCCTCATTGGCGGCGGCGATCTGACCGAAATCACCATGCTCTGCGCCATGCAGCATGAGGTGGAGATCGTCGGAATTGTCGATCCGGCTTCGGCGGAGCCGCTGTTCATGGGCCGGCCCGTCGTTGCCGACCTTGCCGAGCTTGGAAACATCGACGCCGCGGTCGTCACCGATCTGCAGGCGCCGCAAGCAACTTACGAGAGGTACGCACGGCAGGCGCCGCATGGCCGGCTGGTCGCACCCCCGCTTCTTAAGATAACGTCGAACGACTCGCAGGGGAGGCAGTCATAATATGCGTTGGTACGCCGTTTTTACTCAATCGAGAATGGAATTATGGGCACGCAGCAACCTTTGGGATCGTGGCTTCGAGGTTTACCTGCCCCGCTACATGCGGCGCCGGAGCCACGCGCGCAAGACCGATATGGTCGCCTACCCCTTGTTCCCGCGCTATATGTTCGTGAGGGCGGACCTGGAAACCAGTGGGCAGCGGGCCATCGCCAGCGCTCCCGGCGTAATCGACCTGGTGCGGATGGGACCGAAGCCTTCGGCCGTGCGCACCTCGATCATCGAGGATATCCGCGGCCGCGAGGACGAGGCCGGCTATATTCACCTGGGCCGTGAAATCCCCTTCAAGGCCGGCGACCGCGTCCGGGTGCTGTCGGGTTCGATGTGCGATCAAGTGGGCCTTTTCGAGAAACGGACCGATCAGGAGCGCGTGATTATCCTGCTCAACCTGCTGGGCCGGCAGGTCAGGGTAAAGCTGCACGGCGACGACTTGCACCGCGAGTTCTAATTCGATCGGATAACCGGCGGCGGCCCGCCGGTTATCCGGCGCGCCCGCGCAGGCGCGGACCCGCGACCGTGAGCGGCAAAAAGCTAGAGTCGTTCCGGCCAAGCCGGAATCGCTCTAGTAACTGGTGGAAGGCGCCCTGACCCAGGCGCGGTAGCGCGCGCCGAGAATAACCGCGTAGACCGTCAGCGCGGCCGCCGCCCAGAGAATCGTCTCGCCCGGGCTCAGGTAGGCCAGCAGGCTTGGAGCTCCAACGAGCATCAGATAGGCGGCGAGCGCTTGGCGCGCCGGCAGGAAACCCAACAACACGTGATGCAGGTGGTTGCGGTCGGACCGGAACGGGGAGCGCCGCTGCAACACCCTCAACCCCATGAGACGAAGCACATCGGCGACGGGGATGAGGAACATCAGGGCGACGGCATCCGCCGGGAAGGTCACGAACGCCACGTTGTGGGTGTAGATCGCAATCAGCGCGATCGCTGCGCTAATGCCGTAAGTTCCCGAATCTCCCAGAAAAAGTTTGCCGCGCAAATTGAAGACCAAGGTAATCGCAAGACCGGCCCCGAACACGGCAAGCATCGGCTGCAGATGGCCGGGCGCGTAGAGGGCGAGCAGGGCCACCCAGATCAGGGACATGCCGATCACCAGGCCGTTCTTTCCGTCCGCCATGTTGACCGCGTTTTGCAATCCGACGACGCAAACGATGGTGAAAAGCGCACCGCCGACGGTCCCGAGAAACAAGGGGCTGGTCAGAAAGCTGAACTTGAAGAAGGTAACCGTGAAGCCCGGAACCGCGATCAGCGCAACGAGGACAAGGACAACCGAAATGCCCAACCGCAGGAACGGCCGAATATGGCGCCGGTCGTCGACAAACCCCAACAACAGAAACGCCGCCACCACCAGCCCAAGCACCAGGTAGAGGGGCGAATAGTCGGTCGTCAGCGTCAGGACCGCGGCCATGACCGCAAGGGGGATCAGCACGGCGATCCCGCCAACCAGCGGCGTGGGCTGCTTATGGGTCTTGCGGACGCCGTCGGGCGCGTCGACGACACCCGCCGCGCGGCCAATGGGCTTCGCCCAGACACAGAGCCCGAGCGTGATAAGTGGTAGGACGAGGTATGCGATCAGCATGCTGGGGCGGCACGCGTGGCTAATGTTGGCCGCGTTTATGCCGATCTTTCGGGGGCCCTGTCAAGAATCGCGGCCAATTCGCCGTAAGTTTGGCGCCGAATGGTGCCCGAAAGTCACGACCATCGGGTTACGTCGAACCCAAAATGGCTTCGCCGGTGGTGGCAGGCGGTGCTATCTACTTTGCCCGCTCAGGCGCAAGGGTGGCACGTAGGCCCCTAAAAGACCCGATGATCGCCTCGATCGAGCGGTCCGCGTCGGCTTCGGTCGTACTCCGATTGGAAACGGAGATGCGCATTGCGGCCAAATCGCGCGATATCGTGGGGCCGAGCCAACAGGTGTCTTCGTTTTGAACACGCAAAATCACGGCCCGCCAAAACTATCGCCCTCGGACTTATCCACAGGATGGCCGCGCCGGGCAACCCGCACCAAGACCTGGTTCAGCGCAACCCCCCTGAGATAGACCTGCGCCGGATCGGCGGCCCGACGCAGGGTCTTCCCGGTGTCGGACGTCATGGGCTCACCGCCTGCGCAAGCAGGGGCCGCAGCGCCTCGAAGATACGCTCCAGCGATTCGCTCTGCGAACGGCCATAGGCTTCAGCGGCAACGGATAGCCGCGTGCGCGCGTCCTCGTTCTCCAGCAGCTCTTGCACCGCCCCGGCAAGGTCCTCTTCTTGCGCGACCATTCGCGTGGCGCCGGCCTCCGCCATCTCATCGTAGATGCGCGAAAAATTAGCGACGTGTGGGCCGTGGAGGATGGCGCAGCCCAGACGCGCGGGTTCCAAGGGGTTTTGTCCGCCGTGGGACACGAGCGACCCGCCGACGAAAACGACTTTGCAGAGCCGGTACCACAGGCCAAGCTCGCCGAGCGTGTCGGCAAGATAGATCTGGGTACCGGCGCCCACCTCCTCGCCGGCGGAGCGCAGCGCCACATCGAACCCCCGCTCCCGCAAGTAGCGCGCGATGGCCATGCCGCGCTGGGGGTGACGGGGCGCCATCACCGTCAAAATATCAGGAAAGGTTTCGGCGAGATGAATATGAACATCGCCCGCCGCGCCCTCTTCGCCCTCGTGCGTACTGGCGGCGAGCCACCGCGGGCGCTTCCCCCAGGCCCGCGCTAGCCCGGCGAGTTCGCCCTCGTCCGCGGGCAGCGGCGGCGCCGCGAATTTGAGGTTTCCCGGACATGACACGCGGGGCGCGCCAAATTCGATCAGACGCTCGGCGTCTTCGGGGGATTGGGCCAGGCAAAAATCGAATCCAGCCAACAAACGTCGGATCACCGAAGGCAGCCGCTGCCAGCCGGCGTGCGAACGTGGGGAAATCCGGCCGTTGACCAGGGCCCGCGGGATGCCGCGGCGCTGCGTCTCCAGCAGCAAATTGGGCCAAAATTCCGATTCGACCCATAGCGCGGCATCGGGCCGCCAATAATCCAGAAAGCGCCGCACAGGCCCGCGCAAATCGACGGGGACGTATTGGTGAAGCGCCCCCGGCGGCAGACGTTCCGCAAGAAGGCGCGCCGACGTCACTGTGCCGGTCGTGACCAGAAAATTAATCCGAGGCCAATCGGCGCGGATACGCTCGATCAGTGGCAGGACGGACATGGATTCGCCCACGCTTGCCGCGTGGAACCAGATGAGCGGCCCCTCCGGGCGCGCCGCGCCGGGCTGGCCCAGCCGCTCCCCCAGCCGTGCTGCGTCCTCCTTGCCTTGCGCGCACCTCGATCTCAGGTGCCGCCGGATGAACGGGGCGCCCAACAATCCCACGGCCCGGTAGGCGCCGAGCACCGCATAGGCCGTCAGGGCCCCCTTCACGCGAGCCCGAGCTCCAATTCTATGGCGCCGCACAGCATTTGCCCCACCGCGATGTGCATTTCCTGAATGCGGGCCGTCGTGGTGGAGGGGATGATCAGCAACGGATCGGCCAATCCAACGAGATCTCCGCCGTCGCCGCCACCCAAGGCCGCGGCGGTCAGGCCGTTCGCCTTTGCGGTCTTGAGGCCGTTGATGACGTTGGCGCTGCGGCCCGAGGTGGAAATGCCGATGGCGACGTCGCCCGCCCGTCCCAGGGCTTCGATCTGGCGGGCGAACAGGTGTTCGAAACCAAAGTCATTGCCGATGGCGGTCAGCGCGGAGGTGTCGGTGGTCAGCGCCAGCGCGGCGATGGCGTTTCGGTCCTTCTTGTAACGCACGGCCAGTTCGGTGGCCAAGTGTTGCGCGTCCGCCGCGCTGCCGCCGTTGCCGAAGAAGAGGATTTTCCCGCCGGCGCGTAACGAGCCTGTGCAGGCGGCCAGCAACCGCTCGAACGGCTCCGCCACCGCGCCGCGCGTGGCGCGCACGACCGCATCGTGCTCGTCGAATTCAGCCGCTAGAAAATCGGCGATGTTCATAGGTGGAACCTCGGCATACGTGGAACCCCGGCATTAATCACCCAGATATTTGAACCAGTCGCGGGTCGCACCGGCAATCGAGTCCGGGTCCCACACCGGCGCGTCGCGCCAATAATCGATGTGCTTGAGCAACTCGGCCACGCCCTCCTCGATCGGCACCGAGGGCGTCCAGCCCAGGTCGCGCTTGATCCTGGTGATGTCGGCAAAGGTGGAATCGGGTTCGCCGGGGCGCTTCGGCGTAAATACTTTGTCGCCGCCGAGAAGCTCGACCAGGCGGTTGACCGAGACCGTGGCGCCGCTGCCCACGTTGTAAATCTCGCCACGATGGTCGCTCCGGGCCGCGTGGAAGAGGGCCCGCGCCACGTCGGTCACGAAGGTGAAATCGCGGGTCTGGGTGCCGTCGCCAACGACCGTGAAAGGCTTCCCCGCCAGTTTTTGGGCCAGGAAGACGCCAAACACCGCGCCGTAGGTTCCCGAGGTGCGCGAGCGCGGTCCATACACGTTGAAAAATCGCAGCGACAAGGCGGGAAAATCATAAATTTGCGCCCAATGCAGTACGAGTTCCTCCCCGAGCCGCTTGGTCAGGGCATAGGGATATTGCGGCCGCATGTCCGCCGTTTCCGGCGTCGGATAGGCATCGGGAATGCCGTAGCACGACGACGAGGCCGCGTAGACGAAGCGCTTGATCCCGGCGGCGCGCGAGACCTGAAGGACGTTGAAGGTGCCGTCCACGTTGGCCCGGAAGTAGCTCTCGGGATTCTGGATCGAGGGCACGATGTCCGCGAGCGCCGCCAGGTGAATCACCCAGTCGGCGCCGTCGAACGCCGACGCCCACGGTCCGGGCTCGGCGATATCCGCTTCCTTCAGCGTGATGCGCCCGGCCACGTGCGCCAGGTTTTCGGCCCGGCCCGTGCTGTGGTTGTCGATGACCACCACCTCGTGGCCCTCGTCCAACAGGAGATCGACCAGGTGGCTGCCGATGAACCCGCTGCCGCCGGTAACGATGGTCTTCATGGCGTCGTCTGGCCTTCGCTGTCCAGGAGATCGAGCAGGTACGCGCCGTAACCCGATTTAGCCAGGGGTTCGGCCAAACGGCGGAGTTGGGCCTCGTCGATGAAGCCCAGGCGCCAAGCCACCTCCTCCGGGCAGGCGATCTTCACCCCCTGGCGGGCCTCGACGACCTCGACGAACTGATGGGCCTGAAGCAGCGCTTCGAACGTGCCCGTGTCGAGCCAGGCCGCGCCCCGCCCCAGCACCTCGACCGAAAGGTCGCCACGCGCGAGGTAGGCATTGTTGACGTCGGTGATCTCGAGCTCACCTCGGGCCGAAGGTTCGAGCCCCTTGGCGATGCCGACGACATCGTTGTCGTAGAAGTAGAGCCCGGTGACGGCGTAATGGGACTTCGGCGAGGCTGGTTTTTCCTCGATGCCGAGAACGCGCCCGCCGCGGTCGAAGTCGACCACGCCGTAGCGCTCCGGGTCCTTGACGCGGTAGGCGAAGACCGTCGCGCCCGAGGGGCGTGACGCGGCGGCGCTCAACTGGCCGCTCAGCCCGGCGCCGAAAAAGATGTTGTCGCCCAGGATGAGGCTAACACGATCATCGCCGATAAAGTCCTCACCGATCAGGAAGGCCTGGGCCAGGCCGCCCGGTTCGGGTTGTGCCGCATAGGAAAAACGCAGGCCCCACTGGCCGCCATCGCCCAGCAAGTTCTTGAACAGCGGTTGTTCGTGCGGCGTGGTGATAATCAGAATCTCGCTAATTCCCGCCAGCATGAGCACGGTCAGCGGATAATAGATCATCGGCTTGTCGTAGACCGGCAAGAGCTGCTTGCTCACCGCCAAGGTGGCCGGGTAAAGGCGGGTGCCGCTGCCGCCGGCAAGAATGAGTCCCTTGGGGCGCCTGTCCGTCGTCATGCGGCTTTGTAGGCGGTTGACGCGGCGGACCGCAAGCCCGGATCAGCTCCCCGCCTGCGCCGCGCCGAGGCCCAGCCGCTCGCCGGCCCCTGCGCCGGCAAGAGCACGGGCGCGCCAGTCCTGATTCGCGAGGTACCATTCCACCGTTTTGCGCAGGCCCGTTGCAAAGGTTTCCCGGGGCCGCCACCCCAGTTCCGCCGAGACCTTCGCGGCGTCGATGGCGTAGCGCAAGTCGTGGCCCGGCCTGTCCGTGACGAGGCTGATCAGGTTAGCGTGGGGCCGGTGCGGCGACTCAGGCAAGAGCTCGTCGAGAATCCCGCACAGGGCCTCGGCCACCTGAAGGTTTGTGCGCTCTTCGTTGCCGCCGATGTTGTAGGACTCCCCCACCCTGCCCTTTTCCAGCACCAGGCGCAGGGCCCTGGCGTGGTCCTCGACATAGAGCCAGTCGCGCACGTTCCGGCCCGTTCCGTAGATGGGCAGAGGCTCACCCGCCAGCGCCCGGGTAATCAGCAGAGGGATAAGCTTTTCGGGATGCTGGAACGGGCCGTAATTGTTCGAGCAGTTGCTCAGGACGACGGGCAACCCATAGGTCTCGCGCCAAGCGCGCACGAGGTGGTCGGCCCCGGCCTTGCTCGCGGCGTAGGGCGAGTTGGGTTGGTAGGGCGAGGTTTCGCTGAAGGCGCCCTCGGCCCCGAGACTTCCGAAGACCTCGTCGGTCGAAACGTGATGGAAGCGGAACGCAGCCCTATCGTCGCCTTGCAACTCTTGCCAATGCGCGCGCGCCGCCTCGAGCAGGGTGAAGGTGCCGAGCACGTTGGTCTCGATCGTGGCGCGGGGCCCGTCGATGGAACGGTCGACATGGGATTCGGCGGCGAGGTGCATGACCGCGTCGGGCCGGTGTTCGGCGAACACCTCCCTAAGCGCCGCCGCGTCGCAAACGTCCACTTTTTCAAAGGCGTAGCGCGGCGAGTCCGACGCATCCGCGATATTGTCGAGGTTGCCGGCGTAGGTCAGGGAGTCGACATTGACGACCTGCGCGCTGGTCTCGTTGATGAGCTGACGCACCACCGCCGAGCCGATGAACCCCGCGCCACCCGTAACGAGAATTTTCACAGTTGGCCTCGCCCTGCCCCGCACGCGTGGGGCGGCCGCATGGGGCGGCCCTGAAATGTAAGCGTTATTCTAGTGGGACGGGGCGGGCAGCGCCACGGCGCTAGGGTTAGGCGTCCCAGACGTGGCTGGGCAGGGGCAGGCCGGCAACGTCGCCGTCGCCCAGGGCGCCGTCCGGCGTGATCCCCATGTCCTCAAGTAGCGCCTGGACTTGCAGGGTGTGCTGCGCCGAATGCCAGACCGTGCGCTCCAACAGGTCGTGCACCGATTGGCCGCCGTAATAGGTGTCGACGGTCCACTTGCAACTGGTGTCGTCGAGGTCATTCCACCAGGCGCCAAAGCGCTCCTTGATGCCGCGCCCGTAGGCAGCGATCTGGTCCGTCGTCCGCATCGAATCGTCCGGCTCCGTCACGAGCTCCTCGTAGGTGAACTTGGCGCCGCCCATGGCCGATAGGAAAGCGGCCGGGATGCCGAAGACGTGGTGACAGAGCACGCGGTAGGAGCGTTCGCGCTTGGGCAGGTTGGTATTCAGCTTTCCGGCCGGCATCTGACCCACGAAACGCAGGGCCGCGGTCAAGACCCGGTCCATGGTTTGCACCAGCTCCGCGGGAGAGAGGTCCGGTCCGCCGGCGCCGTCGAGCCCGACGAAGCGCGCCACCTCGTTGAGGTTTTGCGCAAACACGAAGTCATTCCCGCGCGAGACAATGGGTATCGACTTGGCGCCCAGGCGCGCCATCTCGGACCGGCCGTACTCGCCCTCGAGCACGTTGATCGACTCGTACTCGACGCCCTTGCCCGTGAGGTACTCTTTCACCTTCAAACAACTGGTGCACCAGGGCTGCCAGAAGACCTTGATCGGTTCGGCGCTCACGGTGTGCCCCCGTTCTGTTGATCCAGGTCGGGTCTAGCACGGGGAGACGGAGGGGTAAATCGGGGCGGCGTGTGGCGTGGCAACGACCGAAGCCCAACTTTTGGGGGGTGGGGGAAAAAATAGGTTTTTTAAAAACAACCCCACGCAAAGTAAAATATTAACCACCATAAGGCCGATGGACCTCCACCCTATGGACTAATGCGAGCCCGCTTGACCGCTGCTAAAATGTCGCCCAATCAGACACTTACACCGGAATAGGACGACAAAATGACGGATATATCTCAACTCGCGAAAGAGCGGAACCAAATACACGTACCGGCTGCAACGGAGGTGATTGAGCAAGCGACAGGCACAAAAGCGCCCCAACTGCAGCAATGGCTAATCAATCAGGTAAATGCCGCTCTTTGCCTGCATGAAGGTCTTCCTGAACACGAACAACGATCGCGAGTCCAGGCTGCGGTT
>JADFIH010000044.1 GCA_022566715.1 Pseudomonadota bacterium | reverse complement strand
GAGCGCCGATTGTCGGAACGATTGCCCGCGGATTTGCGGATTACGCTGGGCCGCCAGAGGTACGAGGTAAATCCGCACGAGCAGGGGCCAGTCGACACCTGCAACGACTACATACGATTTAGGGCGGGCGGCTTTGTGGCGAGGTCGGCGGACGACCATCCCGCCGCGTACGCTTTGCGACGGCGATGCTATCCGCTCTCGGCGTTACTGAATGCGGAGCCCGCGCGCACCAGCTACGTTCGCTCCTTCAAGATGACGGACGATGCATTCGATTATCTGCCCCCATTGCTTGCGGGCTTTTGCAGTTTCGTCCCACGCTTTGCCGAAGCCAATCGTGCCGGCGTGCCCTGGAGTCAGTTCGATTTCGAAGAACCGCATCCGGCGGAAACAAAGGTCTTCGCGCGCGACGACAACACGTTTGTGGAGCAGAGTTTTCTCGACGGCGAGCTATGGACCGAAGACGTGTTCAGCATCATTGGGCGCGGCGATTTCGACAGCGATGGCCAGGATGATTTGCTTGTCCAACGAGAGTTAGTGCAAATCGTGACTGATCCGTTGCTCCGGCTTGGTACCGGTTTGGACAGCCTTGTACTGCTTACGCGGAATGCGCCCGCTGGTGTGCTGCGTGCCACCGCATCATTCTCGCCATTCGGCTCCGTCGCGCGGGCATGTTTTGTCGATCCGGCGTATTTGCGTCCTCGCGAGTAAGTTCTATCTGGCTCTCGGATCGACGAACTCCGGTTCTTCGGCCAGGGCGTCCAGGAACCAATCCCGGACGATTCGGTTCCGCGCCTCCCCGACTTGGTCGGTCACGCGGTGCGATTCTCTGGCTGCCGTGCGCCAGTCCCGGCTTCTGACCGCAACGGGAAACCGTCTGAACTGATTCTCGAATCGTGGCCGCCCCAAATTGAATAACATGTCGAGAATGCCGAGCTTGGCGCCGTGCGGGTAGGTGCCGAAGGCCGGGAAGACGCGCCTCGCATCGTCGAGGGCGTTGCCAACGTCCTCATCCAACAACATCGCTGCGTCGATTTCCGACATCTCGACAAGCGTGACGTCGGCGAACTTGTCGTGCGTTGGGTTGGGCACGAGGGAATCCCTGACGGTTGCGAAGTCCGTTTTGATTGCGTCCGTCAAGTCCAGGCCCGGCGTGGCGCCGGGCTTGAGCAAAAAACGCGATTGAAGGCGAAGGGCCTCGCCCTCATCGCCAATGAAGTGGCCGAAGCCTACGGTGACCTTCCGCCTGACATCCTGGTACATGTAGGGGACGAAATGCTCGATATCCTTAGCGTGCTCAACGAAGGCGGCGCGGAAGTCCTTGGCCGAGGAGGGATTGGGGGTCTTCCGGCGCGTGATCGGCTTGCCGTTGCTCTGAACGAACAGGCGGCGGGTGCGGCGCTCGATCAGGGCTTCCTGACGCCCATCGGGTAGGACCGCCCAGCGGATTTTTTGTTGCGCCAGAAGCTTTCTGATGACGGGATCGGTCATGTTGGGCACGGGGACTCCTCCTTGGTCCGAAATGTACATATTGGACATTACGTGAGGATGTTCAAGTGACGGGCGCGGCTATCAGAAAGATACGACCCAGGTTCGTTGAGCCCGTGAGGCGAAGGACCGGTGCGCTCATCCGCAAAAGAGTTTGACCGCTTGTGTGCAAATCCGTACGTTGCCCGCGCGAAGCAAGGATTTCCGGCCTTTGCCCCCCCAACTTGGCGAGTGAGACGTGAACGGCCCCGTTACCCAAGCAGAGTTCAGCCGTGTTATCGACACGACGGCACTGGCCGAGCAAGGCGAGACCTTCCGCTATGAGGCCAATGCCGCCGAGCGCGCCGCCATCGCGAGTTGGCTCTCTCTGATTTCCCTACGCCGCCTGGAGGCGACGGTGGACGCGAAACCCGTGCCTGAGGGCGGGGTGCGGCTCAAGGTCGCCTTCACGGCGGACGTGGTTCAGACCTGCGTGACAACGCTGGCGCCCCTATCCACGTGCTTGCAGGAGGCGTTTGAGTTACTATATCTCCGTGAAATTCCCCGGCAAACGCCCTTGGCGGCCGAAGGGATAACGGTCGACGTCGATCTTGACGAGGACGAGCCCGAGGTGCTCATTGACGACAAGATCGACGCGGGTGCGGCGATCACCGAACACCTTGTTCTGACGCTCGATCCCTACCCGCGAAAGCCAGGTGCGACGCTCGATTCGGTTCACGCCGCGGCTGGCGCAGCCCGGGCAGGCCCGTTCTCGGTGTTGCGGGAGCTGAAGGCCGGCCGCTGACGGGAGCGGCATGGGCCGGTGGTACCGAGGGCCACCGGTGCGGCTCGTTCTAGTGTGGCTCGTTTGAGGATGGAAAACGGTTAGTATGGCGGTTCCAAAGAAGAAAATATCGAGGGCGCGCCGTGACAGTCGGCGCAGCCATGACGCGCTGAAGGCGTCCAGTTACGTCGAGTGCTCGAACTGCGGCGAATTGAAACGGCCACACCATTTGTGCGCCGAGTGCGGTCACTACGACGGCCGCGAGGTAACGGAAGCCCGGGACACGATCTAGGCCGCTGAACGGCGCTAGGAAATTTGGTTTGACTCAAGACTTGACACTCGCCCTCGATGCGATGGGCGGCGACAAAGCCCCCGGCGCGGTCCTCAAGGGAGTCGACATCGCGAGTAAGCGCTATCCCGACCTCAAATTCCTGTTGTTTGGCGATGAGCGCCGCCTGAAACCGATTCTCAAGCGCTACGGCAGACTCGCCGAGCGCTGCGAGGTGCGTCACACCGATGAGGCGGTTGGCGCCGGGGACAAGCCGACGCAGGCCCTGCGCCGGGGCCAGGCCACCAGCATGCGGCTCGCCATCGACGCGGTGCGCAACGGCGAGGCGGGCGGCGTTCTGTCCGCCGGCAACACCGGCGCCCTGATGGCCATGTCGATGTATGTCCTCAAGACGGTGCCCGGAATCGACCGGCCCGCCATCGCCGGGTTCTTCCCCTCCATGCGCGGCGAGAGCGTCATGCTCGACCTCGGCGCCAACGTCGATTGCACGGCCGACAACCTGGTGCAGTTCGCCGTGATGGGGGCAGCCTTCGCGCGGGTCGTGCTGGGACTCCAGAGGCCCACGGTCGGCCTTTTGAACGTCGGCACCGAGGCGATGAAAGGTCACGGGACAGTAAAGACGGCGGCCGAGATCCTGCGCAACACCGAGTTGCCCTTCGAATTCACCGGCTTCGTGGAGGGCAATGACTTCAGTCCCGGCACGGTCGACGTCTTCGTCACCGACGGCTTTACGGGGAACGTCGCCCTCAAGACCGCGGAGGGGACGGCCAAGTTCTACGCCTGGAACCTGCGCGCCGCTTTCAAGCGCTCGGCGCTTTCGCGCCTTGGCTACCTCTTGGCCCGGCCGACGCTCGCGACGTTGCGCGACCGGCTCGATCCGCGGTCCTATAACGGCGCCCTCTTTGTCGGAGTGAACGGCGTCGTGATCAAAAGCCACGGCGGCGCCGACGCGCGTGGCTTCGCCAACGCGATTGGCGTCGGTGTCGACATGTTGCGCGGCCGGTTCAACGAGCTCCTCGTGGAAGACCTGAACGCCTTCGCCAAACAGCAGATGCCGCGGCCCAAAGCCGCCGCATCGTGAGCGTCGTTCGCGCGGTCGTTCGGGGCTGCGGCGCCTATCTTCCCGACAATGTGGTGACGAACGCGGACCTTGCCCGCAGGGTCGACACCAGCGACGAGTGGATCGTCAGCCGCACCGGCATCAAGCAGCGCCACCTCGTCTCGGGGAACGAAAAGACCTCGGACCTGGCGCTCAATGCGGCGCGGGCGGCGTTGGACGACGCCGGACTCGACGCAGGCGACATCGACGCGATTGTACTGGCGACAACCACGCCGGATGAGACGTTCCCCGCGACCGCGACCACCGTTCAGGCGGCGCTGGGCATGACCCGGGGCTTCGCCATGGATATCCAGGCCGTATGCTCGGGCTTCATCTTTGCGATGGCGACCGCCAACAGCTACCTGATTACGGGTCAGGCCGAGACCATCCTGGTGATCGGCGCCGAGACCTTCTCGAAAATTCTCGACTGGGAGGACCGCACGACCTGCGTCCTGTTCGGCGATGGCGCCGGTGCCGTCGTCCTCCAGAGCAGCCCGGGGTCGGGAACGAACGCCGACCGCGGCATTCTCGTCTCCAAGTTGCATTCCGACGGCCGGCTGCACGACGCCCTCTACGTCGACGGCGGTCCCGGCTCGACGCAGACCACCGGCTTCGTCCGCATGCAGGGCCGGGAGGTCTTCCGCCACGCCGTCGTAAATTTGACCGAGATCGTGCGCGAGGTCCTGGACGAGGCCGGGCTTGGCATCGACGACGTCGACTGGGTGGTCCCGCACCAGGCCAACAAGCGCATCATCGACGGGGCCACGAAACGGCTCGGTTTGGACCCGGCGAAGGTCGTCATAACGGTCGACCACCACGCCAACACCTCGGCGGCTTCGGTTCCCCTGGCTCTTGCCGAAGCCGTCGGCGACGGGCGGATCAAAAAAGGCGACCTTGTCTTGCTAGAGGCGATGGGCGGCGGCTTCACCTGGGGCGCCAATCTGGTGCGCTGGTAAGTCTTTGATTCCTCAAGATTCGGCGACTACATCAGGGTCGGCGCGCATCCCCTTGAAATAGCATTAATATTGACGTGCCCCCTCGCCGGAGGTAACCTTTTTGGTGGGATTAGGGAGGGGACCTCATGGCGGGGAGTACTGTCACGCGCGCGCAGTTGAGCGAAGCCGTCTACCAGGAGGTCGGCCTGTCGCGAAACGAGTCCGCGGACCTCGTGGAATCCGTTCTGCGGGAGATCAGCAACAGCCTCGTCAAGGGTGAAAGCGTCAAGATTTCCTCGTTCGGAAGTTTCTACGTGCGCGAGAAGGGGCAGCGCATTGGACGCAACCCCAAGACCGGCGAGGAAGTTCCCATTCTTCCGAGGCGCGTCCTCGTCTTCCGCCCGTCGCACGTACTGAAGGATCGCATCAACAACACCCTGTCCGGCAGGCCGAACGAGGCCGGGCATGACTGAGACGGCCGAGGCCACCGGGGCGGGCAGGCGCGTGACCAAGTCGCCCTCCGCCTTTCGAACCATAAGCGAGGTCGCGAACGAGCTCGAGGTGCCGCAGCATGTCTTGCGGTTTTGGGAGAGCAAATTCAGTCAGGTCAGGCCCCTCAAAAGGGGTGGTGGCCGGCGGTATTACCGCCCGGAGGATGTCGAACTGCTACGCCGCATCCGCGCCCTTCTCTATGACGACGGCTACACCATAAAGGGCGTCCAGAAGCTGCTGCGCGAGAACGGCCGGCGACCGGTCAGCGGCCCGGGACGGCCCTCTCAGGTGCGCGGGCCCGGCGCCGGGCAGAGAGGTGGCAAGGAAGGCCAAATACAGCGTGTTATCGACGACTTGACCGACCTTCGCGACCTGTTGCAGCGCCAGAAGCGCTGACCCCCAAGCGCTGACCCAAGCGCTGACATTGCCAGCCAAAATTCGCGACGTTATAGTCGGCGGGCCGGTGCGCTGGTGGGGCATGCACGCCGGCCAACGAAGTAAACGGCGAACAAGCCGTTCTAAGCTATTGAAATATAACGGTCGGAGCGTGGCGCAGTCTGGTTAGCGCATCACACTGGGGGTGTGGGGGTCGGTGGTTCGAATCCACTCGCTCCGACCAATTTTTTAACTTTTAGTTTCAATGCCTTATTGGCCTTTTCTCGCAAGTCACAAGCGATCGAGCTTGCGAGAGCAGGCGGCCCCGATCCCCATCCAATCTTGGGTATTTTGGCGATGGTTCCTTATTTCGAGGTCTCACGCCGTATTCCCCGCGCCTGGGAGAAAGGGTCGCGGCACACCGGCTGCGGATCGCCTCTGCGCTACTTCGCCGCCGCCCGGATGGCGCGCCAGACGCGTTCGGGCGTGGCCGGCATGTCGAGGGTTCGCACGCCGAGCGGCGCCAGGGCATCGACGATTGCGTTCATGAGGCAAGGCAGCGCGCCAACCGTGCCCGCTTCGCCCACGCCCTTGACGCCCAGCGGGTTGGCTTTGGTCGGGACGACGTTCGTTTCGAGTTCGAAAAACGGCGCCGAGTCCGCGCGCGGCATGGCGTAGTCGAGAAACGACGCCGCGACGGGCTGGCCGCTCGGGTCCCAGACGATGTTTTCCATCAGCACCTGACCCAACCCTTGGACGATGCCGCCATGGATCTGACCGTCCAGGAGAAGCGGATTCATGATCGTGCCCGCGTCATCGACGGCGCAGTAGCGCAAGAGGGTGACCGTTCCGGTTTCGGGGTCGATCTCGACTTCGCAGGCGTGCGACCCGTTGGGAAAGGACGGACGCACCGGGGCGAAGGCCGCGCGTTCGCCGAAGGCCGGTTCGATTCCGGGGGGCAGGGCGCCCGGCGTGTACGTGGCGCGGGCCACGTCGGCCAGGCTGACGGAACGGTCGGTCCCTTTGATGCGGAAGCGGCCCTCGCGAAATTCGATGTCTCCGCCCGCGGCCTCCAGCAGGTGCGCCGCGACCGCCGTCCCCTTTTCAATGATTTTTTCGGCGGCCCGGACGAGCGCGCCTCCGCCCAGTCCCGTCGAGCGCGTTCCGAAGGTGCCGCCGCCATGGGCCACCTGATCCGTATCGCCCTGGACGTAGCGGACGGTCTCCGGATCGAGACCTAGTTTATCGGCGAGCAATTGGCGGAACACCGTCTCGTGCCCCTGACCGTGGGAGTGGGTGCCCATCAACAGGGTGACGCCGCCGGTGGGGTCGAAGCGAATCTCCGCCGTTTCGTCGCCCATCGCGGCCGAGCGCGCAATGGTGTTGGCGAGACCGATGCCCCGCAATCGTCCCCGCTCGCGGGACTCTTTCCGGCGCGCTTCGAACCCCGCCCAATCGATGAGCGCCTGAACGCTGTCTTGGTTTTTTTCGAACTCGCCCGAATCGTATTCGAAGACGAACTTCGTGTCATAGGGCATGGCGTCCGCGGGAATGAAGTTCCGCCGGCGCAGGTCGATGGGGTCGATCCCGAGCTCCCGCGCCGCCGTGTCGATGACGCGCTCGATGACGTAGCTCGCTTCGGGACGTCCGGCGCCGCGGTAGGGCGCGGTCGACGGCGTATTCGTGAACACGCCCTTGACCCGGACGTGCACCGCCGGCGTCGTGTAGACGCCGGACAATCCGCCGACATTGAGCGTCGGCGGGGTCGTGGCGCCCAGCGACAGGTACGCGCCCAGGGCCGCCAGGGTCTCGACCTTGAGGGCGAGGAAGTTGCCCTCGCCGTCGAGCGCCAGCTCGACGCGGGTGACGTTGTCCCGCGCCTGATTGTCGTTGACGAACCCCTCCATGCGCTCGCCCGTCCATTTGACGGGGCGGCCCACCTTGCGCGCGGCCCACAGCACGAGGGCGAGGTCGCCATAGGTTTCGCTGCGCATGCCGAACGCGCCGCCCATGTCGGGGCTGACGACGCGCAACCGGGTCTCGGGAATCCTCAGGATCATTTGCGACAGGATGCGCCGCAGGGTGTGGGGGTTTTGCGCACCCGTGTACAGGGTGTAGCGCTCGTCCGTCGCGTCGTACTGGCCGGTGGCGGCGCGTGGCTCCAGGGGCGCCGCCGAGACGCGGTTGATGACGATGTCGAGCGAGGTGACGTGGGCCGCGGTTTGGAACGCCCGATCGACGCGGGCCTCGTCGCCGGCCTCGAACTCGAAGCATATGTTGTCCGGGCAATCGGGCCACACGGCCACCGCGCCTGGGGCCGCCGCCTCGGCCGTTCCGGTGACCTGCGGCAGGGGGTCGTAATCCACCGCGATGTGCTCGGCCGCGTCGCGCGCCTGGGTCAATGTTTCCGCGATCACCATGGCCACGCAGTCGCCCACGAAGCGCACCTGACCTTGCGCGAGCGCGGGGCGCGGCGGCTTGTACATGGGCGCGCCGCGTCGTTTGAGATTGCCCATGGCGGGCAGGCCGCCTAGCCCGTCCGCGCGGATGTCCGCGCCCGTATAGACCGCCACCACGCCGGGGGCCGCCCGCGCGGCGGACGTGTCGACGGATTTCAGAAGCGCATTGGCGTGGGGCGAGCGCAGGAAAACGGCGCGCGCCTGCCCCGGCAGGTTAATGTCGTCGCTGTAGCGGCCGCGTCCCGTGAGAAACCGGCCGTCTTCGAACCGCGGGACACTTCGCCCCAAGCCAAACTCGCTCATCGCCCTCCCCACCCGGTGAACTTTTGCCGCTCTCAGGTGTTAGGCGATATCGGGGCGATCCGTCCAGAGCAATATCCGAAGTGATTGAACCGGTCCGGTTCCATCACTCGGATAAAATTGCTCTACTTTTCAAGATGCTAGAGGAGCTTTATCCGTTCCGGGATCGCCCCCAGTTTTTCGATGAGGCGATTCCACCGGAACGGATGCTGCTCTAGGGGCACGGCGCCGTCGCCTGCTTTTGTTCTCTTGAATGGCGGGTCAACGTCGCGTACTCATCGGCGGAGCAGGGCAGGCGGCGGAGCAGGGCAGGCGGCGGAGCAGGGCAGGCGGCGGGAGCAGGGCAGGCCAAACCGGCCGCGCGCACGGCCCGCCTTCGACTCATTACGCCATTCGAAACCTTACGCGCTTGACACTTTACCATGGCTGATATTGCGATTTCCCGAACGCGGACGGCGGCGGAGGGCCAAAAGGCGGTCGCCGTATGGCTGCTCGTGGTGTGCGGCGCCGTCTTCGCCATGGTGGTTCTGGGCGGCGTGACGCGCCTCACCAACTCCGGTCTTTCGATCGTCGATTGGCGGCCCATTACCGGCGTCTTGCCGCCGCTCGGCGACGCGGGATGGCGCGAGGCCTTCGCCCGCTATCGGGAATTTCCCGAATACCAGAAGATCAATCAGGGCATGACCCTTGCCGAGTTCAAGTCGATCTTCTGGTTCGAGTTCGCCCACCGCCTGGTGGGCCGCCTGCTGGGTTTCCTATTTTTCGTGCCCTTCGTCTGGTTCCTGGTGACGCGCCGCGTCAACCGGGAGTTGGCGCCGAAACTCATCGCCATGTTCGTGCTGGGCGGACTGCAAGGCCTGTTGGGCTGGTTCATGGTCAAGAGCGGCCTGGTCGACCGGCCCGAGGTGAGCCACTTGCGTCTTACGGCGCACCTCGGGCTCGCCGTCTTGATTTACGGTTATATGTTCTGGGTGGCGTTGGGTCTGCTGTCCCCGGCGCCGGGCGCCCTACGTCCTCGGGAAGAAAAACTCGGCCTTCTGGCGCGCGGCCTGGTCCCCTGGATCTTCTTCGTCATATTGACGGGTGGCCTCGTGGCCGGGCTCGACGCGGGCTTGGCCTACAACACCTTTCCCTTGATGGACGGCCGATTGGCGCCGGGAGGATTCCTAAGTCAGACGCCCTGGCCGACGAATTTCTTGGACAACACCGCGACGGTGCAGTTCAATCATCGCTGGCTGGCCATCATTACGGCCCTTTTGATCGCTGGGTTGTGGCTGTGGGCGCGCCGGGCCGGTCTTCGGGGCCGCCCCGTTCTGGGCGTGCATCTTTTGCTGGGCGCCGTCGGGGTCCAGGTCGTGTTGGGGATTTCCACCCTCGTTCTCGTGGTGCCGGTGCCCCTTGCGGCCGCCCATCAGGCCGGTGCTCTGCTGCTGTTCACGGCCGCGCTCTTCGCCGCCCACGCCTTGCGCCGGGCCCGCGCCCCTCAGGCCCGCGACCTGAACCCATGAGCCAGTGCTTCGTCTATGTCACCGCGTCCTCGGCGGAGGAGGCGGGCAAGATCGGCAGGGCACTGGTCGAGGCCCGGCTCGCGGCCTGCGCCAACGTGTTGGGCGCCGTTCAATCCTACTATTGGTGGGAGGGCGCCGTGCAGGAAGACACCGAGGCGGCGCTGATCCTCAAGACGCGGGCCGACCTCGTCGAGGCCCTGACGGCCAAGGTCAAGGAGTTGCACAGCTATGACTGCCCGTGCGTCGTGGCCCTGCCGATCGAGGGCGGCAACCCCGAGTTCCTGGCCTGGATCGACGCGGAGACGTCTACGGCGTGAGGGGCATGGCCGATGGGCGTGAAATGAGGGGCGCGGCATGACCAAGGCTTCAGGCGACAGGTCCCCGGGCGACAGGTCCCAAGGCGGCGCTTCCCCGGGCGGCGCCTCCCAAGCCGGGCCGCTGATCGTCGCCAGCATCGCGCACGGCTATTCCCATTTGTTCATTTTGCTGTTCGCGACGGCCGTGCTGGTGCTCGACGGTGAATTCGGCGGCCTGTCCTATGGCGACCTGCAATGGCTCGCGGTACCCGCATTCCTGATGTACGGCGCGGGCGCCTTGCCCGCCGGATTACTCGCCGACCGCTGGAGCACCACCGGCATGATGGCGGTGTTTTTCATCGGCCTCGGCGCCGCCACCTTCCTTACGGGGTTCGCCGGCACGCGCCTGGAGTTGCTGATCGGGCTCGCGCTGATCGGCGCCTTTTCCTCGATCTACCATCCCGTGGGCATCCCCTGGCTCGTGAAGCACGCGGTCAACCGGGGGCGGGCGCTGGGCATCAATGGCGTGTTCGGTAACCTGGGGACGGGGGCGGCGGCGATTGTCGCCGGCGCCCTGGTCGACGCCTTCGGCTGGCGCTACGCCTTTTTCGTGCCGGGCGCGGTCGCCTTTGCCACGGGCCTCGTTTTCCTGTGGGTCATGCGCCGCGGCCTCATCGTCGAAATCGACGAGGACGCGAAGGTGATTCCGCCGCCGCCGCCGGGCGATCTGCGCCGGGTTTTTATCGCCATGACCGTGGCGGTGATTTGCGTCGGACTGATCTTTCAGACCACGTCCGTCAGCCTGCCCAAGATCTTCGACGACCGCCTGGCCCTTGGCGAAGGGGCGCTGGGCGCCGGGTTCCTGGTGTCCATCGTCTACTTCATCGCCGCCGGGTCGCAATTGATCGGCGGCGAATTGGCCGACCGCTACCCGCTGCGGCGCGTCTACTTCTTCGCCCAAGTGGTTCAGGCGCCGGTGATCCTGATCGCCTTCCTCACGTTCAACCTCGGCCTTGTGGGGTTGGCCGCCTTAATGGTGGCCCTCAATGTCGGCGGTCAACCCGCTGAAAACGCGATACTTGCCCGCTATACGCCGTTGGCCTGGCGGGGCCGCATCTATGGCCTGAAGTTCGTTGCGACGCTCGGGATCAGCACCCTTGGCGTCGCCCTGGTGCCGGCCATCCACAACTGGACCGGCTCGCTCGACACCCTGCTGCTGGTGATCGGCGGCATCGCCGTGGTCTCGGCCATTGCGGCCAGCCAATTGCCCCGCGACCGTGACGCGGCGCTGGCCGGCCGGGTCGGCCCCCTCCCGGCGGGCGAGGGGGACTGAAACGCCGCATCGTTTGACGAAATTGTGGCCTGACTCCCAAAAATCGGGCCGCGTCCCCGGCGCTGCGCCAAGGCTCCATTCCTTGCGCCCGTAACCTTCACCAAATCCGCTTAGCAACGGTGCCGATCTCTTTTTACGCGAGCGCGGCGCGGCGATGGCTGGAACATTCAAGATACTTTCGCTCGACGGGGGAGGGATTCGCGGCATCATCCCGTCGCGGATCCTGACCTCGATCGAAGACAAAACCAAGCAGCCCATCGCCGGCATGTTCGACCTTATCGCGGGCACCTCGACGGGCGGTATTTTGGCGGCCGGGCTCGCCGGGTCGGAGGGCGGAAACAAACCCATTCGCACCGCCGCCGAGCTCCTGAGCCTGTACGTCGATCGGGGCTCCGAGATATTCAGCCGGTCCTTATGGAAAAGGATCACCTCGATCGGCGGCCTGCGCGGCGCGCGATATTCGGCGGGGCCGCTCGAAACGATACTCAGGGACACGCTTGGCGAGGCCGAACTCAAGGACGTCCTGACGAACCTTCTGATCCCCAGCTACGATATTGAGGGCCGAGGCGATTACCGGGGCGGCGGGCCGTACTTCTTCAAGAGTTCGAAGGCCAAGGCCGATCCCGACGACAACTATCTCTTGCGAGATGCCGCCCGCGCGACTTCGGCGGCGCCCACCTACTTCGAACCGGCCCATATCGGGAACCGGAGCGGCGCCAAATGGACCGCGCTCATCGACGGCGGGGTGTTCGCGAATAATCCCGCCGCGTGCGCCTATGCGGAGGCGCGCAAGCTCGGGGCCGAGCCCGGCGAGATCGTTCTGGTGTCGCTCGGCACCGGCGGGCGGCAGCGCGCCATCGAATACCGGGAGGCCAAGGACTGGGCATTATCGAATGGGCCGTCCCTTTGCTCTCGGTAATTTTCGACGGAGTCGCCGACACGGTTCACTACCAGATGGACCAGCTCCTGCCGGACAGCGCGGGGCGGCGCCGCTACTACCGCTTCGACACCGGCTTGGACAAGGCCCTGGACGATTTCGACGCCGTCCACACCGCCAACATCGACGCACTGCTGCGCGAGGCCGACGACATCCTCACCTCGCAAGCCGGGGCCTTGGACGAGGTCTGCGCGATGCTCACCGCGTGAAGCGCGCGCGGCGGCCGTTCCTGTTCGCTATCGAGGAAATACAAGCGCCGTGTGCCGAGGCCTTTACACCCTTGCCAGGGCCTGGTCGAGGTCGCGAATGATGTCGGCGATCGTTTCGATCCCGACGGACAGGCGTATCACGTCGGGTCCGGCGCCCGCCGCGACCGCGTCTTTCTCGTCCAACTGCCGGTGCGTGGTCGAGGCGGGATGAAGAATGAGACTCCGCGTATCGCCGATATTCGCCAAGTGGGAGAACAACTCCACACCTTCGACCACCGTAATACCGGCCTCCAACCCTCCCTTGACCCCAAAAGTCAGGATCGCGCCCGCGCCCTTGGGCAGATATTTTTGCCCGAGCGTGTAATAGGGACTCGATTTCAGGCCCGCGTACGACACCCAGGCCACCTTGGCGTGGCCCTCGAGATATTCCGCCACGGCCATCGCGTTGACGCAATGCCGTTCCATGCGCAGGGGAAGGGTCTCGATGCCCGTCAGGATGAAGAAGGCATTCATCGGGCTTAGGGTCGGGCCCAGGTCGCGCAGGGACAGGACGCGCGCGGCCACGGCGAAGGCCATGTCGCCAAAGGTCTCAAAAAAGCGCAGCCCGTGGTAGGAGTCATTGGGTTCGGTGAGGGTCGGGAACTTGTCGTTCTGGGCCCAATCGAACTTACCCGATTCGACGAGGACGCCGCCCAGCGAGTTGCCGTGCCCGCCGAGGAACTTGGTTAGGGAGTGCACGACGATATCGGCGCCCCACTCGAAAGGTTGGCTCAGATAGGGTGTGGCCAGGGTCGAATCAACGATCAGCGGAACGCCGGCCTCCCGGGCGATTTCGGCCAACGGTTCGATATCGACCACGACGCCGCCGGGATTGGCCAGGTTCTCGACGAAGATGGCCTTGGTCTTCGGCGTCAGCGCGCGGCGGAAATTTTCCGGGTCATCCGAATCCACCATGGTCGAGTTCCAGCCCATTTTTTTAAAGCTGTGGCCGAACTGGTTGAGCGAGCCGCCGTAGAGCTGACGCGAGGCGACCAGGTGATCGCCCGACTCCATCAATAGGTGAAAGACGACAAATTGCGCGGCGTGGCCCGAGGCCGTGGCGCAGGCGCCGCGCCCGCCTTCCAGGCCCGCCATGCGCTGTTCGAGGACGGCCACCGTCGGATTGGTCAGGCGCGAATAGATATTGCCGAAGACCTGTAGGTTGAACAGGGACGCCGCGTGATCGACGTCGTCGAACACGTAGGAAGTGGTTTGGTGGATCGGCGTCGCGCGCGAGCCCGTCACGGGGTCCGGCGCCGCACCGGCGTGCACCGCCAGGGTCTCGATGCCGTATTGATAATTGGACGCGCCGCTCATTTTTTGGACGCCGGGCTAGATGCCGGACCTGCGCTTGCTGCTGATGATACCCGTGTTGATGCCCATCCAACCAATCTCGCCCGACAGGCGCCCGTACTCGATCTTGGGGCAGAGGTTCATGATCACCGTCAGGCCCGCCGCCTCGGCGCGTTCGGCGGCCGCGTCATTACGCACGCCGAGCTGCATCCACACGACCTTGGCGCCGGCGTCGATGGCCTCATCCGCGATTCCGCCCGCGGCTTCGGAGTTGCGGAAGATATCCACCATGTCGACGGGCTCGGGGAGGTCGGCGAGGCGGCCGTACACGGCTTCGCCCAGAATCGTGTTGCCGGCTTCCTTGGGATTGACCGGAATGATGCGGTAGCCCTTCCTCTGCAGATACTTCATCGCAAAGTAGCTCGGCCGGATCCACTGCGCGCTCGAACCGACCATGGCGATGGTCTTCGTCGCGCGCAGAATCTTGCGGATCAGGTCGTCGGGATAGTTATCGTGATCCATGCCCCCCGCGCCCTACGGCTTGGCCCAGCGGGGTTCGCGCTTCTCCAGGAACGCATCGATCCCCTCGACCGCGTCGTCGGTCAGCATATTGCGCGCCATGACGCCGCTCGCGTAGTCGAAGGCGTCGGCCATGCCGAGGTCGAGTTGCTCGTAGAACGCCTGCTTGCCAAGACTGATCGTGTGGGCGGATTTGCTGGCGATCTTTCGGGCCAGGGCCTCGACGGCACCGTCGAGATCATCGGGCGCGGCGACGCCGTTGATCAGGCCGATGCGCGCGGCTTCCTCCGCACCGATGGGATCGCCCGTCAGCAGCATTTCCATCGCGTGCTTTCGGGCCACGTTGCGGCTCAGCCCCACCATGGGCGTCGAGCAAAACAGGCCGATGTGGACGCCCGGTGTCGCGAAGTCGGCCTGGGTGCTCGCAAGCGCGAGATCGCAGGAGGCCACGAGAAGGCAACCCGCCGCCGTCGCCGTTCCCTGAACCCGCGCGATCGCCGGTTGCGGCAGCCCGAGGATCGCGCGCATGACCCGGCTCGATTGGTGGAACCTCTGTTCGTAGTAATCCAGCGCCGGGTTGGCGCGCAGTTCCTTCATGTCGTGCCCGGCGCTGAAGACCGGTCCGTTCGCGCCAATGATGACGACGCGCACCGAGCTGTCGTTTGCGATGTCGAGCAACGCGGATTCGAGGTGCGTGAGAAGCTCGCGGTTGAGACTGTTTCGCTGCCGTGGCCGGTTAAGGACGAGCGTGGCGATGCCGTCGCGGTCTTCACGCAACAGGACGGGTTCCTTGGCTCCAGTGGGAGCAGTCGATTTATTTGAGGTCATTTGGCTAGAACCGTACCGTGCCGGGTCCCCAAGGGTAACCGGCGGCTGGCGGGAAAGCCAGTGCCGGTCAGTGCGCGATTGGCAACCGTCCCGGCGGGGGCAGCCGTTCTAGCGGGCCGCGCCGGCGCGTTTCGCGCCGAGTCCGATGTCCGCGGCGGCTGAGGCGTTCTGGAGCTCGCGAACGTGGGCGGCGCAGGAAGAGGCGAGGCACAGCGGGTTGTAGCCCCCTTCGAGCACCGATACCACCCGGCCGCCGCAAAGCTCGGCGGCCATCTCCAATAGATCGCGGGTGATGCCGGCAAAGTCGCTGTCGTTGAGTTTCAGATCGCCCAGGGGATCGCCGACATGCGCGTCGAACCCGGCGGAGAGGAATAGGAACTGGGGCTCGAACGACCGCAGCGCGGGGTAAATCTCGGATACCATTGCCTCGCGAAAGGCTTTGCCGTTGTCGCCACGGCTGAGCGGCACGTTGACGATGTTTCCGACACCGGTTTCGTTGCGCCATCCCGATTTGGGGAAGATGAACCACTGATGGATCGAGGCGAAGAACGTGTCGGGGTCCCGCCTGAATATGGCCTGGGTTCCGTTGCCGTGATGAACGTCGAAGTCGATAATGGCGACGCGCCCGAACCCGTGCGCCGCGCGGGCATGGGCGGCGCCGATGGCGACGTTGTTGAACAAGCAAAACCCCATCGCCTGGGCCGGTCCGGCGTGATGCCCCGGCGGCCGAACCACACAGAAGGCGTTCGTTGCGTCCCCGCAGGCGACGGCGTCGACGGCGGCGCACACGGCGCCCGCGGCGCGCAGCGCGGCCTCCCCCGACCCGGGCGAGACGATGGTGCCGGCCCCGAGGTTGCTGCGCCCGGATGCGGGAAGGTGCCCCAAGATTTTTTTCACGTGGCTCTTGTGGTGGACCCGGCCCAATTGGTCGTGGGTGACGTGGGGCGCTTCGCGCCACTCCAGCCCGGAGAACTCGTCGCCGCGAAGACGGGCAAGGACGGCTCGCAGACGTTCCGCGCTCTCCGGATGGGCGTCGCCCGTGTCATGCGCCAGGCAGGCTTCGTGGGTCAGAAGGAGGGTCGGCATTTCAGTATCGCCCGGGATCGTTCGCGTGCATCCCCCATCGTGACCAGCATCTCAGAGGGACGTTAACAAGCCCCAAATACTTTTGGCCTTAAGCTTTGACCTTCGCGGTTTGGGGGTATCTCGGGTCGTGAGTTGGCGAAAGGCGGCAATGGCGGTAATGACGGCAAAGCCCAATGGATCGGGTCTTCAGGTTCGCGAGATCCCCGCGGACACTTTTCTGGACTTCGCGAAACTTCACGGCACCTCCGAGGAAATCGGCCCGATCGGGACGATTTTCGACAAGATGTCCGAAATCGCGGAAAGCGTGCAGGTGTATGCGCTGGGGCTCTATGGCTGCGGAACGTTGTGCGCCGTATCGGCTTGTACCGTGACTCACGTGCACAGTGACGAACCGGGTGGTCTAAAGCTCGATTCGATCATCGTGGACCGCGCATTACGCCGGCGCGGGCTGGCCGGCTTCCTCGTGGCCAAGGCTTTCCATCAGATACTGTCCGACCCCGACCAGAACCTTTCGACGATTTTTTCCCACGCCGTGCATCCCGCCACCGTGCGGCTGCTTCGCCGCATGTCCTTCAGCGAGCCTCCCCCGCTCGGCGCGCCCATAAGCTCCCTTCACCTCGACAATGCGGAGAGAGCGGAGCTCCTGGCCTTCTGCGAAATACAGATGCAACGGGCCTTGGAGCACCTGAACCTGGAGTGCAGGTTCTGTGAGGGTGGCGACCGGCGGGCCCGGCCCTGGTGCCAGCCCCGCGGCGTTCACCCGCGCAGCACGGCCTTCGCCCGCCGCTAGGGCGTTTCCAGTTCAACTAGAATCGCTCAGGGCTGCTGGAATCGCCCAAGTCTGCTGGAATCGCCCAAGGCTGCAGGAATCATCCAAGTCTGCTGGAATCGCTCAAGGCCGCTAGAGCAGCATCCGTTCGGTTGGAAATGCCCCACTGAAATCCAAGCGGCCATCACCGAACGGATAAAGCTGCTCTAGAATCTTGAAAAGTAGAGCAATTTTATCC
>JADFIH010000213.1 GCA_022566715.1 Pseudomonadota bacterium | reverse complement strand
GGGGAGTTCCCGTCCATGCTTCGCGCCGCCACTCCTATTGTTGCCCTGGCATTCCTGCTCACCGCCTGCGGCACCACGCCTTCGGATCGCACGTTGAGCGGCGCCGGCCTTGTGGCCGCCGGTGGCGCGGTCCTGGGCGCCGTCACGGGCTTGGGTATCGTGCAGGGGATCGTCATCGGCGCCGCGGCGGGCGGCCTGACAGGTTTCTTCACGGACGAGAGCAAGATCAACCTCGGGAAGCCCCTGTGGCGATCACATTCCGGCTTCGCGCCACGTCAGGCGAACGCCGCGACAGCCTTTGACGCGCTTGTCGTCTCCGACATCCAGGCCGGACTCGGCGTGCTCGGCTACCGTGCCGGACCGGTTGACGGCGTCATGGGCCCGCGGACCGCCGGAGCCATTCGGCAATACCAAAAGCGTCATGCTCTCCTGGTGAACGGGCGGCCAACGCGGGAACTGGCGCGGCACATTCAAGCGCAGGGGCAGGCGGTCGAAGGCGGCTAACGGCGCGCCCGCCGCCACGTGCCGCGTCAGGATTGCGTGCCGAGAAACCAATCGAGGATCTGTTCGCCGTCCCAGGCGACGACGCCCGGCTTCGACAAAATGTAGTCGAGCGTCTGGCGGATGTATTTCGCCCGGTGCGGCGACCCGCTGATGTAGGGGTGAACCGCCATCGCCATGATGCGCACGCCGTCCGCGCTCTCTTCATAGAGGCAGTCGAAGTAGTCGCGGGCGCGCTTGAAGTAGATTTCCGACTCGTGGTGCTGGATCATTTGCTGGGCGATGTCGTGGATTTCGTAGTTGTACGGCAAGGCGACGACCGGCCCATGCTCCGTTTTGATCCGCACGGGTTGATCGTCGATGACCCAGTCGCCGATGTACTCCACCCCGGCCTGGGCCAGTAGATCGAGGGTCTCGAAGGTTTGCGTGAGTCCGGGGCCGAACCAGCCTCGCGGGCGCTTTCCGGCGAACCGCTCGATAATGTCCAGCGACCTTTTGATGGTCGCGGCCTGGTCCTCGAGCTTGTGCATCGCCACCTGGTCGTAGGAATGGGCGTTCAGCTCCCAGCCCCGGTCGGCGCAGGCCTGCGCCACGGCGGGATAGTCCTCGCACACCCGGGCATTGAGCGTGACGCACGGCCGGACGCCGAACTCCTCGAAGATCTTGATCAGCCGCCACACGCCGACACGCATCCCGTATTCGTGCCAACTCCAATTCGGCACGTCCGGGACCAGCGGCTGGCCCTGAGGCGGCGTCAGCACCATGCGCGGCATCGGGCGGCCGACGTCCCAGACCTCCAACGCCAGGACCGGCCACAGGATCATCCGTCCATCCCCGGGCAACTTCAGGGGCGCACGGTCGGCGATCGAAGAGTATTCGACGCGGTCGGACGGTTTCACTGGCTCCTCCTCATCGGCGCCATCCTGACGATAGTCCTGGCCGCCTATCGTAGGACGCCGCCGCCGCGGCGCCATCCCACGTCATATCCCGCGCGCGCCATCTCCGGCCCCCGCCAGCCCAGCAGGCTTGCGTTTCCACAAGGACAAAGTGCATTATAATAGGGGGGATAAGAAAAATTCATGCAACACGGGAGGTTATACAATGTTGTTTAAGACGATCAGCGGCGCGGCCCTTGCCACGGGCGTGCTCATCGCCGCGAGCATCGGGGCGCCGGCATCCCACGCCGGCACGCTTGAAGACATCCAGTCGGCCGGCGTCCTCAAATGCGGCATCAACACGGGCCTGCCGGGCTTCGCCTACACCGACGACGCGGGCAACTGGCTCGGCTTCGACGTCGCTTATTGCCGCGCCCTCTCGGCCGCCGTGTTCGGCGATCCCGACAAGGTCGAGTACGTCAACCTGACCGGCAAGAACCGCTTTCCGGCGCTTCAATCCGGCGAGGTCGACGTCCTGTCGCGCAACACGACGTGGACCTTCTCGCGCGACGTCGACCTTGGCTTCACATTCGTCGGCGTCATCTACTATGACGGTCAGGGCTTTATCGGCCGCAAGTCGCTCAACATTTCGAGCGCCAAGGACCTCGACGGCGCGTCCGTCTGCATCCAGACCGGCACGACGACCGAGCTGAACCTCGCGGACTTCTTCCGCGTCAACAACATGAGCTACGAGCCCGTGCCCATCGAGACCAACGAAGAGGCGCGCATCGCCTACGTGGCCGACCGCTGCGATGTCTACACGACGGATGCATCGGGCCTCGCCGCCACCAAGACGACCTTCGAGAACCCGGACGACCACATGGTGTTCCCGGAAATCATCTCGAAAGAGCCCTTGGGCCCGCTGGTCCGCCATGGCGATGACCGCTGGGCCGACGTCGCGCGCTGGACCCTGAACGTGCTCATCAACGCCGAGGAATACGGCGTAACCAGCGCCAATGTGGACAAGCTGGCGGAGGGATCCAACAACCCGGAAATCAACCGGATGCTCGGTTCCGAAGGTTCGCTCGGCTCCATGCTCGGCCTCCAGGCCAACTGGGCTGTCGGCGTGATCAAGGCGGGCGGCAATTACGCCGAGATCTTCGAACGGTACCTGGGCAAGGACACCCCGCTCGGTTTGAGCCGTGGCCAGAACGCGCTCTACGTGAACGGTGGTCTGCTCTACGCACCACCGATGCGCTAAGTCCCGGATGATTGTGGCCCGTCCGCCTGAAAGGGCGGGCGGGCCCATCGTTCTTCCTACCGTCCCACCGCGTAGCCCGGCGCAGAGTTGATATGGCGAGCGTCCCCGATTCTGCCGGCTTCGACATGCGGCGGATTTGGAGCGACGAGCGCGCGCGCGCCGCGTTGTTTCAAATACTCGTTGTTCTGGGACTGGCGCTGTTTATCGCCTTCATCGTTTCCAACACGATCGCCAACCTGCAAAGCCGCGGCATGGAGCCGGGCTTCGGTTTCCTGACCGACCAAGCCTTCTTCGACATCAATCAGAAGCTCATCGAGTACAGCTCCACGTCGACCTTCGGCCGGGCGTTGATCGTCGGTCTTCTCAATACCTTGCTGGTGTCCGCGCTCGGCGTCATCGCGGCGACCGTGATCGGTTTCTCCGCCGGTATTCTCAGGCTATCGCACAACTGGCTCCTGAGCCGCCTGGTGACCGCCTACGTCGAGTTGACGCGCAATGTCCCGGTGCTGCTGCAGATCATCTTTTGGTGGGGGATACTGACCGGACTACCCAGGGTGCGCGAGAGCCTCTCGCTCGGCGACGCGGTCATCCTCAACAACCGGGGGGTGCGTTTTCCGGCGCCGATCCTGGAGGACGGGTTCGGTTGGGTGATCATGGCCTTTCTCGCGGGCATCGCGGCGACCGTCGTGCTCGTCCGTTGGGCGCGCCGGCGCCAAGCCGAAACCGGCGAGACCTTCCCGGTCTTTTTGGTCGGCCTTGGCCTCCTTATCCTTCTTCCGGTGGCCGCTTATTTCATATTGGGCCAACCGCTGGAGTGGGAGTTGCCGCGGCGAGAGCGGTTCAACTATGCCGGCGGCATCAACGTAACGCCCGAGCTCGTTGCCCTGTGGTTCGCCCTCTCGATCTATACCGGTTCGTTCATTTCGGAGATCGTGCGCTCGGGAATCCTATCGGTGAGCAAGGGCCAGACGGAGGCGGCTTACGCCATCGGCCTGCCGCCCGGCCTGACCATGCGTAAGATCGTCATCCCGCAGGCCATGCGCGTGATCATTCCGCCGCTGACGAGCCAGTACCTCAATCTCACCAAAAACTCCTCGCTGGCGATCGCCATCGGCTACCAGGACCTGGTGTCGATCGGCGGCACGATCCTGAATCAGAGCGGGCAGGCGATCGAGGG
>JADFIH010000212.1 GCA_022566715.1 Pseudomonadota bacterium | reverse complement strand
GATCACCTGTGGCGCTTGTTCAGGGAACATTTCGGTTCCATCGACGCGGGCTTCGGCATCGACGTGATGGTGCTGGGCGCGCGCGTCACCGAAGTCCTGGCGGCGGAGCAGGCCGGCCTCGCCAACCACGCCGGCAGGGGCCGCCGCGCCGCGGCGGGTCAAATCGCTCCGGATGAAGGGCCCGAGGCGCGCATGAGCCCGCTGGTCGACCAGCTCGCCAACCGGCTTGGCGCCGCCAACGTGGTGCGGCTCGCCGCGCACGAAAGCCATCTGCCCGAACGCGCGGTGTACGCCGTGCCGGTGCTCAAGGCCGGGCGCGGTGGGCGGCGGCGGACCTGGGGCTCCGGCCCGGTTTGGTTCGTCAACCGGCCGCGGCCCGTGTCCCTGTTTCACCCGCCCCAGCCGGTGGAGGCGATGGCGCCGGTGCCGGACGACCCGCCGGTGATGTTCCGCTGGCGCCGCGTCGTGCACCGGGTGGCGCGGGCCGACGGGCCGGAGCGCATCGCGCCCGAATGGTGGGAGGAGGCCTTCGGTGCAAGCCCGCCCGCCGGGGCCGGCATGCCCGACTCGGCGCTGACGCGCGACTACTACCGCGTCGAGGACATGGACGGCGGCCGCTTCTGGCTCTACCGCAACGGCCTCTACCGGCCCGATCAGTCCTGCGAGGCCCCGCGCTGGTACCTGCACGGCATCTTTGCCTGAGGAAGTGCTGGCAGTGGGTGAGCCTTCGGATTACCGGTCGCGGCCGCAAACGGACAGCGCGGACTCTTTACGCGAAGAGCAATCAAATCAAGTCTTCGACTTCAACGTTGAGCGCGCCGGCCAAACGGCGCAGCAGCTTGATCGACCCGGTACGCCGACCGGTTTCGATTTGGGAAAGATAGGCGGCGGACGTGTCGGTCTTCTTGGCCAACTGTTTCTGCGTCAGGCCGCGGTATTCGCGAAACACCTTGATCGGATTTTCGCCGCCGATCATCCGGTCGGCGATCTCCAGCGGAAAGCTTTCTTCCTCGCGTGCCTTCGCATCGTCATAGACGGCGACATCTTCGTCATTGTTTGCAGCAAGTCTATTCCAGTCCCACTCCAATTCTTCCAACGGTCCAAAACCGTCCGAGTTTTCATTCGCTCCCTTGCGTGCGTAGGTCAACAATGTGGAGAACGCTTCGAATGGCACAACAGCGAAGGCCGGTTTGCCGTCACGTCCGGTGATTATTTGGACCGGCATGTCGCCGTTCGTTTTACTTCTCTTACTCTTGACCATCGTGCGCTCCTAATTGCGCTTGCGTGGTTTGTAGACATCGCCGCGTGTTTCGATCGCCAGCACCTCCAAAGTGGTGGCGTCCATATCGAAAATGATCCGCCAATCTCCGACACGGAGCCGGAATCCCGGGCGGTTGGTCAACGGCCTGACATCAAGGCCCGGGCTCGACGGGTCTTGGGCCACCGCCAATATCCGCGCGCGAATCTGTTGTGCTGCTTTTGGCTGCATGCGGCGAAGAACCCGCAGGGGGGTCCGCTTGAACCTGACGGTCAGCACGCGGAATATATAGCGTATTGCTATCTAGTTGTCAATATTAATAGCTATTAGCTGTAGTAGCCGTGCCCTACGTCGAACTCCAGGTCACCACAAACTTCGGCTTTCTGCGCGGCGCCTCGCATCCCGAGGAACTGGCGGAGACGGCCGCCGCGCTCGGCCATTCGGCCATCGCCATCACCGACCGCAACACGCTGGCGGGGGTGGTGCGCGCCCACACCGCGGCCAAGCAGGCCGGCATCCGCGCCATCGTCGGCTGCCGCCTCGACCTCGAGGATGGGCTCAGCCTGCTCGTCTATCCCACCGACCGCGCCGCCTATGGCCGCTTGTCGCGCCTGCTCACGCTCGGCAAACGGCGCGCGCCCAAGGGGGAATGCCAACTCACGCGCGATGATCTGTTCCTCCACGGCGACGGTCTGATCGTCATCGCCCTGCCGCCCGTGGGCCTGGACGAATCGCTCGCCTCCCTCGATGAAGATGCCCCCTTCGCCGCCGACCTGCGGGCGTTGAAGGAACGCTTCGGCGAACGCTGCTACCTCGCGGCGCACCGGCTGTACCGGGGCGACGACCGGCGCCGGTTGGCCCGCCTCGGCGATCTCGCCCGCGCCTGCGCCACGCCGCTGGTGGCGACCAACGACGTGCACTACCACGTGCCGGCGCGCCGGCCCTTGCAAGACGTGCTGTCCTGCATCCGCGAGCACTGCACCATCGAGGAGGCGGGCTATCGCCTGCACGGCCACGCCGAGCGCCACCTGAAATCGCCCGGGGAAATGGCGCGCCTGTTCCGCGGCGATCCCGCCGCCATTGCCCGCACGGCGGAGATCGCCGAGGCGTGCAGCTTCAGCCTCGACGAATTGCGTTACGAGTATCCGGCGGAGACGCCGCCCGGCGGCGGCACGCCGCAGGAGGAACTGGAACGGCTCACTTGGATCGGCGCGGCGGAGCGCTATCCCGAGGGTGTGTCCGAACAGGTCGAGGCCATGCTCAAGCACGAGCTCGGGCTGATCGGCGAACTCGAATACGCGCCCTACTTCCTCACCGTGCACGACATCGTGCGCTACGCGCGCAGCCAGAAAATTCTGTGTCAGGGGCGCGGCTCGGCGGCGAACTCCGCCGTCTGCTACTGCCTCGGCATCACGGCGGTCGATCCTGACCGCATCGATCTGTTGTTCGAGCGCTTCGTCTCCGCCGAACGCGGCGAGCCGCCCGACATCGACGTCGATTTCGAGCACGAGCGGCGCGAAGAGGTGATCCAGTACATCTACGAGAAATACGGCCGCCACCGCGCCGGCATGACCGCCACCATCATCTCCTACCGCTGGCGCAGCGCCATCCGCGAGGTGACCAAGGCGCTCGGCCTGTCGGAAGACGTGGGCGGCGCGCTGGCCGGTTACGCCTGGGGCTCGCCCAGCGCAGGCATCGACCCTGACAAGGTGCGCGAGGTCGGGCTCGATCCCGCCGACAAGCGCCTCGCCCTGGCGCTGCGGCTGGCCAACGAGTCGTGTGCAAAATCGACGGTGACGTAGAGCGCCGAGGACGACTGCTGCTGCTTGGCCAGGAGTGTTTTCTTGCGGTCTTGTGTTGCAGCGTGATCCACCTCAAAGAACCGCGACGCATGACGCGCGAGGCGAATGGCGCGGGAATCAAAGCCGGCTCCCAGAATCACGAATTGATCGATCCCCTTGCTCGTCGCGTCACGGAACAACTCATCGAAAAAACACATCCGTGCCCCAACATTGACAAGCAGTTCCCGGATCCATGGCCAACGAGCGACGCGGGTCTGCACGACCGGAAGCAACTGCCGCCATGGTGCGTTCAGGAAGATTCGAGCGTACGCATCCTGAACGGGACCATTCCCAGTCGACAAGGCGGCTCGCGCCAAAGTTGTAAGCTGGGCCGTCGTGGACGCTGAACGTCGAGCCATCGTGACTTCCGAAAATGGAAACTTTTCGAATAAGACTTTCGTCGCTTTTTCAAAGAGTATATCATAGCAAGTAGGCTTTCCACGTGGACTGAAAGGGCCAAAATTGTCCGAACGTCTGATCCTCTACGGTGCTGGCTATCCCGATATTGTCAAATTGATCTACGCGATTAACTCTGTCGAGCCACGTTGGGAGATTGCAGGATTCGTAGATGATACTTTGGAAAAACTAGGTGCCGTCTTCATGCAGCATCGCATCATCGCGGACGGCAGCCAATTGGCGGAGTTGAACATAGCCAATACTTGGTTTTTCAATAATGTGTACAGGACGACGACGATGCGGCGGCAAGTTTCAAAACGGCTCATCGACGCTGGGTGCCGCCTGGCAACTTTGATTCACCCTAGTATCGAACTTGATTTCACAAGCATCGGCGAAGATAC